>JBNJEK010000006.1:0-39504 GCA_051745855.1 Armatimonadota bacterium
ACAACCTGCCATCACAGCCCGAATCGCCCCCCTCAAACATTGACTTCATGCCCACCGCTGGTGTACACTTCTTCTACATATCCACGTGCGCACACGAGCGCGCGAACACGAGTTGAGGAGAGTGAATTACCACGTCTGAGCAGACAACGCGTACGCCCAGGACGAGCGTTCCTGTCGAGGGCATTGAATTGAGTTCGCTGGTTGGCGAACGTGACGCGAATCTGCGTATGATCGAAAACGAACTCGACGTCGTCATCGTGCCCCGCGACGACCGTCTGCAGATATACGGCGAGACCGACCGTGCCGAAACTGCCGCGGAACTGCTGGACAACTGCCTGCAGGCCATCCGCGGCGGTCGCATTCCGTCGCAACATGACATAAGCTGTGCGCTCAGAACCACCGGCGATGACTCCGCGGATGCAGCGGAGGCGCTGCTGTCCGAGGCCGTGATGGTCACCCACCGCGGCAAGCCGATTCGCCCGAAGACTCCGGCTCAGGCTCATTACGTTCGGGCGCTGCGCGAGATGGACCTGACGTTCTGCGTCGGGCCCGCCGGGACGGGCAAGACCTTCCTGGCGATGGCCGCGGCCGCTGCCGCATTGAAAGCCGGTGAGGTCAACCGGCTCGTACTCTCACGGCCCATCGTCGAGGCGGGCGAATCGCTTGGCTTCCTGCCCGGCGACATGCTCGACAAGGTCGATCCCTACCTGCGACCGCTCTACGACGCGCTGCATGACATCATCGGCCTCGACCGCACGCGGAGGCTCACCGAGCACGGTACCATCGAGGTCGTGCCGCTGGCGTACATGCGCGGGCGCACGATCAACGATGCGTTCATGATCCTTGACGAGGCGCAGAACTGCTCGCCGGCGCAGATGAAGATGTTCCTCACGCGCATGGGCTTCGGCTCGCGCATGGCCATCACCGGCGACATAACGCAAAGCGACCTTCCCGCCGGGCAGCTCAGCGGCCTGCGCCACGCGCTCGACGTCCTTGATGGCGTCGAGAGCGTGCAGGTCAGCCATCTCACGCGCAAGGACATCGTGCGGCACGACCTCGTGCAGCGGATCGTACTGGCGTATGACGCCGCTGACGAACGCGAGCGGACCGGCCAGTCCAACGAGGATCGGGATGCGCAGTAGCCGCAGATCGGGCAATAACGGTTCCAACGGCAAGAGTGGGCTGAGTTCTCTCAGCCCACTCTCATACACTCGTGCCGCCATGGCCGTAGGGACTGTGCTGCTGCTGTTTGTTGCAATAAGCGCGCGGCTCATTCCTGAGCGCGTCGCCCTCGAGGCGGGCGAGGAAGCTGATCGGACGATCATCGCCTCGCGTTCGGTCACCTACACGGACACGCAGGCCACCGAGGAGCGCCGCCAGCGGGCCCGCGAATCGGTGCCCGATCAGTACACCGTCGTCGCGGAGGCCGACGATCTCGTCCAGCAGACCATCGACGACATCTTCAGAGCCGCCTTCGCAGTGCGCGAGAGGTTTGAAGCGGCGCCTCCGAGCGATGATGAGACCGCCCCCCTCGCCGACGATACACCCGGAGCCGCGCCGGCGGACCAGGAGCCTGACGTGGATGCGATGATCGAGGCCCTGCAGGCGCGGGTCGAACTTGCGCTGGAGGAGCAGACGCTCCGCCTGCTCGTCACCGCCCCCGAGGGGACGCTCGAACGCATCCGCAGCGACGCGACGACACTCGCGAATCAGCGTATGCAGCGGACGATCCGTGACAACACCGACGACCTCCCCGAAGCCCGCGCCGCGGCACATGAGGCGGCCCGCAACCTCGAACTGACACCGCAGTATCAGCAGATGGTCGCCGACATAGCGGCAAAGTCCCTGCGCCCGAACCAGCGCTACGACGAGCAGCGGACCATCGCACAGCGGAATGCCGCCGCCTCCGCGATCGAACCGGTCACCAGGCAGATCCAGGCCGGTGAGATCGTAGTCGCGGCCGGCGAAGAGATCACTCAGCGGCACATCGACATCGCCAGAGCGCTCGGACTGATGGCGCCGACGGTTGATTACGCGCAGGCGCTCGCGCTCCTCGTGCTTCTGATGGGCATCGTACTCACTTTCGGGGCCTACCTGCACCGTCACGCCCGGGAGGTCTACGAGGATAACCGCCAGATGCTGCTGCTTTGCGGCGCGCTGGTGCTCGCCGCCGCTGGCTTCCGCGTGGCGCTTCAGTGGTCCGTCTACGGCGCGATCGCTCTCGGCATCTCAACGCTGCTCGCGATGATCGTCGCAATGCTGCTGGGGACCCGCATCGCAATCATGTCTTCTCTGTCCATGGGTCTGCTCGTCGGACTGGTCGCCACCGGCAGCGACGTGCGCCTTGTGATCACCACCATCCTCGCCAGCATATTCGCAGCCTTCGCCGTCTCCTCCACCGGCAACCGTGGCGTGACGATCGCGCGATCCGCCGGACTGGTGGGCATCGGCAACGCAATCATTTTCATCGTCGCCAGCGAGGTCTTCGGCCTGTCGCTGTCAGTCACTCAGATCATTGCCGCGGCGGTGGCGGGGCTCATCGCCGCCAGCCTCGCCGTGGTCGCCGTGGTCGCGCTCGAGCGCGTGGTGGGCGTCGTCACCGACCTGCGGCTGCTCGAACTGTCCAACCCCAACGAGCCGGTCCTGCACCGCCTGCTCACCGAGGCGCCGGGCTCCTATCAGTCCGCGGTGATGGTCGGGAACCTCGCCGAACCCGCGGCCGAGGAGATCGGCGCCAACCCGCTGCTGGTCCGCGCGATCGCACTCTACCACGACATCGGCAAGCTCAAGCGCCCCTACTTCTTCATCGAGAATCAGTTCGGCGAGGAGAACCCGCACGAGAAGCTCAAGCCGCACCTCTCCGCACTCACGCTGATGGCCCACGCCCGGGACGGCTACGAGATGGCGAAAGAGATCGGACTGCCCCGCGAGATCTCGGACGCGATCCGCCAGCATCATGGCACCTCGCTGGCGAGTTACCCCTACCACCTGGCGGTGCAGCAGGAGGGCGAGGAGAACGTAAAAGAATCGGACTACCGCTACCCCGGCCCGAAGCCCCAGACGAAGGAGGCCGCGTTGTTGATGCTCGCCGACTCCGTCGAGGCGGCGGCACGCACACTCGTGGACCCGACGCGGGATCAGATCGAGGAACTGGTCGACCGCATCATTGAGTCGAAGGTGGATGACGGGCAGCTCAACGAATCACCGCTGACGTTCGACGACCTGCGCACCATCCGCGACAGTTTCATCAGCACACTGCACGGGATGTTCCATCAGCGGCTGAAGTATCCCGATCAGGACGAAGCGGAGGAGGAAGCGGCTGTGGCGTCCTCGCTCGAGCAGATCGAGCGAAGCTCTGCGGCCCGCTGAGCGATGGAAGTTGTGATCCGCGATCTCCAGGACCATCCCCTCGACGAGCAACTGCTCCGCGACGCCGCGATGCAGGCCGCGCTCGTGGGCATCGAGGCCGGCGATGCCCCCTCGGATTGCCTTCCCGACACGGTGAGCGTCGCCATCGTGGATGATGACAGGATTCGTGAGATCAACCGCAACTTTCGGGAGACGGACGCGACCACCGACGTGATCGCGTTCGAAGCGGAGGACGAACCCGACCGCGTGGCCGGCGAGGTGATCGTCAGCGCCGACACCGCCCGGCGGCAGGCCGCCGAATACGGCCACTCTCCGCAGCGGGAACTGTGTCTGCTGGTCGCGCATGGGATGCTGCACGTGCTCGGCTACGAGGACTACGACGAGGATGCCCGCGAACGCATGATGGCGCTTCAGGAGGAGGCGCTGAGGCGCCTGGAAGGTGGCTCAACCGACCGTGGATGACGTGACGCGCGGCAACGAGACAGAGGGGGATCAGACGTGCGGTGAGGCCGAGGACAGGCCGTGGAAGAGCCGGTCCACGATCGACAGCTTTCACAACGCGTTCGAGGGGCTTTACTACGTCTTCAAGACGCAGAAGAGCCTGCGTATCCAGTCGGTCATGGTGGCGCTGGTGCTGCTCGCCGCGTGGGGCTTCGGGGTCAGTCACATCGAACTGGTGATCCTCCTGATGACGATGATCACCGTGCTGGTGGCGGAGGTATTCAACACGGCGGTTGAGTGCGTCATCGACCTGAAGGTTGAGGAATACAGCCAGAGCGCGAAGATCGTGAAGGATGTCGCCGCCGCGGGGGTGTTGTTGTGCTCAATAGCTTCGCTGCTGATCGGCATCATGATCTTCGCGAACAACGAGAATTTCATGGCGATCTTTCAACTCCCACCCGAATTCCCGTCCCGCCCGGTGCTGGGACCGCTGCAGATCGTGCTGGTGGGGATGTTGCTGCTGGCGGTGATCATTGTCTGGGTGAAGCGCGCGACCGGCTGGCGCTCGTTTCTGACCGGCGGACTTGTGTCCGGGCACACCGCGCTCGGCTTCATGATCGCTGCGTCGATCGTCTTCGTGACGCAGAGTCCGGCCGTGGCGGCGCTGGCGCTCGCGCTCGCGTTGCTGCTGGCTCAGAGCCGGCTGCAGGCTGATATTCACAAGCTGCACGAAGTGGCGCTGGGGGCGCTGCTGGGGCTGCTGCTGGCCCTGCTACTCTTCGCATGGCCGATCGTCGCCTGAACCCGCCGCCGCTTTCGCCGTTGCCGTTGCTGCCCTAAGGTGCTTAAATGATTACGCCGAGTGTTCAAAGGCCGAACATCTACGAGTTTGACTTCGTCATCATCGGGTCCGGCGTCGCGGGGCTCTTCACGGCGCTGCACCTTGCCGAGCGCGGCAAGGTGGCGGTGCTGACCAAGGATGAAGTCACCGAGTGCAACACCGAGTACGCGCAGGGCGGCATTGCCGTCGCCCTGGGGGAGGACGATTCTCCGGAGGCTCACGCCCGCGACACCATCGAGGCGGGCGCGGGACTGTGCGCCCCCGAGGCTGTCGAGGTGCTCACCGCGGAGGGCCCCCCGTCGGTCAGGGAGCTTATGCGGCTGGGCATGCGCTTCGACCGCGAGGACGGCGACCTGCTGCGAGGCCGCGAGGCGGCACACGGTCGCAACCGCATCCTCCACGCCTCCGGCGATGAAACCGGGCACGAGGTCGAGCGCTCCCTGTCCCGCCGGGCGCAGGTCCATCCCGCGATCGACATCTTCGAGTACACGCAGATGACCGATCTGCTGACTGTCGAGGGCCGCTGCGTCGGCTGCGACGTGCTCTCACTTGAGGATAAGCGCCGCATCCGCTTCGTGGCCTCAGTGACGATCCTCGCGTCGGGCGGGCTGGGTCAGATCTTCGCGGTCACCACGAACCCGCTGGTCACCACCGGCGACGGGTTGGCGGCCGCCTTCCGTGCCGGCTGCAGGCTGATGGACATGGAGTTCGTGCAGTTTCACCCGACCGCGCTCTACCACGAGGGCTCACCGAAGTTCCTCATCTCCGAAGCCGTCCGCGGCGAGGGAGCCGTGCTGCGCAACGCCGAGGGCGAGCGCTTCATGCCGGACTACCACGAGCAGGGCGATCTCGCCCCCCGAGATGTCGTGGCACGCGCGGTGTTCGCCGAGATGCGCTCGGACGGTCGCGACTTCGTCGAACTCGACTTCTCATCGATCCCGCTCGAGCAGTTCCTCTCGCGCTTCCCGGGGATCGTCGCCGAACTGCGCCGCCAGGGCTTCGACATCTACTCGGAGAAGGTGCCGGTCGCACCCGCGGCTCACTACGCGATGTCCGGAGTGCTGACCGACCTGCGTTGCCGCACCGATCTGCCCGGCCTGCTGGCGGTGGGTGAGGTCGCGTGCATGGGCCTGCACGGCGCAAACCGCCTCGCGTCCAACTCGATCCTCGAGGGGCTCGTCTTCGGCCTTCGCTGCGCGGAGATCGCGCCGAGGCTGCCGAAGCTGTCGTACGAGCAGATGGGAGTGGCCGCGGAGCTTGCGCCCCCGCCGGTCCGCGTCGGGGCACCGGCCATCCGTGGGGAGCTTCAGCGCCTCATGCAGCATTCGGCGGGGATGGAGCGGCACGGTGAGGACCTCAGCGAAGCTCGCGAGCAGGTGGAAAGCTGGGCGGGGCAGATCTCCACGGTGCCCTCAGCGTCTCGCGAGGAGATCGAGGCCGCGAACATGGTGACCGTCGCGCGCCTGGCGCTGCAGGCGGCGCTGACGCGGACGGAAAGCCGCGGCGCGCACTACCGCCGCGACTTTCCCGAGATCGACGATGCCTGGCGGCGGCACATCACGATGCGCCCGGACGAAACCGGCGCCCCGATCATGGAATACGCCCCGGTGCAGGACCCGAGCGACTGACCTCACGCCGATCCGCGACCGCCCACCAGGTGGCAATCACCTCATCGGTCAGCATCCAGCGGCACAGGTTCGCCGGCCTGACCGCCCTCTGCCGCCTCCTTCACGCAGGACACCCTCCCCCATGCCCCGAATCCCAATGTACTGTCGAACACTTCACGAAACTGAGGCGGCGATGGAGGTCGGGAATTCATGAAGATGAAACGCAGGCGGTTCGTCACAACGTGTCTTGCATCGGCGGGATCGGCCCTCGTGCTCGGCGGGATATCGGCGGTGGGCGCAGCCGAAGAGGAGCACGAAATCAGCGCCAACGAGGACACGATGCGCGAACACGCGCTCCTCGGACGGATCCTGGTCATCTACGAGGAAGCCGGCATCATGATCGAGGGGGACGACGACGTCCCCACCGAAGCGATCACCGATGCCGCGGAGATAATCCACGAGTATATCGGCGAGTACCATGAGACGAAGGAAGAGGACGATATCTTCCCACATCTGCGCGCGGCCGGAAGGCACGTGGAGCTTGTCAACACACTCGAGCGCCAGCATCGCCTGAGTCGGAAGCTGACGGACCGCATCCTGAGACGCGTGGCCACCGCCGACACGCCTCCCGAGCGGGACGCGCTGGTCCGCGACATGCGCCGATTCTCGCGGATGTACCGCCCACACGCGGCCCACGAGGACACGGTCGTGCTCCCCGCGCTGCAGGCGATCATGAGCCCGCACGAGTACGCCGAACTGGGCGAGGCCTTCGAGGAGCACGAAAACGAACTGTTCGGCGACGACCCCTTCGGGAAGTTCGTCAGCCGAGTCGCGGACATCGAGCGCAGCCTCGGGGTGCACGACATCTCGCGCTTCTCGCGCCTCTGATCACCGTCCGGCCACGCTGAGGCCGATCAGGGCGACGTTCCGCCCGCAGCGCTGCGGGTCCCAGCGGTATGACGCGAAGCGCCGGGGCTCGCAGCGCGTGCAGCCCTCCATCACCTCGATGCGCGCCGGCGAGATCCCGGCTTCGCGCAGTTGCGCGCCGGCAACCGCGATCATGTCCACGTGGGGCTTGCTCCGCGAACGATCGACGGCGCCGGGGATGGCGTCAAACTGCTCCGCCACCTCCTCGCCCACCTCAAAGCAGCACTGCCGGATGGACGGACTGAGCGCCACTCGCATATCATCAGGCGAGCCGCCGAATGCGTCCAGCGCGGTCCGCACAAGCGCCCGGGGCATGCCCGCGGCCAGGCCGCGCCATCCCGCGTGCGCCACCCCCACCGCCGGGGCGGACGCATGGCTGAGAAAGATCGCGAGACAGTCGGCCACGTAGATCGCCAGCGCAGCCTGCGGCCCGTTGGTCACGAATCCGTCAACACCGCCGATGTGTACATTTCCGTCATGCAGCGCCTCCGCGCGGATGACCGCCACATCCGCCCGATGCACCTGCTGCGCCTCGACGAGAACCCGCTCCCCGCCCATCGACCCCAGCGCTTCCTCGAGAGCGGCCTCACGCTTGTCAGGGGCCGCCCGGCCCACGAATCCCCCGCAGACTCCCGGCCAGTCAAGCTCGCACTCCCACGTCATCCATGTTGCTCCTCAATGCGCCCTCGCAAGCGCGCAGAATGTTTCACGTGAAACATTTGTTCGCCTCGCCGCTCTCCGCCCTGTGCGTCACGCAGGAGATGCAAAGCCTGCCCTGCGTGAAGCTGATTCCTCTTTCGCAGGGCAGGCAGTCCGCACCTTCTGAGGGCGCGGTCGATCGGCGAACGCGTCCGTCCTACCGCGGCATCAGCAGCGCCTCGGGCGAAGGCGCCAGCAGCGGCGGAACACCGCGCACTGAGAGCGAGTGGTCTTCGAAGAAAAGCTCGCTCGGTCGCGAGACATCGATGCGCCACGCTTCACCCTGTGAGGGCTGGTCGAGCACACCGTGCAGCATCACCGCGGCGGTGACATCGTCCTCCTGCTGCACCATCTCGCCCGCGGGGTTGAACAGCGCGACCTTCACGGCCTCGCCCGAGCCCTCGCCGGTGGCGACGATGCCGAACTCCTCGACACCCTCGGGCACCCACACGTAGAGCGTGCCGCCCCCGGAGATCAGCCCGACCGGCGCGCCGTCGGTGGTGAGGTTGATCGGATGGGTGCTGGCACGGTAGCTCATGGACTTGCTGCCCGGATTCGCCTGCAGTTCGTAGAGTCCGGTCTCGGGTGCCGTGAACGCGATCTCGCCCTCGGCCTCGAAGGGGATCTCAGCGGTCGTGATCTCCTCACCTGACGGAGACACCGCGGTGACGGGCGCCGAGTCGGGCTCACCCCGCCCGACCTGGCCGAAGTATGCGGTGACCGCGACCTCATCGCCCTCCTCGGCGTAAAGCAGCACGGTGCTGGCCTTGCGGAGTCGGAAGCCTTCGGGCGCGTAGTCGCCCTCGGCGGGCAGATCGCCGACCACAGGCGTGAACTCGAAGTCCTCGAGGCGCAGGAGGGGGATGTTGGGAATGTCCGACGGTGGCGCCCACTCTGTGAGCAGGTCCTCCGTCAACTCAAGCTCCTCGCGCTCGCCGTCGCGCTCAACCACGATCGTGCCGGTGACGTCCGTGAGGTTGACGCCAAGAGCCATGCTGGCGAAGGAGACGGGCTGGCGGTCGATCGGGTCCCGCAGCACGAGGTTGTCGAAGTGTACGCCGCCCACGTCGCGGACCGCGCGCTGCCGGGCGGTGAATTGAATCGGGGCGATCTCCTCCCGCTCGAGCGCCGGCCGCTCGACCACGCAGTTGGTGAAAGTCACGTCAAGGCCCTCGACGGGCTTGTCACGAACCGAGATGCCGTTGCCGCGGGGGGTGATGAACTCGCAGTCCACGAAGCGAATGTACCCTTCGACGGTCTGGTCGGGCGCGTTGCCGGTGGTCACACCGGCGGCGACGCGATCGTTCGTCGAGCGACAGTTCTCAATGAGGACCGACACATCCTCGGTGTCGGCATGCATGTTCGGGAGGTAGAATGTGTAGCCGTGGCCCTCGTTGTTCTCGGTGACGCAGTTGCGCATGACGAAGTTTGCAATCGGCTCACTCGGATGGTTGGGCTCAAAGTCGATTCCCGCCGCGGGCGGGGTCCCGCCGGTGTTGCTCATGATCGTGTCTTCGATCAGCACGTTCTCGCCGGTGATCACCGAGATGCCCTGGCGGTAGTTCCGGTCGCAGACGAGGTCTTTGATATGAATGTTGCGGTTGCCGTCCCCGCCCCGTCCGAAGTAAATGCCGTCGCCGCCGCTTTCGGTGAGCGTGAGGCCGTAGATGTTGATGTTGTTGGTCCCTCGCAGCGAGAGGCAGTGGCGCCACTCGGCCTTCTCATACTGCTCGGGGTCGTCGTAGTCATCCCGCCACATGCGCCACGTGGCGCCGTAGCCGCGCAACGTCACGTTCTCCACACCGCTCGCGGTGAAGAGTGTGTCATTGCGCCCCTTGAACTCCCCGCGCTTTGCGAGGATCTCCACGCCCTCCTCGAAGACGATCTCCTGGTCGCTCGCCAGTTGCATCGGTGTGACGATCCACGGTGAGCCCATGTCCTCGACGATCAGCTTCGACGCGCCGGAGTTGATGGCGGCCTGCAGGGCCTCCGTTGAATCCTCGGCATCAAAGCCCCACCACGAGGCCCTCGCCTCATCCACGTCACCGGCGAGGCATCTGTCGATCATCTCCTGGTTGACCTGCTGGCATGACGCCGTGCCGACGACCATCGCCAGCAGGGCACATGTGATTGCGATTCTTCGCATCTTTGCAGCCTCCTGTTCGATTCTCACTGCGGCGTATCTCAGTCTGCCGCGGGGATCAGCAGCGGCGCGCCGGCTGGCGCGAGCAGCGGCGGAATCCCGCGCAGATCCACGAAGTGATCCTCCCACGTGCTGTCGGATGGCTTGCGGATCTGAAGCATCCAGACCTCACCGCTGCTCGGCTCGTCCTTCTGCACGTGGAATTGATGCAATCCGAACTGATTGTCCACCTGACCGAAAACGTCGCCCGCGGGATCGATCAGCGTCGCCGCGAGCGCCTCCCCCGCCCCCTGCCCGTAGACGCGGACGCCGAACTCCTCGGTGCCCTCGGGAACGTAGAAGACGAGGTCCTTCTCCTGCTCGATGAAGCTGACCGCGCCGCTCCCGGCATTGACCACGAGCGGGTGGGACGCGTCCTTGAGCTGATAACGGTTGCCGCCGGCGCTGCCGGTGATCGTGTACACCCCGGTCTCCGGCGGGACGAATCTGATGGGCGTCTCCTGCTTGAAAGGCGCGGCGGCCTCAAGAACGACCTCGCCGGACGGGGCGGTGACCGTCACCGGCATATTCCCCCCACCGTAGCTCCCGACCTGCAGATGATTGACGATGAAGGACACCTCATCGCCCGCCTCCGCGTGAAGCAGATGCTCTCCGGTCTTCCGGATAATCGGCCAGCGGACTTCGGCGACCGGGATGGGCGGGTCGGCCTCGAGCGGGATGAGACGAACGCCTTCGAGACCGAGGCGCGGGATCTCCACGATCGCGGTCTCGGGCATCCACTCGGCGAGACGCTCGTCTGTGAGCTGCAGGTCGGTGCGCTCACCCGCCTCGTCGATGAGGATGATGTTGCCGGTGATGTCCTCGACGGGGATCCCGCCGGCCTGATCGCCGTAGCGCATCAGGGGGCGGTCGGGGAGGTCGCGGACCACGACGTCAACGAACTCGACGCCGCCCACCGGCGTGTCGGCGCTGGTGCGCGAGCCGAAGACGATCGGCGAAAGCGCCCCGGAGTCGCCCGCGGTGTTGAGGACCGCGCAGCGCTCGAAGCGCAGCGCGCCCTGGCGGGCGGGCTTGGAGATGTTGATCCCCGCTCCTCGACTGCTTTCGAAGACGCAGTCGATGAACTCGACCGTCCCGCCGACCGCTGACTCAAGGGTCCCACCGACGCTGAACTGCACGGCGCTCCCGTGGTCGTTGACCGATCGGCAGCCTTCAATGCGAATCGAGAGCGGCTCGGAATCGGCGTTGAGCGAGCCGAGGTAGAACATGTACCCGCTGGAGTTGTTGTTCTCAGTCAGGCAGTTGCGCATCACGAAGTTCTTGATCCGCTCCTGCGGACCGTTGGGCTCAAAGTCGATGCCCGCCTGGGGCGCCGTGCCGGATGTGTCGCGCATGATCGTGTCCTCGATCAGCACGTTCTCGCCGGTGATGACGGAGATCCCCTGGCGGTAGTTGTTGTCGCAGATGACGTCCTTGATATGCACGTTGAGGTTCGTCTTACCGCCGCTGCCTCGACCGAGATAGATACCATCGCCCCCGGAGTCGCGCAGCGTCAGGCCAAGGACGGTTACGTCGGTCACGCCGCGCAGCGCAAGTGCCATCCGCCACTCGGCGGGTTCGTAAAGGTCGGGGTTGGCGTAGTCCTCCTGCCACATGCGGAAAGTGGCGCCGTAGCCGCGGAGTGTGACGTTCTCGATATCACGCGCGGTAAAGAGGCTGTCGCCTCGGCCCTTGAACTCCCCCCGCTTCGCGAGAATCTCGACTCCCTCCTCGAAGACGATCTCCTGGTTGCTCGCAAGCTCGATGGGCGTGACTATCCAGGGTGAGCCCATGTCCTCGACGATCAGCGTCTCCGCGCCCGAGTTGATCGCGGCCTGCAGCGCCTCGGTCGCGTCCTCGCGATCAAAGCCCCACCACGAAGCGCGGGCTTCGGTGATCTCACCGGCGGCGACCCGGTCGATCATCTCCTGATTCACCTCAGCGAAGGTGGGCGCGGCCTGCAAAAGCACCAGCGCGGCAATCGACAGCACAATGCGCATGATCCAGCCTCCGGACGTCTCTTGTACGCTCATCAGTACCACCCGTGCTCCAACGCTGCGTCGAAGTATGCCTCCGCGCAGGCGATGTTTCTGTCCCCCTGCTCGGCGGTGCGCTCCGAGCCGCGACCGCCCCCGCCTCCCGTCAGTCGGAGGGTGAAGCCCCCGCCCGGCGCCGCCACCTCGATCGCCTCGCGCACAAGCTCCTCCACCTCGGCGGGTTCGATGAAGACGAATGCCTGGGAGGGGATATTCCCCGACAGCAGCATTCGGTCGCCGACGAGGCGCTTGGCCTCGGCAAGGTCGCAGTCGGCGTAGGGCGGTGGCTCGAGCGGCTCGACCGAGTCGATCCCCATCTCCGCGAAGCGCTCGAGGAAGTCCATGCAGCTTCCGTGGCAGTGCGCCCGGAAGCGACCGCCGCGCGCGTGGATCGCCGCGTAGACCTCGCTGTCGTAGGGGAAGACGAACTCGTCGAAGAGTTCGTGGCCGATCCACGGCGGGATGAGCATCTCATGGGCGTAGCTGATGAAGTTTGGCCCTACCCCGTCGTCAAACATCGCTTCCACCGCACCGATCACGTAGTCGTTTGTGACGCGGAGGTAGCGATGCATCAACTCCGGCTCGGTGCGCAGCCACGAGTACGTGTTCTCCATCTGTGAGGAGCGCACCAGCGTCCCCAGCGGATGCAGCAGGCCGACGACCTGCACGCCACCGTCGCCGACGTTCGCCATGCCCCGCTCGAACGCGTCGCGGAGCGGGGCGCGTGGCTCGAGCGGGACACTGAGGACGCGCTCAAGGTCCTCCGGCTGCTCGATGTAACGCTTCTCCCAGTGGTAGTCCTCGATGCCGGTCTCAAAGCGCGGGCGGCGGATGATCCCCACGAAATCCCCGGCGGGCGTGTGCATCGTCCACTCGATCCGCTCGTACTCGCCGGTGTCCTCGAGCACCCGCTCCGTCCGCTCGGCCGTGTGGCCGAGGAATCCCCAGTCGTAGCCCGCCACGCCGATGAAGTTGTCCGCATGCTCCTCGGCGAGCCGCACGAGGCGCTCGCAACGCGGATCATCCCGAACGAACGCGCTGATCGGGAACTCGATCGGGACGCGGTCGGGCTCACGGTGGTCCCACGCTGTCTCAATGCGTTCGCGGTGGGTCATCGGCTCTCAGTCCTCGATTTCAGCAACGCGCCTGCGCCTCCGTCCGCCGTGCCTGCGCTTGCAGGCCAGCCACGGGCAGCATCACGTCAATCCGCCGTAGAGTCGCAGGACCGACCCGTTGATCGCGCCCGCTTCCTCGCTCACCAGCCACGCAATCACCTCAGCGATGCTCTCCGGGGAGACCCACTTGCTCGTGTCGGCGTCAGGTCGGGCCCTCCGGGTGATCGGCGTGTCGATGATCGACGGCATGACCGCCGCGCACGCCACGCCTGTCTTCGCAAGTTCATCAGCCATGCAGGCGGTCAGGTTCAGCACGCCCGCCTTCGCCACCGCGTACGCGGCGCGCCCCGCGGGGAGGTCGTCGGCGGCCTTCGACGAGATGCTCACTATCCGCCCGAAGTCGGCCTCGAGCATGTGCTTGAGCGCGTGCTTCGAGCACAGGAACATCGACGTGAGATTCAGCGCAAGCATCCGGTCCCACGTGGCAAGTTCCGTCTCCGCAACGCTGTCGCCGGCGGCGAAGCCCCCGACCACGTTCACGAGCGCGTCCGGTCCCCCGTGCTCGGCGTGGATCTGCTGCATCATGCGCTCGACCTCGTCCTCGTCGGTCACATCGCACACGATGCTGCTCAGCTTCGCATCGTCAAGCTTCTCCGTGAGGTCTTCGAGTTTCTCCGGGCTGTGCTCACACACGACCACGCGGGCGTCGGCGGCCAGTAGCCGCTTCGTCACCACCGAGCCGAGGTGTCCCGCCCCTCCCGTCACCAGCGTGACTCGTTCGGCAATGCCCATCACACGTCCTCCTTCTGAGCGATCACGCGCAACACGCGGTGGCGGTGCGGCTCACCGTGCGTATGATCAACCGTCGACAGGTGCTCGCAGCTTTCTATCCTCAGGCCGGAGAAGAGGTTGAGGAACTCCTCCCGTGAGAAGTACGTCCGGCACAGGCCCGCGAATTCGCTTTCCCGCGGATCGTCGTTGGAAAGCGCGGTTGCGAAGAGCCAGCCTCCCGGCGAGAGAGCGTCCACGATGCGCTGTCCGATCGCGCGCGCATCGTCCATCGCGAAGTGCCCGAGCACCGTGTCCGCGACGATCATCTCGCGCGGACCGCTGATACACTCAGGCTTGGTGCAATCACCCACGCGCGCCTCGATCGGCAGGCGGCCGCGCCGCGCGTACTCGCGAAGCCTCTTCATCGCCGCCTCCGAGATGTCCACCGCCTCGACGGTGAAGCCGTTGCGCGCGAGGAAGATGGAATGACGACCGTCGCCCGCTCCGATGTCCAGCGCCCGGCCCGACAGTTCGTGGGTCCGCACGATCTCCCTCAGCCGTGGATCGGGTCGAAGCCCGAAGAGCGGTCCTGGACGCTGATAGGCGTCGTTGTATGAGCCTGTCAAAGCGCTCTTATCAGCCATGCACACACGTCCTGCCCGCCGTTATTCAAAACTCCGTTGCGCCGGAGAAGCGGAAGTCGCGAACCCGAAGCGCCGGCGCCCATGCGTACTCGTCGAGCCAGCCCTC
The DNA here is from genome assembly GCA_051745855.1 of Armatimonadota bacterium. Classification (GTDB taxonomy): domain Bacteria; phylum Armatimonadota; class Zipacnadia; order Zipacnadales; family UBA5352; genus UBA5352. The sequence continues at coordinate 14,739 of JBNJEK010000006.1, forward strand.
GTTGCCGATCATATCCACGCGCGAGAGCGCCTCGAGCAGATTCTCAGTGAAGCGCAGATTCCGCACGCCCCCGACGACCTCGCCGTCCTCGATCAGGAATGTCCCGTCCCGCGTCATCCCGGTCAGCACGGCGGCGCTGGGGTCCAGCATGTTCGTGTAATGAAAACGTGTGACCAGCAGGCCCCGCTCCGTCTCTGCGATCATCTCCTCAACACTCGCATCACCCGGGCGAAGGAAGAGATTGAGGGGCACCGGCCCCCACGTGCTCGACGGCGGCCCCGCGTGTCCGGTGGTCGTGGCGCCGGACTTCGCGGCGGTCCGCCTGTCATGCACCAGGCCCGCCGCAACACCCTCGTCGATCAACTCGACCGATCGCCGGGGCACGCCCTCAAAGTCAAATGCCCGGCGGATGCCACGCGGATCGAGCGGCGCGTCGGTGAGTGTGATGTTCTCCCCGCAGACCTGCTCTCCGAGGCGTCCGCAGATGGCGCTGCGCCCTTCGAGGCACGCCTGAGCGTTGAAGGCGAAGAGCCCGAGGTGGAAGATCGCATCGGTGACCGCGGGTGGTTCGAGGATCACGTCCCAACGTCCCGGCTCCACCATGTCCGGGCCCGCGGCGAGGGAACATTTCCGCGCGGCGCTCTCCGCCAGTATCCGCGGGCTCAATTCCGAGGCATCTTCGGCGTACGCCTCCGCGTAGCCTGAAGAATCCTCGCCGGAAAATACCATCCGCATATGCGCGACGGTGTTCTCCTGATACGCCCGAAGGCCGAGCGAGTTGGCGACCGCGTGGACCATCACGTCGGCCGAGCATGCGCCTGCTGCGGTCTGATCGTGCTCCTTCGCGACCGCAAGGCAGTGGCCGATGGCGTCGGCACGCTGTGACGGGCCGAACTCCACCGTCTTCTGCGCACCACGCACCGGCACGGGCTCCTCGCCGGGCGGCGACAGGCCCGGGAAGTCCTCGTCCGGGGACGTGGCCTGGGCGAGCCCGCAAGCCCGCTCGGCGACGTCTCGAAGGCCCGCATTCGATGTGTCGTTGGTCGAGGCGATCCCGACCTTCTGACCGAACGCCGCGCGCACATACACCACGGCGTTCGTCTCTCCAGCGCTTTGATGAATGTAATTGTTGGCAAAGCGCGTGAGCCCCGAGTCGGTGGCCAGCAGGTTCACCTCGGTCTGATCCGCGGTCGAAGCTCCGATCGCCCGGTCGCAGATCTCCAGCGCTCTCTCCCGCTCCATCAGCAGCGCGTCACTCATCCTCGGTCACTCCCACCTGGACGTCGCGGAATCGCGCCGCCGACACTCCGTGCCCCACCCGTGCGGTCTGCATCGGCTCGCCCTTGCCGCAGTTCGGCACTCCCCACACGCGCCATGTCTCGGCGTCCGCGACGGCATCGCAGCTCCGCCAGAACTGCGGCGTGATGCCGGTGTACCCCGGCTGACGGACCATCCCCGCGATCTCCCCGTCCTCAATCAGCCAGCCGATCTCACATCCGAACTGAAAGTTCAGCCGCCGATCGTCGATGCTCCAGCTCAGGTTGTCCTCCATCAGGATGCCGCGCTCGGTCGAGGCGATGATAGCCTCTCGCGACTGCTCGCCCGGTTCGAGGTTGATGTTCGTCATGCGGATCAGTGGCATGCGCCCCCAGCCGTCCGCGCGCATGCAGCCGTTGCTCCGCTCGAACCCAAGCTGCGCGGCGGTCTCGCGGGAGGTCAGATAGCCGGTGAAGATGCCGCTGCGCACGATCCAGCTTCGCTGCGCGGGAACTCCTTCGTCATCCCACGCGAAGGAACCGAGGCCGCCGGGGATGGTCGCGTCAGCGGTGATGTTCACAACGTCCGAGCCGTAGCGGAAGCTGCCGAGCTTGTCGGGGGTGAGAAAGCTGGTGCCCGCGAACGACGCCTCGGTGCCGAGCACGCGATCAAGCTCGATCGGATGGCCGCATGACTCATGCAACTGAAGCGCAAGCTGCCCGCCCGCGAGGATCACATCTCTGACTCCGGAGGGACACTCAGGCGCGTCCACGAGCTGCCGGGCCTCAGCGGCGGTCCGCCCGGCGTGGGAGGTCATGTCAAGCTCGTCGATCACTTCCCAGCCGCGGGCCATCACCTGCCCGCCATGAGACGATGGGTACGAGCGTCTGCAGGCCCCGCAGTCGCCGACTGCCGTCGCCTCAAGCCCTCCGCCGGTCTCAACGCGCTCCTGGCGGATCGAGGCGCCCTCGCTGGAGCTGAAGTGCTTGCTGCTGCGCAGCACGCTAACGTGCCCGACCGCCACCTCGACACCCTCCGCCCGCATGAGCCGGTCGCACTCCATCAGCAGGGCGAGTCGATCGTCGAGGGGCACATCGTCAGGGTCGATCGCGACCTCGGTCGCAGCACTGCCCACGGCCGGCTCAACCTCGGCGAGTTCCACCGGCTCATCGACCGTGCCGGCCGCTGCCCGCGCAAGCTCGACGGCACGGTCGGCCGCCTCGCGCGCGGCGCGCTCGGACGGCTCCGCGCAGCCGGCGAAGCCCCATGCGCCGTCGGCGATCACTCTGACACCCAGCCCCCGACTGCGGCTGTCGCTGAGCGCCTCCACCGATCCGTTCTTCACACGCACCCGCTCGCTCCGACTGTCCACGCCCCGGGCATCCGCGTACGATGCGCCAACGGAGATGGCCGATTCGACCGCCAGCCTCGTAAGCTCTTCCATGCTCATCGCGCTCCCGCACTCTCAGATGACAGAGCGCGGCGACAAAGCGCCGCGCATCCGTGGAGATATGACGCGTCGCAAATACCCCTTCGACGCGCGCGCCTCGATCGCCTACACAATTCCGTCCGCGAAGTCGCGCGCGGAGAAGGGCACGAGATCATCCATCTTCTCTCCCACGCCAACCAGCTTGATCGGGATCTCCATCTCATGTGTCAGTGACAGCAGCGCTCCACCCTTCGCGGTGCTGTCGAGCTTGGTGATTGCGACCCCGCTGACATCGACGATCTCATTGAACTGACGCGCCTGGTTGATCGCGTTCTGCCCCGTGTTGGCGTCGATCACAAGGAGGCGCTCGTCGGCCGGCCGACCGAGGGATCGCTCGATGATCCGCCCCATCTTCCGCAGCTCCTCCATCAGGTTGACCTGCGTGTGCAGCCGACCCGCGGTGTCGGCGATGACGAAGTCGATCTCCCGCGCCTTCGCCGCGTCCAGCGCGTCGTACATCACCGCCCCGGGGTCAGCGCCCTTCGCCTGCGCGATCACTTCGCAGCCCACGCGCTCGCCCCACGTCTGAAGCTGCTCCACCGCCGCGGCGCGGAAGGTATCTCCGGCGGCCAGCAGCACGCTCAGTCCCTGGCTCCTGAGCATATGCGCGAGCTTCGCGATGGTCGTCGTCTTCCCCACGCCGTTCACGCCCAGCACCAGCCAGACGGTCGGCGGGCTCGGCGCGAAGACCAGCCGGTCCTCCCACGGCTTGAGGTGCTCGTACACCACGTCGCGGAGCAGGTCGAGCAGATCCTCGTCCTCAGTGAAGCCGTGCTGCTCGGCGCGCTCGCGCAGATCCTCCACCAGCTCCATCGCCAGCGGCGCGCTGACATCCCCCATCACCAGCGCGGCCTCAAGCTCCTCAGTCGTCTCCTCATCAAGTGTCGCGCGCCCGCGCAGAACGTTGCCCACGCGGCGGAATATGCCCTGAAGCATGACTTCCTTCTCCTGTCAAAAGCGAAGGAGCGCATCTCTGCGCCCCGATGGTGTTGTTGTGACCGTGCCGCAGGCTCGCCTATCGCGTCAGCCTGAACCCGACACGCCCGCCGTGTCCTCGCGCGCCTGCTCTGCCCCACGCGCGTCCCTCTCCCGATCGCGCGTCGCCATGTCCTGCGCGTCCTGAAGCTCCACGGAGATGCGCTGCGAGACGCCCGCCTCCTGCATCGTCACGCCATGCAGCAGGTCCATCGCCTCCATCGTCCGCGGATTGTGCGTGATGACGATGAACTGCGAGCGCTCGCCGAACTCCTTGAGCAGCCCGACGAACCGGTCGGTGTTGTTCGCGTCAAGCGCCGCGTCGATCTCATCGAGCACGCAGAAAGGACTCGGCTTGACCTTGAGCATCGCGAAAAGCAGCGCCAGCGCCGTCATCGCCCGCTCTCCGCCCGACAGCAGGCTCAGATGCCTCGGTTTCTTGCCCTTCGGCTGGGCGAAGACCTCGACGCCACTCTCCAGCGGGTTGTCACTGTCAGTGAGGTAAAGCTCGGTCTGCCCGCCCTCGAAGAGCGTGGTGAAGGTGTCATCGAATGCCTCGGAGATCTGCTCGAAGGTCTCGAGGAACTCGGCCTCCGCGGCGGTGTCGATCTCCTCGATGATCTGCCGGATGTCCTCCCGCGCGGCCTCAAGGTCATCCCGCTGGCGCTTGAGGAACTCCTCCCGCGCCGAAAGCCGCTCGCACTCGTCGATGGCGCTCAAGTTCACATGCCCAAGCGACCTGATCTCGCGCTTGAGCGAGTTGACGTCCCGCGCCAGCTTCTGCCGACTTGGCTCATCCTCATCCAGCCGGCTGAGCGCCTCCTCCGGGGTCACCTCGTAGACGTCGGTGAGCCGCTCGCGGATGCTCTCAAGCTGCGCCTGCTCGCGCGTCAGCGCCACCTCCGCCCGTTGCACCTTCTCCTGCTGATTCTCCAGCACCCGGCGCAGCTTGCGGCCGGAGGCCTCAAGCGCCTGCGCCTTCTCGCGCAGATTGCCCACCCCCTCAGCCCGCTTGCTCACCACTTCGCGCAGTTCGCTGGCATGCTCGCGCTGCTTCGCAAGCGACTCGCTCGTCCCGGCCAGGCTCGCCTCAAGCTGCTCAATCTGCTCGGTGAGATTCCCGCGCGCCGTCGCCGCGTTCTCAACCTCCTGCCGCGCACGCGAAAGCTCACTCTCCGTGCGCTTCACCAACTCCTGCAGCGAACGATGCTTCTCCCGAAGCTCCGCCAGCGCGACTTCGTCCTCGGTCAGCGATGAGCGCTTCTCCTCGATCGCGCTCGAGGATAGCTGCTGCGACCGCATCTCCTCGAGTTTTTCCCCAAGCTTTCTGACCTCGTCCTTCCGCTCCTGGGCGGCATCCGTCAGTTCCTGCTGCCGCCCGGCGCTCGACGTAACGCGCTTGCGCAGATCTTCGATCTCACCATCCATCTCCTCGGCCGCGGCGATCGCCGTCTCCGCCTGGTCGCGAATGTGCACGGCATCCCGCTCGGCCTCCGAAAGCTCCGCCCGCGCGTCGGAGGCGGCGTCTGCCGCCTCTTCCACGCGCCCGGACAGCTCCTCGGCCTCCTGCTCGAAGCGCTCCTCGAAGCGCCAGACATTCGCAAGCGCGTGGCGCAGCCGCTCCAACTCGGCGCTCACCTGCTCCATCTCGCGCTTGCGCGAGAACACCTGCGCCGGCTCGCCATCCTGCTTCGAGCCGCCACGGATCGCGCCCCCTCGCTCGATGACCTCGCCCTCCAGCGTCACCGCGCGACACTGATGGCCGGCGCGCTTGAGATGCCTGCGCGCGGCCTCAAGATCCTGCATCACCAGCGTGTCGCCGAGCAGGTGATCGAGGATATGCCGCAGGTCACGCGGCGCCTTGATCAGATTCGACGCCACGCCGAGGCAGCCGTCGCCTGAGGCAAAGCTCGCCGTCCGCGGCGCGATCGAAGAAAGCACCGACAGCGGCATGAACGTCGCCTCGCCCTTCTCAGTCTCCCTCAGCCACTCGATCCCCCGGAGAGCCTGCTCCTCCGTCTCCACCACGATCCACTGCAGCCGATCGCTCAGCGCCGCCTCGATCGCGATCTCGTAGCGCCCCGGAACCTCCAGCAGCGCCCCCACCACCCCGCGCACGCCGTCCAACTGCCCGCTCTCAGCCGCCTCCATCACTGCGCGCACCGCGTCCTCGAAGCCCTCGTGGCTCGCCTCAAGCTCCTCCAGCAGCGCAAGTCGCGTCTCCGCCGCCGTCGCCGAGCCCGCGAGGATATCCCGCTTCTTGCGGTGCTCGCGCAGTGTCCTCGTCAGCCACTCATGCCGCGCGGTCAACTCCTGCAGGCGTCCGCGGGCGGCCTCGACGTCGCGCCTGAGCTGCTCGCGCCTCTGCCGAATCTCGTCAATGCGCGCGCGTGCCTCCTCCGCCTGCTGCCGCAGAGAATGCTGCTGGCTCTCAAGCCGCTGAACGCGCTCGCGCAGCTCATCCTGAAGGCTCTCCATCGCCTCGGCCTCGCGCTGCAGATTCTGCGCCTCCTGCGCGCGCTGCTGCTGGTGCGACTGCAGCTTCCCCAGCCGCGACTGCGCTTCACGCCGCTGGCTCTCCAGCTCCTTAAGTTCCTCTCGCCGGGCCGCGATCTCCTCGGCCAGCGTCCTCCCGCGCTCATCAACCTGCTCGCGCTGCTCGTTCAGCCGCTCAAGTTGCGCCGACAGCTCCTCCACCCGCGAACTGTCGCCGCGATCCGACTGCTCAAGCTCCTCGAGCCGCTCGCGCGCCGACCGCAGCTTCTCCTCGTTCACCGCGTGCGAACGCTCCGTCTTCTCAGCGGCGCGCTCCGCCTCCCGGGCCTGCTCCCGCAACCTGCCAAGCTCGTTCTCAACCTGGTGCAACTGCGCCTGGATCTTCTCTTCCTCGGCCTCAAGCTGCGCCAGCTTCGCCCGCGTACCCTCCGCGTCGGCCTTCCCCACGCTCTGATCGTTACTCAGCTTGCCGAGCCGCTCACTCCGGCCCTGGTAGTCGATGGCGAGGAGCTTCAACTCAAGCTCCCGCAGCTCCCCGTCGAGGTCGCGGTAGCGCCGCGCCTTCTCCGCCGCCTTCTCCAGCGGCTCGCGCTGATTCGTCAACTCGTAGATGATGTCCGCGATCCGCCGAACGTTGCCCTCGGTGGCCTCCAGCTTGCGCTGAGCCTTCCTGCGGCGCCGCCGGTACTTCCCGATGCCGGCGACTTCCTCCATCAACTCGCGCCGGTCCTCGCTGCGCACCGACAGGATCGCCTCGATCTCGCCCTGCCCCACGATCGAGTACGACTCCTGCCCCACGCCGGTGTCCACGAAAAGATCGTGCACGTCGCGCAGCCGGCAGGTCGAGTTGTTGATGCCGTATTCACTCTCGCCCGATCGGTAGAGTCGGCGGAATACCTCGACCTCCGTGAAGTCGATCGGCAGGCGCTCGTCCTCATTGTCCAGCAGCAGCCGCACCTCTGCCATCCCCAGCGCGCTGCGCTTCTCGGCGCCCGCGAAGATCACGTCCTGCGAGGTCTGCGTTCGGATGGCGCGGTTGCTCTGCTCACCGAGCACCCACAGGATCGCGTCGGCAACATTGCTCTTGCCGACGCCGTTCGGCCCGACGATCGCCGTCAGGCCGGGACCGAACTCAAATTCGGTGTGATCGGCGAAGCTCTTGAAGCCTCGCATCGACAGACTCTTCAGATACACGTGCTCATTCCTCTGATGGATCGTCCTCAGGTGCGAGCGTTGCCGTCGCCGACCGCGCAGTCAGCGCCGTTCTCCCCCTCGCCCGCCTGATCAGCGTCGTTTGCTGATCCAGGGGGAGGGGCCGACGTGGTCGTGCGAGGCCCTCTCACCTCACCAGGATATCCGGCCGCTCGATCGTCGTCCCTTCGTACTTGACCGGCAGCGTCGGCCATCCCGCGGGGTCGGTGAGAAAGCGCTGCCCGTCGTCCGTGGTGATGATCGTGTCCTCGCACTTGGTCCCCGCGATCGACGGATTCCACGCGAAGGGCTGGTTCGCCAGCACCGTCTCCTCCGACTCGAAGTTCGCCTTGTACTCCCGCCCGGCGTACCCGGTGGCGCCTCCCTGGTGGTGAAGCCGCCACTCATCGGGGAAGCCCGCCTCCTCGTACGCCTCTGTCGCTTTGCGGAAGATCTCCGCGACATCCGCACCGGGGACCGTCTCGAGGTTGAAACACGCGTCCACGTAGCAGCAGGCCGCGTGCTTGTCCCGAAGCTCCGTCGGCGGCTCACCGAAGTGCACGATCCGCGTCGCGAAGCTGCCCAGCCCCCACTTCGTCACACCGATCACGAGCATCGCGTGGCGGTCGAGCGTCCTGTCCGTTGGGATCGGGTGACGGTACTTCAACGCTCGCTCATCGGTGGCGATCAGCGCAACGAAGGGCTGCGCGCCCGCCGCGAACGCCTTCTGCATCAGCGTCGCCGCAATCTCATGCTCTGTCATGCCCCGCTCGATCTCCCGGCCGGTCTCCGCGATCGCCCGAGAGGCCATCGCCGCAAGCTCCTCGTAACGCCTGATCTCCGGCTCCATCAGTTGCCAGCGCAGCAGGTTGAAACTGTCCGAGACGTCACGCGCAAAGGGCTCGGGAGCGTCCGCGCCGAGGGGGCCCGAGGCCACAGTCGCGAGCATCTCCTCGATGTCCTCCTCGTCCCACTGCATGTAATGAATCTCGAAGGGCAACTCGCCGACTTCCTCGTCCTCAAGCCGCGGGGCCTCGATGTTGTTCGTCAGCAGGTGTTGCCCGTCCGGTGTGACCACCAGTGAGCCCACGCCGCTCTCGGAACTCAGAACCACATGCGAGAGACCGCCGCCGGTCAGCCACGCGAAATTCGCCCGCGTGCTCACCACCATCGCGCCAAGGCCGGCCTCATCGATGAACGCCCGCACCGTCTCAAGCTTCGTGTTGACCTCTTCGAGTCGGGTCACTGCTCTTCCCCACTTTCATCCGGAATAAGCCCCGCGCCATCCGCCGGCGCCGTCGCAAAGATGTCCGGCTCAAGCCCCGTCTCCGCCTGATACTGCTGTCCGACCTGCGCGGCGAACTCATCGACCGTCGCCGCCTCCACCAGCCCCAGTACACACCCGCCGAAGCCCGCCCCCATCAGGCGGGCGCCGAAGCACCCCGGCGCCCCAAGCGCCGCGTTGCGCATAATCTCAAGCTCTTCGCAGCTTACCTCGTAGTCATCGCGCAGACTGACGTGGCTGGCGCTCAGCAACTCACCCAGCACCGCCATGTCACCGCGCTCGAGCGCCTCCGCGCCGGCGTTCACCCGCGCGTTCTCACTGACCACGTGCCGCGCGCGCCGAAGCTGCGTCTCACTCAGCAGCTTCGCGTTCGCCGCGAGCATCTGCTCGTCCACGTCGCGGAGCGCCCGCGCACCGAGCACCTCGGCGGCTCGCTCGCAGGTTTCCCGGCGCTCGTTGTACGCCGAGTCGACCAACTCCCGGGGCTTGTTCGTGTCACATACGACAAAACGAGCCTCATCTGAGTTCATCGGCACCGCGCGATGCTCCCGGCTCCGGCAGTCAAGCCACATTGCGTGGCCCGCCCGGCCGAAGACCGATGCGAACTGATCCATGATCCCGCAGTTCATGCCCACGTAGTTGTTCTCAGCGCGCTGACACAAAAGCGCCAGCGCCTCAGGTTCGACCTCACACCCCGAAAGCTCGCTCATCACGATCGCGCCCGCGACCTCAAGCGCCGCGGAGGATGACACGCCGCCACCCACCGGCACGTCGCTGACGATCGCAACGTCCGCGCCGACTCGCATGCAGTCCTGTGCCCGAAGCTCGCTGATGACGCCCGCGAGGTAGTCCCACCACTGTCCCCACGGCCCCTCGTCAAGCCGCGTGATGTCGAAGTCGGCCTCACTCTCGTCGCAATCCGTCCACGCGCGTACAAGGCTGTCCTCGCGCCGCGCGGCGGCCACGACGGTGGCCTGCTCGGTCGCGACCGCGAGCACAAAGCCCTCGTTGTAATCCGTGTGCCCGCCGAGTACCTCCAGCCTGCCCGGCGCGCGCGCAATGACCTGCCGCCGCCGGTCCCAGCCTTCGCTCAGATGCGCCACGGCGCGCTCCCTCAGCGCACTGATCCGCTCATCAAGTTCGCACTTGTGATTATACATCACACCTGCCACCTGTCAACGCGACCCACCCTGCTCAGTCCTCATATTGTCCATGTTTGCGAACCAATTCCATCACGTACTTGTACTGCTCGAAGCTCACGTTATCCGGCACCGAGTGGTCGGAGTGATAGATGTATCCGCCTCCGCGCTTCGCGAGGCCGATCTTTGTCGCGATCTCTTCTTCGATGACATGCGGATCGCCATGCGCCATCGCGCGCACGTCGATCCCGCCCATGAACGCAAGCCTCTCGCCGTAGCGCTCCTTGAGCGCGACGAGATCCATCCCCGCCTTGACCTCCAGCGGCTGGAGGCAGTCGAAGCCCGCGTCGATCAGGTCAGGCACCAGCGCGGTGACGTTGCCGCAGGAGTGAAGGATGACCTTCAGTCCGTGCCGGTGGAAGAAGTCGCAGGCCTTCGCGTGAGCGGGCTTGCAAAGGTCACGGTACATCTGCGGCGAGAAGAGCGGCCCGTTGCGGTAGCCCATGTCGTCGTAGAGGAACGCGCCATCGAACTGCAGTCCGCCCTCCATCATCAGTTCGGCGCTGCGGATGATCATATTCGTCCACGTCATGAAGATATCCGCACACCAGTCCGGGTCGGTCGCCATCGCCATGAGCAGGCGCTCCGAGCCGATCACGCCCTGCGTCTTGTCATATCCGGTCGCCGCGCGATAGGGGAACCACAGGCCGTCCTCACGGGCCACGCGCATCGCACCCAGCGCGCCCTCCCAGTTGATCCGGTCGCGCCCGACCTCCAGCCCCTTTTTCCACGCGAACCAGTCCTCGGGGGTCTTGATCTTGAAGTCGATGCACTCGGGGGTGGAGGTCGAGTGCCGGAAGTTCTTGCGCAGGGCGCCGTTGGCGTTCCACGCGATCGTATACTCCTCGGTCTCCTCCACCACCTCCGGCTCCATCCCCAGCGACAGGTCCGCGCCCACGCCGCCCATCTCGTAGCCGAAGAACTCTCGCGGTGATACGCCTTCGGGCAGGCCCTCGCGACGCCACCGGGCGATCGTGGTCTGCCACGGGCTGTCATCGACGGGCACCCTGTCCCCCTCGCGGTGCGCAAGCGCCAGGTTGAAACGCTCCCTGCCGGTCATGATCCGTCACCCTCTCTGTCCAGCGGCTCCGAGGCGCGGTAGACACGGAAGCCCCCGCGCTTCGCCGTCAGTTCAACATCCGCGAAACGTTCCTCGAGCTTTCGCCTCAGAGTCTTCGCGCCCTTCTTCGTCGCCGCGACCATCCAGAAACTCCCGCCTTCGCGCAAAAGCTCGGCGGCCTGATCCATCGCCCGCAAAACGACCGCCCGCCCGGCGGCGATCGGCGGGTTGCACACCACCGCGTCGAAGTGCCGCCGGGCGAGTACTTCGCCCGCGTCACCCGCGATGACCTCCGCCTCCACGTCATTGCGCTTCAAGTTCCTCCGCGCGAGTTCACAGGCGCGCTCGTTGATATCCACCATCACGACATCGAGGTCGGGCCACTTCTTCTTCGCGACGATCCCGACCAGCCCCCAGCCGCAGCCCCAGTCGAGCATGTCCGCCGCGTCGTCAAGGTCCATCTGCTCCGCCAGCAGGCGGCTGCCCGCGTCCACCTTCCCCCGCGAGAAAACGCCGCGGTCGGTCACAAGGCTCAGCCTGCGCCCGCGGACCTGCGCCTCGATCTCCTGCGGTTCGCTCGGCACGTCGGGTTGCTTTGCGAAGTAATGCGTCCGTTCGGCATCATCAGCCATCGGGACCCGCACCTCCATCTGCCTTCCCCCGCACCATCTCAATGACGAGCATCTCCGGCGGACACATCAGCCGCACCGGCAACCCGCCCATCCCTACGCCACGTGTAATGTACATCAGCGGCCCCTCGGCCGTCGAGACCTCCAGCGGCTCCCGGAGGCGGAGGATCTCCCAGTGGCCGGCAAGTCGCCGTGGATGGTCCACGCCTTCGTCGTGGCGGAAGAGCCCGGCCGCCATCTCGCGAGGGTACGTAGTGTGTGTGACCGGCGCCTCGATCCCCGGAGGGCGAATCTGCCCCCCGTGCGTATGCCCGACCACCGTGATCGCAGCATCCAGCGCGGCCAGTTCACGCCACAGCACCGGAGAATGACACAGACCGACGCGCACACCGGCGTCTCCACCGGCCGCTTGGAGTGTCGCGCTGACACTGGCGTCACCATGGAGAGGATCGTCCACGCCGAGCACCTCGACGGTCGTGCCCCCCACATGCGCGCGACCGGCCTCGTTGATGAGCAGATCGCCCCCACCTGCGCGCAGGATCTCACGCAGGCGTCGGCTGTCGAAATGCTGGTAGTGATCGGTGTTGCCGAGTACGCCGAACGTGGGCCGATCTGCACTGAGGGCTGCGATCAGTTCGAGGGCCTCGTCGTGGGCGCTGAGGCGAGCGGCGTAGTCTCCGCAGAGAAGAAGCACGTCAGGGCGCGCGGCATCGACTGCTGCGATGAGCCGATCGGCCGGTACGTTGAGGCTGCCGACATGTAGATCCGACAGCGCAACTATCCGGAGACGCTGGTCGAGTGTCACGGAGAACCCGGGCACGGTGAGCCGCAGAGTCGTCGCCTCAACGTCTCGCCCGAATCGCGTCATCAGAAGGCGCGCCACGACGACGAGGGCGAAGACGACGGCCGCGACGAGGAGTACTGTGCTCACCGCCGCCTCACTCCCCGGCCGGCCCGCCGGGGGGCCCTCACCTTCCGCCGACCCGTCCGCTGATAGTCATCACGTCGGGGCTGACCTGCACATCGTTGACCTGCACACTACCGTCGCGCACCGCCCGCTGCAGGCCACGGTCAAGCTCCGCCTGCAGTTCGTCGTGGATCGACGCCGGTGCCTGCAGCCGCCCGATCATGACCTCCTCCACCTGCACCGCAAGCTCCCCGCCACTGACGACTGGCCGGGCGCGGATGGTCAGATGCACCGTCTGCCCGCGGTAGTCGGTCCTGCCCGTCGCGGCGATGGTGCCGTCGCCGAAGTAGACGTTGAGGTCGCGCACCTCACCGGTGGCCTCGCGCCGGATCATCTCGTTGAGCTCGGATTCGCGGATCGTCATCGTCACCGGCACCGGCTCCTCCGACCGCGCGGCCTGCTCGACATACTCCACCTGGCGCTCGAGAGGCGGGGCGGAGCGGGAGGAGGCACGCGGACTCTCGCCGGAGCTTTCCGAGGTGCTGGCGGTGGCAGTCGCTTCGGGGGGGAGCGCCGGTTCGCCGGTGAGCATGAAGTAAACCACGCCCGCGATGATGAGCCCGAGCACAATGACGCCGCCGCAGCCGATCCCGAACCACGCGGCGGTGCTGAGTTTCTTCCCGGGCTTCTTGCGCACTTTTCGGGCCATCTCGTCGCCCCCTCGCGGACACTCCCGGCCTCCGGTCAGGAGTTGAACTCGTTCATCGCCGGCTCGATCCCGTCCGTGACGGTCATCTCGACACACGCTCTCGCGCGCTGGATCATCTCATCGACGGTCTCCCGCTCGTCCGGCCCGAACTGTGACAGCACCCAGTCGCGGGCGTCCATCCCCCCGGGCGGGCAGCCGATACCGATGCGCAGGCGCGGGTATTGCTTCGTGCCAAGCTTCTCGTTGATCGACTTGAGGCCGTTGTGCCCGCCGGCCGATCCTCCCCGGCGGAGCCGCAGTTGGCCCAGTTCCAGGTTCAGGTCATCGACGATCACGAGCAGTCGCTGCGGGTCGAGGTCGTAGATGTGACGCAGGCGCACCGCCGCCACGCCGCTGGCGTTCATCATCGTCAGCGGCATGGCAAGCACCACGCGCTCGTCACCGATCCGCCCTGTGCCGGCGACCGCGGCTGCGCGCGGTCGTCCGATCTTCACGTCGTGGGCGGCGGCGAGCGCGTGGATGACCTCGAACCCTACGTTATGCCGGGTCCGCTCATATTCGCCCCCGGGATTCCCGAGGCCGATGATGCCCCACATGGCATGTGTCCCCGCTTAGCTGAGGACGTCCTCGCCCTCGTCGATCTCCTGCACGTCCACCTGGGCGCCCTCGGGGGCCTCGGGGCCCTCGCCCTCTTCGCCTTCCTCTTCCTCGGGCGCGAGGGTCTCGGCCTCGACAACCTCTTCGCCGACCTCAAGATCGACCAGCGAGCCGAGAAGCTCGTCGTCGATACGCGCTTCGAGGTCCTCCTCGGAGATAGGCGGCGCGATGGTCAGCACGGTCTCGTCGGGCTCGGGGACGTAGGTGATGCCCTCGATCTCAGGCAGGTCGCCGACAAAGAGCGCGTCGGCGATCTCCATGCCGTCGATGCTCACCGGGATACTCTCGGGGATCTCCGTCGGCAGACAACTCACGGAGATGGCGTAGTGCTGCTGCTGGACCACACCGCCGTCCTCGTCCACGCCCGGCGCATTACCGGTGATCTCAAGCGGCACCTCGACCTCGATCGTCTCGGTGAGCGAGACCCACTGGAAGTCAACGCTCATCGGGTCACGGGTGACCGGATCGCGCTGCACCTCCCTGACCATGGCCGCGACGGAGGACTCCTTGTCCTCACCGGGCACATCGAGATCGATCAGCACGTTCTGCTCCGCGCCGCTGTAGATGCGGTCGAGATCCTGGCGGGGCACCGACAGATGCAATGTGTCGCGGTTCAGTCCGTAGACGACGCCCGGCACGATGCCCTCGGCGCGCATCCGCCGTGCGGGTCCCTTGCCGGTCTCATTGCGTGCCTTCACCGTCAACTGCACAAGTTCCATCTTCGTTCCTCCTGGCTCAGTACGCCACGCGCGAGTGCGCGGCGACGGCTGACAATTCTTGATTGCTCTTACAACGTGTTTGCGTGAAAAAGTGGCTGGGGCGGCAGGATTCGAACCTGCGAATACGGGATCCAAAGTCCCGCGCCTTACCACTTGGCGACGCCCCAGCGTCGCTGGTGGCTGCCTCAAAGCTGCGCCGGCCGCTCCCGCAGGAAGTGGCTGGCCAGTTCGAGGTCCTCCATGTGATCGACGTCAAAGCCGATCTCCGGCCACGGAACCTGCACCGCCGCCAGTGTTGCTCCGAGCATCTCCCCACCGCGCCGCTCAAGGTCCTCGACGCTGAGAGTGCCCAGCAAAAGCCTGGCGACAAAGCGCAGCCCGAACATCCACGCAAGGCCGATGGTACTCTTGCGCCGGTCGAAGGTCCGCGCGATCGCCGAGCCCTGCTCCAGCACGAAGCGCCGGGTGACGATGGCGAGGTTACCGCCGGTGAAACGGCCTTCCCGCAGAGGGGCGACCGTCTTGCCCCGACCGGGGAAGGCTTCATCGAAAGCTTCGGCCTGCACTATTGGGTATGATAACTCACCCTGCGTTTCTTGACAAGAGCGTACGAAGCCGTCAACGGCTTTGGACGTCAGCAAGGGCAGGTCCGCGCACACCACCAGCACTCGTTCGTCGTCCGGGCGAGCCTCCACCGCGGCCGAGAGTGTGTCCACAAATCGCGGTCCGCGAGCGGTCACGATCGGCAGGTCGGGCCGCAGGCCGTCGCTGAGGCTGATCGGCCGCGTCGGACCTTCGACCGCACAGATGTCCCCGACCGTCTCCGCGTCGCGCAGGGCCTCGATCACGTAGGACACCAGCGTGCGCCCCTCGACCTGCACCAGTGCCTTGCACGGCGCGCCGGTGGCCGTGGCGACAGAGTCGTCGGAGCCGCCTCCGGCGAGAATCGCTGCGTTCATTCGGTGCTCAGTCGAACTCAAGGGCTTACCCCATTCATTCCGCCATCAACGCTCCGCACGGCACCGGCTCGGTGAGCCGTGCCCATTGCCCTCTCTCCGCCACGGCCTCTCCGGCCGCCAGCGCGACGGCGTGATCGTCGAATATGCCGAAAACCGCCGAACCTGATCCAGTTATCTCCGCCGCGATCGCTCCACGGTCAAGCAACGCCTGCTTCAGATCACCCAGCACCGGCCAGCGCTCCTCGAGCACCCGCGAGAAGCCGTTGAACACATGGCGCGGTATCTCGGTCGCAGCGCCCGCGGCGATCGCATCGGCCATCTCGGACGCGCGCCGCCCGTCGGTAAAATCCTCTTCGCGCAGCAATGAGTAGGCCTCGCCGGTGCTGATCTCAAGGTCCGGTCTCACCACCAGGATGCGGCAGGCCGGCAGGTCGGGCAGCGATGTGATCATATCCCCGCGCCCGGTTGCGACCGCCGTCCCTCCTGTCAGAAAGAAGGGCACATCCGCCCCGAGCCCTTGCGCGATCTCCTCCAGTGAAGCCTGCCCGGGCGGCGCCTGATCAAGCTCGGCCAGCCCGCGCAGGACGGCCGCCGCGTCGCTTGATCCGCCGCCAAGCCCTGCGCCTGAAGGTACGCGCTTGTCAAGCGTGACGGCCGCCCCTCCCGGCCATCCGCGCTCTTTCTGATACAACTCGGCGGCCTGCCAGCAGAGATTCGCCTCGCCCTCGGGCGCTCCTCCGTCGGGGACGCTGACGCTGATCCCGGCGTCCTCATGCGCCTCGACCGTCACCCCATCTGCGAGTGAGACGGTCTGAAAGACGGTCGCGAGATCGTGATAGCCGTCATCGCGCCGCCCGGTGATCTCAAGGCACAGGTTCACCTTGCAGAAGGCGCTAAGGGCGATCGATGATTCGCGCGGCCCGTCCGCTCCCATCACTGCCTGACCTCCTCAACCGCCTGCGTGAGCGCCACGAATTCCTCAAGCGAGAGGGTCTCGCCCCTCCTCGAGGTCGCGATGCCAACGCGGGCGAGCGCCTCCCGCGCCTCGGACTTCTCAAGCGTCAGATCCGGCGAGCCGCTGAGCGCGTTGGGAAGCTGCTTCCGCCTCTGCCCGAAAGCGGCTTTCACCACGGCGAAGAAAAGCTCGCGGCGCGTCGGCTCGGCGATCGGCGGCCGGCGCGGCGTGAGCCTCAATACGATCGAGTGAACCTTCGGCGGCGGCTCGAAGGAAGCGGGTGTAAGTTCGGCGACCACCTCCGGCTGCCCTGCATGGAACCGCGCGAGCAGTGTCAGCGCGCCGTAGTCCTTCGTCCCCGGTTCGGCCGCCAGACGCCTGCCGACCTCGCGCTGAATCATCAGCACAATAGCCGCGAACGGCGGGTCGGTCGTCAGAAGCTGCTCCAGCAGCGGTGATGTGATCTGATAGGGAATGTTCCCGACCGCCACCCAGTCACCCCGCGCCGAGAACTCCGCCATCTCCGCGTCCAGTACATCCTGATAACGCACATCGAGGTTCGGGTGTTCGCGCTCAATGCGCTCCAGTTCAGGCCGCATATCCTCGTCCATCTCAAACGCGACGACCGGCACATCCGCGCGCACCAGCCGCCGCGTCAGCACGCCCAGCCCCGGACCGATCTCCACAATGCCGTCCGGCTCGCACTCGAGCGCGGCATCCACGATGCAGTCGGCCGCACCCTCGTTGGTCAGAAAGTGCTGGCCGAGACTCCTGTCCGGGCGGATCCCCAGTCTTCGAAGCTGCTGTCTCGCGCTCTCAGTCATCCTCCGGAGCCTCCGGATCAGTTACGCGCATCCCGCGCACCACGCAGGCGTCGCCGCCGAGCACCTCAAGCTCATCAGAGCCGCAGTCCGGACAACTCGGCGCAAACGCCATCAGGTGGTAGATCGGGTCATCCGGCACCTCGACCTCCCCCTCATACCCGCAGGCCTTGCAGCGCACCCGCAGCGGAAGCTGCTCGATCTGCACATCGGCGCCCTCCGCGACGGTCCCTCGGAAGACCTGCTCGAGCCAGAACTCGAGTTGTTCGGGGTCGATCATCGTCATCGCGCCGAGGGCGACCTCAACGCGCGCGACCCGCCCGGCCTCCTGCTCCTGCGCCGCCTGCAGGACGGTCGAGGCGATGCGCTGAGCGGCGGTCACATCATGCATAGCCTACAACCCCAGCGCATCGATGACATCCTCAATTCCCTCGCCCGCGCGGGCGGCCACGCTCGCCACCGTGATCTGCGGATGGACCGAGCGGATGTCCTCGGCCAGCGCGTCCACGTCAACCTCCATCGCCTCGGCGAGGTCGATCTTGTTGATGACCGCCACGTCCGCCTGGCGCACCATGATCGGATGCTTGACGGCCATGTAAGGCCCCTCGGTGACAGACAGCAGCAGCATCCGCGTATGTGAGCCCACCGGGAAAGCCGCCGGGCAGATGAGGTTCCCGACGTTCTCAATGATGAGCAGGTCGATCTCGTCGAGATCGAGGCGGTCCAGCGCGCGGCGCACGATCTCCCCGTCGAGATGGCAGGCGCCGCCGGTTTGAATCTGCAGCACCTCCACCCCCTCGACCTCGATGCGCTCGGCGTCGATGCGGGTGGTGATATCCCCGGCGATGACCGCGATGCGGTAGTCGTCCCTGAGCCGCCGGACCATCTGCTGGATGAGCGTGGTCTTGCCTGAGCCCACGGAGCCGAGCACGTCGATGGCGCGCACGCCGTGCTCCTCGAGCAGCGCAAGGTTCTCATCAGCCAGTTCGCTGGTGCGTTTGCTCAGATCAACGTCGATGACGATGTCGCGGCCCGCATCGGGCGCGTTGGTGTCAGCCACGGCAGATGCTTCCTCTCGCGGTGAGATGTCGACTCTGCGAGGGACAATTGTACGCGGAATGAGGCGTGAGGTCAACGACGGCTCGGGCGCGCAGGAGCGGGGCGATTGCGGGTGCAACAGGCTGTGTCGGCTACGGAAGACGGGGCGCCCGACTATCTCGGACGCCCCGTGATTCGACGGTGCATGAGCGATGATCAACGTCCACGACCTGCCGGAGGGGAACCGCCCGCGCCCGCCGGAGGTCCTCCGCGATCGGGCCCGTCATCGCCCGCTGTGGGAGGCGGCCCACCTCGGTCAGGACCACGGTCAGCGCCGGGGCGAGGCCCCTCCCGTCCGGGTCCACCGTCACCCATGCCGGGCGGTCCGCCCTGTTCCACATCCCCGGGTGGTCCATCAGGGGTCCCGCGAGGCGGCCCCTGAGGGACGTCGCGTGGCGGTCCATCCGGAGTGCCGGGCGGCGGTCCGCCGCGGCCGGGTCGCTCGCGTCTGGGGCGATCCTCATGATACCAGGGATGGTCCCGGGGCACGCGATACCCGTCATCCTCGATGCGAGGTCGCCATGGCCAGCCGTCGTACTCCTGGTACTCAGGCGTCTCGCGGTAGACGTCATCCCACCACTCTTCGCGGTGATTGCCAAGCTTCTCCGCGATTTCAAGCTGCCGGCGCGCGGCTACGTAGTTGCCCTTCTCATAAAGCATCCGCGCCAACGCCTCATGGTGTTCCTCGCGCCACGGCCCACGCTGCTCGGCTTCATGGATCAGCGGGAGTGCGTCGTCCACGCGATCCTGCTCGAGGCGGACCTGCGCCAGCCCGTAATAGGGCGCCGCCCATTCGGGCCATACGTCGATAGCCCGGCCGTAGTCGTCGGCGGCGTCGGCGAGCATATCCCGGGCGTGATGCGTCATCCCGAGAGCCACCAGCGGTTCGGCCCAATCCGGCGCGAGATCGGACGACTGTACGAAGTCCGCGATTGCGTCATCGAGACGATCCGTAGTGCTGTAGGTCAGGCCGCGCCCGTAGTAGAGATCGGGCATCGTGGCATAGACAGGCTCCGCTCGGTTGAAGGCATCGATCGCGTCGTCCGGGCGCTCCATCGCCAGATAGGTCATACCTAAGTCATAAAGCGCCCACGGCGCGTTCTCACGCTCGGCTGCGCGGCTGAGGTGCGTTACAGCCTCATCGTAGGCTTGACTGGCGTAGTACGAACTGCCGAGGCGATCGGCCAGCACCGGGTCGTTGTCAGCAAGCGTATCCCAGCGGTTGGTTGTTGCGTCGGTATCGGGCACGAACGCATATTCCACCCCGTCATAGGGATCGCGCGCCACGACCACGATCTCATCTTCAGGCTGCATGACCACCGGCGCCCTGAAGCGATAGACCGGATAGTCCGTCGGCTGACCGTACGGAGTGATATGCTCAACCTCGTAAGGCCGCACAGTCGCTCCGTTGACCTCGATGATTTCCGGCGGCTGAGGGCCGGAGACCACGCCGGTCACGGTGACCTCGCCGGGCTCCGTTCTCGCCACATAATGCTGCTCATCATCGGATTGTGGATAGGTCAACTCCACCGCGAGATCCGATGCCGTCCTCACCGCCTCATCGTCTTGAGGTTCCGGCACCGCAACCTCAGTCTCCTCGGTCTCACATCCCGTCACAAGCAACGCGACGCACACAAAGCCCATAAACACCAGCATGGCGGCAGGTTTGCGCATCATCGTCCGCCTCCATCCACTGTATGTATGATCCGGATGGCCTATCGGCAGTCAGTGGCCACCGGTTCACGCTTCTACATCGGTACTACGCCGTGAGCGCGCCATACTCCCGTAAGGACATGTCACCATAAGCAGATGGGGAAACCCCGGTGGCGCGGTCCCCCCGCCTTGACCGCCCTGCAGCCGGAGCGTACAATCCTCCCGCATATCACGTGACCTGCCGGAGGTGTCTCGATGACGCCGCGAGAACGCGTCCTTGCCGCGCTGCATCATACCGAGCCCGACCGCGTGCCCTTCGACCTCGGCACGACCTTCGTAACCGGGATCCACCGCATCGCCTACGACAACCTCACGGACGCGATGGGAATGACCGATCTCGAGGAAAAGCCGCTGCTCGATCCGTTCCAGCAGCTTGCGATGCCCCATGAGGAGGTCCTTCGCGCGCTTGGCGTTGACACGCGAAGCGTTTACCTGAAGCTGCCCGGCCGCGCGCTGGAGAATCCGGACGAGGATGAGGAGTACTTCTACTCGCTCGACTCGTGGGGGCTGCGCCGACGCATGCCGAAAGACGGCGGCCTCTACTACGATATGTTCGAGTTCCCGCTGGCCGGGATGGAGACGGTGGCGGAGATCGACGCGTACGACTGGCCAGATCCGCTCGCCGGGCTTGACCTTGACGCCATCGAAGACGCCTGCCGCGAGATCAAGCAGTCCGGCGACTATCCTGTCATCGTGGGCGGCTTCGGCTCGGGGATGCTGGAGCTTGTCCTGTGGCTGCAGGGCTACGACCAGGGGTACATGAACCTGATCGTGAACACCGACGTGACCGAGGCGATCCTCGATCATGTGGTCGAGTTGAAAGTGCAATACGCCGAGGCGGTGCTTGAGCGCGTCGGCCCGTGGGTGGATATCTTCTACAACGGCGACGACCTCGGGCTGCAGGAGGGCCCGATGATCCGCCGGGAGTGGTTCAGCGACCTGCTGGCTCCGCGCTACATCCGGTATCACGAGGCCATCAAGCGCGCCGCGCCGCAGGCGAAGATATTCTTCCACACCTGCGGCTCGGTGGTGGACCTGCTGCCGGACATCATCGAGACGGGCATCGACATCCTCAACCCGGTGCAGGTGAATGCGGCGAAGATGGGCGACACGGCGATGCTCAAGCGCGAGTTCGGCGACGCGGTGACTTTCTGGGGTGCGATTGACACCCAGCACGTCATGCCCGGCGGCAGCCCGCAGGACGTGAAGGACGAGGTGCGCCGGCGGATCGACGACCTCGCACCCGGCGGCGGCTATGTGCTGAACACGTCTCACAACATCCAGGCGGACGTGCCGGCCGAGAACATCCTCGCGCTGGTCGAGGCGCTGGATGAGTACGGGTGGTACTGAGGGTGTCAACGCAAACTGTCGATGGCGGGTGCATTGAGGTGGTGAGGAGCGATGGAGGAAG
Organism: Armatimonadota bacterium; assembly: GCA_051745855.1. Taxonomy (GTDB): domain Bacteria; phylum Armatimonadota; class Zipacnadia; order Zipacnadales; family UBA5352; genus UBA5352. Next base: position 36,269 of record JBNJEK010000006.1, read on the forward strand.
TCGCGTTCGTCGTCAATCCTGTCTCCGGGAAGTCTGAGGGCTATCAGCAGTTTGCAGTGGCCGCGGATGTGCTGCACAAGCGGGGCATCCAGGTCGTGAGCTATCAGACTGACCCCGAGGAGGGCGCTGGCCCCGCCTGTGAGGAGGCGCTCGAAGCGGGCTTCCGCGAGATCTGGGTGATCGGCGGTGATGGGACCGTCCGCGATTGTCTCCGCCCGCTGATGGATGCCGAAGCGATCCTCGGGGCGCTGCCTGGCGGCACCGCGAATCGACTGGTGGGCGCACTCGGCCCGCACGCCGGCGACATCGAGAAGCGCACCCGGTGGATGATCGAGCAGCCTGTGGAGCGCGTGGACCTTGGCGAGTGTGAGGGAGAGCTTTTCTCCGTCCACGTGGGCGTCGGGTTTGCGGCGGTGGCCGCCGAGAAGACCGAGGATGACAAGAGCGGCCTCGGCAGCTTCGCGTATCTCATCGCGGGCTTCAGCGCGCTTCGGGAGGTCGAGCCTCAGAACGTAACTCTCCGCGCTGGTGACGAAGTCGTCTACGAGGGTCCGATGATCTCCGCGCTTTTCTCGAACATGCCGCTCAAGTCTCTGATCCAGGCGGCGGGCGGCTATGTCGGCGATCCGGTGCATGGCGACCTCAGCGCGAAAGTTATCACCAGGGCCCCTGGCTGGCGCATGTTTTTCCGCTGGCTACGGGGCATCGCCGAGGCGCCGAGCGAGTCGATGGTCGTCAGTCACGCTGCGCCGGAATACAGCCTCACGCTGGAACGCGACGCCGAAGTCCACGTGGACGGCGAGATGCTCGACCGCACAAGCTCAGTGAAGCTGCGCTGCCTGCACGAAGCCCTCCGCGTCCGCGGCTTGCAGCGCGACGACGAGGGCTTCCAGGACCGCCGCGAAGCACAGGACAGCCAGCGGCCCGAGGGGTGACCGAGGCGCCCGGGGTCCGCGTCTTCTGCCCGCGGCCCTTCCTGCGTCCGAGTCGCATTGCACCGATATTCGCAGAACACGCCCGCTGCCCGGGGTGTATCCTGAGATTGTCGGCGCAGCAGCAGCGTTCAGCAAAGAACCCGGACTCCGGGCGCCCTCGCCCGGAGAGTCGTCTCAGGTCGGCGTTGAGGCGGAAACGGCGTCCAGGCGAGGGCGCCTGGACTCCAGACACGGGGCGAAGGTTCCCTCGAACACGTAACTGGGGTCAGCCACCGACAGTCTGCGTCTGCGCCCGCTGCCCGCATATTCTTTGCAGCCGGTGCTACCTTTTGCTATAATCTTTACGGCGATCGAAAAACCGTGCGTACTACCCGCCGGGGCAGTCCCCGGCGGCTTTTTGTGCAACTTGTTCCCCAAGGAGAATCCCCGAATGCACCAGATAGCACTGCTTCCCTGCGACGGGATCGGCCCCGAGGTCGTTGCCGAGGGCCTGAAGGTCCTTGAAGTCGCCGCCGATATCTATGACGTTGAGTACGAGACCGTCGAGTACGACATCGGCGGAGAGCGCTTCAAGAAGACCGGCGAGGTCCTGCCCGACTCGGTCCTCAATGAGATGCGCGAGATGGACGCGATCTACCTCGGCGCGGTCGGCCACCCCGATGTCGCTCCCGGCATCCTCGAAAAGGGCCTGCTGCTGCGGCTGCGCTTCGAACTCGACCAGTACATCAACCTGCGGCCGGTGAAGCTCTATCCGGGCGTCGAGACCCCGATCAAGGATAAGGGCCCCGAGGACATCGACTTCGTGGTCGTGCGCGAGAACACCGAGGGCCTCTACGCTGGCGTTGGCGGCTCACTACGCAAGGGAACCGCGCACGAGGTCGCGACGCAGAACGCGATCTACACGCGGCGCGGCGTCGAGCGCTGCGTCCGCTACGCGTTCGACCTGGCGCAGACGCGGGAGGAGAAGTCGCTGACGCTGGTGGACAAGAGCAACGTGCTGACCTACGGCCATGACCTGTGGCAGCGCGTATTTGCCGAGGTGGGCGAGGAGTATCCGGAGATCGAGCGCGACCACGCGTACGTGGACGCCTGCTGCATGTGGATGGTCAAGAACCCCGAGTGGTTCGACGTGATCGTCACCTGCAACCTCTTCGGCGACATCATCACCGACCTGGGCGCGATGGTGCAGGGCGGGATGGGCGTCGCGGCGTCGGGGAACATCAATCCCGACGGCGTCTCGATGTTCGAGCCGATCCACGGCTCCGCGCCGAAGTACACCGGCAAGAACGTGATCTGCCCGATCGCGGCGATTGCCGCGGCCGGGATGATGATGGAGCATCTCGGTGAGGTCGAGTGCGGGAAGGCCATCGACGAGGCGGTCACGAAGGCGCTGGCGTCAGGCAAACTTGGCGACCTCTCAACAAAGTCCGGCGTCTCAACGACCGAGACCGGGGACCTGGTGGCGAGCCTGGTGGAGTGACGGGCGAACGTACGCGAGCATCACGGAGCGGCGTGCGGCCATCAAGGCCCGCGCCGCTCTTTGCGTGGAGGGTGAGTCGGGGTATAATGAGGGCGAAAGGAGGTGCAGCGAGATGGTGCAGAGGTTGCTGATCAGTGGAGACAACCCGGAGGCGGTCGAGGCGATCCGCCGGATAGCCGAGGAAGGTGGGCTGGCCGTCACCAGGCTTGGCGACGAGGCGAACGGCGGCTGGAGCTGGCGAGACGACCACGAGGCATACGAACGCCGGCGAGAGGTACTCGGGCGCGAATACGAGGGACAGTACATCGCGATGCGTCACGGGAGAGTGATCGGCGTCGGCGAGACCGCTAAAGATGCGGCGCGTGAAGGTCTCGAACGCCTCGACGACCCCGATTCGCTGTTTGTGGTCAAAGCGGGAGAGCCACTGCCGGAGCCGGAAGAAAGTGGGATGCAGATGGAGGCGCCGAGGAGTGTGGCGTTCGAGCAATGAGCCTGATGAGCTACTCGCAGTCAGAATTCCCACCGTTCCCTGCCACAATGGTAGAGTTGGAGTATCTTCTGGGGGTGACCGATCCTGCTCCCGCGAAGATCGACACGGGCGCGACCCGTACAATCGCGCCGACGGGGCTGCTCGATCAGGCCGGGGCGATTCGAACCGGACGGACGGTCGTCTGTCTTTCATACGACGGACAGGCACGTAGTTGGCCATTGTACGAGGTCACTGTGCGTGTCTGTGACGAACGCTGGCCCGATGGCATCGAAAGGCAGTTCGACAATGCTCTCGTCCTCGGCGTCGAGGGACAGGCCGAAGTCCTCCTCGG
>JBNJEK010000007.1:0-39184 GCA_051745855.1 Armatimonadota bacterium
AGAGTGAAAAGGGAAGAGTGAAAAGGGAAGAGTGAAAAGGGAAGAGTGAAAAGGGAAGAGTGAAAAGGGAAGAGTGAAAAGGGAAGAGTGAAAAGGGAAGAGTGAAAAGGGAACGGCGGCGGCAGGCGAGATCGGGCCGTCGCCGTCTCTTTGTTTGGGAGCGCGGAACACAACAGTCGCGGAGGACTTCCATGACATCCACCCAGCGGATCCGTGATTACAAGCAACTGGACGTCTGGCGCAAGTCGATGCAGCTTACGGAAGAGGTCTACCGAATAACCGCCCGAATGCCCAATACTGAGCGGTTCGCTCTATGCGACCAGATGCAGCGAGCGGTAGTGTCGATCCCCTCCAATATCGCTGAGGGCTACGGCCCTGGCAGCCGCAAGGAGTACTGCCAGTTCATCAAGATCGCTCGCGGTTCCGCTGCCGAGGTCGAGACGCAACTGCTTCTCACGTTGCGCCTGGACATGCTGACCCGTGATAACCTCGCACCAGTCCTTGAGCTCGTGGCCGAGGTCAGACGAATGCTCCACGGCCTCGTGTGTTCCCTGGAGAGGTGATGAAGTGCCTCGCCCTGCCGTCTGCCGTTCCTTTTTCACTCTTCACTTTTCCCTTGCTCACCAAGGAGGAAACCCATCATGCCCTACCGCGTCGCGTTCATAGGCACAGGCGGTCGGAGTGTCGCCTGGGCAAGGCACTACGTCAACTCCGATGAGATCGAGATCGCCGCGCTGGCCGATCCGGTCGCCGAGCACCGCTCGGTCATGATCGAGCGCTCCGAGATCGATGATGAGCCCGCCGAGTACGACGACTGGCGCGATATGCTCGCCGAACACGACGACCTCGACGGTGTCGTGATCTCCACGCCCAACTACCTGCACGCCGACCAGGCGGTCGCATGTCTCGAGCACGGCCTGCCCGTGGCCCTGGAGAAGCCGCTGGCGACAACGAAGCGCGACTGCGAGCGGATCATCGACGCCCAGGGCGCCAACGACGGCCGCACGCTCATCGGATTCGTACTGCGCTCATCACCCTTCTACTCGAAGATCCACGAACTGCTCAGCACCGGCGCGATCGGCCAGGTGGTCTCCATCCAGGCCGACGAGCTTCCGGGCCTCGGCGTCACGTCGATCATGCACCGCAGCCCGTGGCGGCGCTTCCAGGAACTGTCCGGCGGCGCGATGCTCGAGAAATCCTGCCACGACCTCGACATCCTCAACTGGATGGTCGGCTGCCGGCCGGTTTCACTGAACTGCTACGGCGGCCGGATGATCTTCGGTGGCAATCCGTCGTTGCCGGAGACCTGCGATGAGTGCGGCGTGGGGGACACCTGCCTCTACTACAAGAAGCCGCGCTTCTCCGAGCATGAGGATGAGGGGGAGGAGATCCTGCACCAGTTCATCCGCGAGGACACGCGGTGTATCTACAACATCGACAAAGACAACGCGGATGTGCAGAGCGTGAACATCGAGTATGAGTCCGGCGCGGTGGTCAACTTCATGCTGACCTTCAACTGCATGGGTCCCAGGTCCAGCCGCAACTTCCACGCGGTCGGCCACAGGGGGCGCATCTGGGGGAACCTGCACGAGGCCGAGGTCTATCATCACGACAATTTTTCGGGCGAGACCGTCTGCTACGACGCGTCAGGCGACGGCTCCGGGCACGGCGGCGGCGATCGCATTCATGCGATGCAGCTTCACCGGATGATGGACGATCCGGACTACCGCCCCGAGGCCGACGCCGCCGCCGGCTATCTGAGCGCGGTGATGTCCTTCGCGACTGACCTCTCCCGCCAGCAGGGCCGGCGCATCGACTTCCACTACGAGGGGGAGGGGAAGATCGAACTGGTGTGATGGGGCGAACCGCAACAAATGAGGGTCTTACGCCACGATAGATGAGCAGTTTCGGCCTGTCGATCACTGTCATCTGCCTTTCCCGTAGGACAGGCTTTCCATTTCCAGGCTGCCGCCGTTTGTCGTGAGGCCGTTGGCCCTCGCCTTACACTCATATTCAAGCAATTCGTGGTTGGTCAAGGTGATCCGAATCTGAGTGTGCAACGAGTGAGCGCGCTACTTGTCGTTAGGAGGAGGGGCGGCCCTGACGCTGCGTCGTGTGCAGCGTCAGGGTTCGCTGGCCCCCGCCAGCGAAGCTTCCTTGCCCGCCCGCTGTTGTCCGCGCTGTGTTTGGCAGTCCGAACGACGGGCTGGCATGGAAGCTGCCGCCCTCATAAACGACATTCGGGCGCCACTTTTCCCGCCGCCGTGGGCGGCGTCGGGAAAAGCAGCCCCTCCGTACGACCTTACGGCACTACACTTTCTTTGATGCCTTCGCGATTTCTCGAATGTGAGTTACAGCCCGTCCATCGCGACCAGCGGCGCCTTCCCGTCCCGCAGGACGAGCGCGATCGCTTCCGCGTCCTCTAGGAGCGCGATGTCGCCCAGCGGGTCGCCGCGCACGATCTGCAGATCCGCGCGTTTCCCCGGCTCCAGCGTCCCCGTCAGCGCCTCGATGCCCAGCGCCTCCGCCGACACGCGCGTCCCGGCCTCGATCGCCTGCATCGGCGTCATCCCGCAGGCGACAAGCTCCTGAAGCTCAAACTGCGCCGATCCCGGTCCGCCGTCGGTGCCGACCGCGATCGGGATGCCCATCTCGATCGCCCGCGCCACGCCCTCGCGATGCGGTCCGTGCGCGTCGCTCATTCGCTCGGCCATGTGCGGGGGCAGCCACTGGCGCGTGAACGAGCGCTCGCTGGTGATGTAGAGAGTCGGCACGAACCACAGCCCCGAGGCATGCAGGTCGCGCAGGCCGTCATCATCGAGGTAGGAGCAGTGTGTGATCATGTCGATACCCGCGCGGATCGACATGCCGATGCCCGGTTGCGTGTGCGCGTGCACCGCGACGCGCCGGTGCCACGCATGCGCCTCGTCGGCGAGCGCGTCAAGCTCCTCCTGCATGTAGTTGCGGTACGTGACCTGCTCGGCGGCCCACTGGAAGCCGCCGGAGGCCGCGGTCTTGATGAAGTCCGCGCCCGCCTCGACCATCTGCCGCACACCCCGTCGCACCTCCCACGGGCCGTCGGCCTCGACGCCCGCGATGTGGTCGTCGTCGCGCCGCAGGTGGCCGAAGGTGCAGCCGACCACGCAGCCCACGTGGGAGCGCGCGCAGCCGCGGACGATGTCCGCCTCGATGGCATCGCGCAGCTTCACCGCACTCGGACCGCCGGTGACGTCCGCAACGGTGGTGGTGCCGCGCGCGAGGCAGTCCTGCAGCCGCTTGATCGGCCCGTAGCCGGTGCCGACGTGCATGTGCGTGTCGATCAGCCCCGGGAGAAGCGTCATTCCGTCGGCGTCGATGACACGCGCGTCACCGGGCGTCGCGACCTCGCTCGCGGGCCCGACAGCTTCGATGGTCTTCTCGCGGATGACGAGCGTCGCGCCCTCGAGGGGCTCAGCGCCCGTCCCGTCGATCAGGCGCGCGTTGGTGATGGCGATGGCGGTCATGGGTGGGGCCTCCCGGCTTCCGTTGTCGTTCGTGCGATCCCGCCTCTGGGCGGGACCCGTCGGTCGTTTGTGGCAGACGGCTGACAGCGCGCGGGCAGGATGCCCGTGCCACCGGGCGGGAACGGCAAAGGCACAGGCCGGAGCGGGGTCCGGCCTCTCCGAAACGCGGCGGTTCGGCGGTGCGCTTCAGCCATCCTTCGGGCCCGGTGGCGGCGTCAGTCCCTCGCGCGGAGGCTCCCGCTTCGGCCAGATCAGCAGCGCCAGCACCACCAGCAAGCCGATCGCTAACATCGGCAGCGCCCTGTCCCACGCGGCCGGCCGGAAGCTGAAGGTCACCGTGTGTTCGCCCGCCGGCAGCGCGACGCCGCGGAAGGCGTAGTTCGCCCGCAGAAGCTCCGTGGGCCGGCCGTCGATCGTCACGCTCCAGCCGGGGTACCACGCGTCCGCAAGGACCAGCACCCGCGGCCCGGGGCATGCCGCCCGCAGCGTGATGCGCGTTGGCCGCTCATCGACCAGCGTCACGCGTCCCGGCTCCTCCCCGGTCGCCGCGGGCAGGTCAACCCGGCGATCGACGACGACCTCCCGCTCGGGATCGAAATGCTTCACCTTGATCGCCGAAAGCTGGGCCTCCGGGTCGGCGATGGCGATCGCCTCCTGCGCCAGCCGCCAGCGCGGGGGCGCGTCGGCGTAGGAATACACATTCGCGACTCCCTCGTGCGTAAGCGCAAGCTCCGGGTCGTCGATCTCCCCGACAGTCACGATGTGATGGACCCCGGCGAGGCGGTGGAGGCGTTTCATCCGCTCGGCCGGGGTGCCGTAGATCTCGAGAGCGCGCGCGTTCACGTCGGCCCTGCCGGTGAGCGCCTGTGCGGCGTAGTGAAACCAGTTCTCCCGGTAGGCCTGCATCGCCGGCGGTACAAGGCCCTGTGTGTAGCCGTGCGCGTAGCGCACGCCCCAGACGGTCCCGAGGCCCGGCAGGAGCAATTCGCGCTCGTTCATCGCCTGTTGCTCGCGGGTGTCGCCGGGCGCGCTCCACTCCGGCGCCACGATGCCGGGCGGGAGCGTCGCAACCCGCCCCCCTGCGACGACTGATGCGGTCGCGGGAGCGTCGCGGTAGAAGTCGCGCGGCGCGGTCAGGTTCGTCTGCTGCCAGAGATGCCACTGCGGCGCGGTGACCGCCACCAGCAGCGCGGCGGCGGCGATCAGTCCCGGGGGCTTTCGCGACGCCAGTCGGGCGGTCACGATCCATGTGACGATCGCCGCGCCCACCAGCAGAACCGGCTCGAGGCTCGTCATGCAGTTGAGCATCGCATCGGCCGCGAGCCGCAGGGGGAAGTCGCCGCCCTGCCCGGGCAGCCACAGCCGGCCCTCGGCATCGACGCCGAAGACGAGCCACAGGATGGTCGTGATCGTGACGATCAGCGCCGCCAGTGCGCCGACTGTGCGTGAAGCTCCAAGGCGGAGCCTGCGCGAGGCCGCCGGCAGATATGTGATCGCCAGCGACGACAGAAGCGACAGCGAGAGGATCGGCAGCAGCATCCAGCGGCCCCACGCGCGGAAGCCGCCGAGAACGGGCAGTTGCGCGAGGGTCTCGTGGATTGGATTGTCTTCGGCGGGCATGAGCACCGCGCCGACCGCGAAGATGGCAATGCAGAAGATCCATCCAGGCCGCCGGAACGCCACGATCGCACCCGCGATGCCCAGCAGCAGCGGCGCGGCGCCTGTGAAGGGATTCGTCTCATGCCAGAGCGGTCCGCCGCCGAGGATGTTCTCATGCACGGTGCCGAAGAAGGTCGGCAGGAGCACGCGAACGAGGTCGCGGCCGTGAAAGGCAAACGAGGTCACCCATGACATAGCATGCTCGGCACCGACTGCGCCGCTGTCGCCCTGTGCCGCCGCGAGTTTGATCATCGGGAGCAGTTGTGGGGTCATCAGCAACACCGACACCGCCACCGCCAGCAGCAGTGGCACAAGGCGCGAGGTGATGGCTCCCTCAGAACGCCAGTCGTGGCCGAAGAGCAGCCAGAGCAGGCAGACCGTGGCGGCCAACAGAAAGACCTGCGGATGACTGCCCGCAAATCCCAGCGCGCAGACCACCGCGAAGAGCGCCCACCACCGAGGCGAGTTCACCTCCAGCGCCCTCTGCAATGCCGCCAGCATCAGCGGAATGTAGGCCATGCCCACGATGTGTGCGAAGTGTATCAGGTGGGCCGACTGGTAGCCGCTGAACGCGAATGCGGCCCCGCCCACTACCGCCCCCGCTCGCGATGAACCGAGATTGCGCGCGACGAGGTAGACGCCGGCCGCGCCCAGCGCCAGGTGCAGCCAGTAACTCGCATGCAGCGCGGTCATCCACGGCAGCAGCCGCGCGAGGATCAGGTGTGGCGGGTAGAGGCTGCCGACCTCGCCGCGGGCCATCGCGGGCAGGCCGCACCACTGCTGCGCGTCCCACAGGTAGAGGCGGCCGCGATCGGCCTCGGCGTCCAGCGCGCGGAAGAACGGGTAGACCATCGCGGAGGCGTCGTCGCGCGCGAGCGGGCGGCCATCCACGATGGTCCGGTGCATGAAGCCGACCGGAAGTCCGATGATGATGAGTGCAACGAGGATGCTTCGTGCGCGCACTGGCGAGCCTCCCTTTGCGGATCTGCCCCGCGCATGAGTATTCGCCACACGGGCGGCAGGCCCTTTGTACATGGGCTGTGCATTACGCACATCTGCGGGTGGGAGGCGTAAGGCCGTTCGTCGTCCGTCTTGTCTTTACACACACGTCTTCGGATGGGCCGGGAAGTGCCGTTTTCCGTCCGGAGGGGCCATCCGCGCCCCGCTGTCGTGTAGCGGCACGCGACTTAGGCCCACTCACACACGACGTTCGTGCACCTCAGCCCCTTCGGGGCCGGCCCCTCCGACGGCAATAGCGCCTCTCCCGCTTTGTGTGTAATGCACAGGTACATGGGGACGGGGCTTTCGGTGAAGAAAGCCCCGTGTGTTGCTTGCGTGGCCGACTGAGCCTCAGTATGTGCTGGCGTAGCTGACGTTCACCGCGAGATCATCCATGTCAAGCAGACCGGCGTCCACGGTGATGTTATCCAGCGGCGAGAACCGGGCGCCAACGTTCACGTCGTCGTTGATGAACTCGCCCATGACCTGCACTCGGGTGCCGAATGCGAGGTTCACACCGGCGAAGAAGTCCTGGATCATGCCCCCGGCGAATCCGGCGTGCACGTCGAGGAAGTTCACCTCGCGACCATCGACCGTGCCGACGTTACGCCCCTGCTCCCACGTCGCCACGACATAGACGGTCGTTTCGACCTCATCGGCGAGGTCAAAGACGCCCGCCGCGATGTCCGGGCCGTCATCCAGCCCCGCTGAGATGCTGCGCTTGAGGTGCAGGAAGGTCTGATCCCCGCTCCCGCGTACCGAGCTGGTGTTGACCTGGCCGCCACCATCGTTGTCGGGCCGGAACAGCAAAAGGCCCGCCTCGGTCTCTTCGCCGAGTCCGAAGTTCGCGTAGTAGCTGAAATCGTCCCAGTCCTCCAACTCGCCACTGTTGACCCCTACGTTGAAGGTACCTGCTGCAAGCGTGTCAGCGGTTGGAACTGTGAGCAACCCTGTGTAGCCGTTCAGTGTCGGTTCCGCCACTGCCGCGCCGCACGCAATCAGCGAGATGACGACGATCGCCGCGACGGCTCGATAGATCTTCACATCGACCAGTCCTTTCCTTGGACGCCGATGGCGTCCGTCTCCAGGTATCCAGCGAAAGCTTCCGCCTCCCTCTTGTATTCATATCCCTGCTTCGCTGTCGGCCGAAGATTCTCCTGCCTGGCTGGGTATCAACGGCTAATGATGGGACGACAAAAGCCGTCACGAGCCGCAGGTGGATGGGAACGACGTCCGGGCGGGGCGCCCGGACTCCGGGTCTTCTTGCGATTCTGGACTCGAGGCGCCCTCGCCTGGAGAGTCGTTGCCCGTGTCACCTCAATCCCTCACCGTTGATACGGAGCCGACCTGCCTGCAACGGCATGAGACCCCACACTGTTCCGGACGCCGTTGCCAGGCCGCGCGCCAACGACGGTCGTCGATCGTATACGAGGTGAACCCGACCGATCCCCGCAAGGCAGGTCATCGGCGCATCCCGGAGAATGTATACCAAGCGACTTTCACTGAATGACGCTGAGGGGCACCTTCCATGGAGATATTTGCCAACCACGCTCATGTGTTCCCGGACGACATTCGGCCCGATGGCAGCGTCGAGAGCCTTCTGAGCCTGTTGGACGAGTGCGAGATCGCCAGGGCCGTGTGCTTTGCGCCCCATCGCCGGATGGTGGGCGACCGCGGATATCCCGAGCCGAACCGCTGGCTCGCGGAGGCCATCGACGACGAGCCGCGCCTCACCGCCTTCTCATGCATCCGCCCCGTCGATGAAGACGCGATCGAGCGGCTGCAGTCCGCTGCCGAGATGGGCATGCGCGGCTGCAAGATCCACCCGGCGGCCGACAAGTTCGACGTCCTCGACGACCGCGCCCTGGAGTTCTACGCGGCCGCGGAGGAGCTTGGCGTGGTGCTCGACTTCCACACCGGACCGCACTGGTATCGCATCAGTCACTACCACCCCCTCGGCTTCGATGAGATCGCGTGGAAGTTCCCCCGGCTCAAGCTCGTGATGGAGCACCTCGGCGGCCTGCCCTTCTACTACGATGTGCTGGGCGTGCTTGGCAACAACCTGCCGGTGGGCCGCCCCGGCCACCTCTTCGGCGGCATCTCCAGCGTGCTCAACCGCGACCTGCAGCGCCTGTGGTACCTGGGGATCGAGAAGGTCGGCGACGCCATCTTCCGACTGGGCGAGGATATGCCGATATACGGCCTCGACTTCCCCTACAACAGCGCGGACCTTGTCGCCGATGATATCCGCCAGCTCAAGACGCTCACATTGTCGGATGAGGGCTTCGAGAAGCTTTTCGGCCGGAACCTCGAGCGTGCCATCAATCTCAAGCCCGGCTCCGAAAACGGCCAGGGCCATTAGGGCAGGTCACCATGCGCGCCAATGACTTCAGCTATCATGTCCTCGAGTATCCATTCCCGGACAGCTTCATCGCGTGGTACCCCTACACGAAGCGCGAGGTGATCGGCGCCCGGCATGACGACTGGCGGCGCTGGCTGACTCGCGTGATCGAGGAGAACATCCCCGGCGTCCGCGACCGGATGATCGCCGCGCGCGACCCCGCGGCCGACCGGTGGGTCGGCGTCGTCTGGACATCGGTGTCGCAAACGGCTCCGGAACTCGCGCATTTCGGCTGGTTCTACGTCGACGAGCGCTGCCAGGGTGTGGGCGTGGGCGGGCACATCATTGAGACGTGTCTGAGCACGCTCACGGGCGACGGCGTCCGCGCCGTCATGCTCCCGACACAGCTTGAGAACGAGCGCGCGATCGGCATGTACTACCGCCGCGGATGGCAGCTTACTCTCACCGACCCCGGCGGCGATGTCTGGATGGTGCGCGAACCCGCCGGCTTCTACGAGCAGACATTCACCCCCGACCCGGACCGCCCGATCCAACCCGGTGAGCCAGAGCCGGCCGACTACGTCGCGCTCGACTATCTCCTCTCCCGCCCGGCGGCGCCGATCAGGCTGCTTCCGCTGGGGCTGGTGGGGAGCAGGCGGTTCATCTCCTTCGTACACGACTGGCGTAGCGTGCGGCACATGGTTGCCCGGCAGGGCGGCCGGCCGATGGCGCTCGCCGCGGCCGTCGAGGATGAGGGAGCATGGATGCTCGACGTGTTCGGCCTCGACCGCCGCGCGATGGCGATCGCAGCGGAGGAACTGGCGGGCGACCTGACCGACGTTCGCGCTGAGGTGGCCGCCATCGATGTCCCGCGTCGAGCCGCGCTTGAGGACGCGGGCTTCGGCCTCGACGGCACGCGAACCGCGGAAGTCGCGGGAGCGCAGATCAGCCTGTGCACGTATGAGCGATGAGAGAGAGCCAGTGACGCCCACCACGACGGCGAACGACCGGGAGGGCGCGTAGGCCCTCATCCTACACAACGACAAATGCACCGAAAGGGCGTGCGCCGTTGTCGCGGGCCACGACAACGACAACGACCGAACGGCCGGGCCGGCGTCGCCTGAGCAAACGACGCTCAGGCTCTCCGGCCCCTCCACAACGACAGAGGCAACGACGATGCCGTCCGTTGTTGTCGTTCGTCGTTTTGTCGCGGGCGCGCGGAGGAGTATCCCTGTCGCGCCGCGAATACTTCCCTATCACAGACTGTCGCAAACACAACCCAGGTGCGCCAATGCGCGCCAATGTCATCTCGGCGCAATGGGCGTCGAGTGTCGTATCACGTCAAGGAGGAGCAGCAATGAGCGAGCATGTCTTTGTTGATGTCGAGGCGGGGAACCACGACCGCGAGAACACCGTGGTCTACTCCCCGATGATCCTCGGTGAGGAGCACGCGTCCCACGTCGTGCATGAAGTGAACGAGGACGGAAGCCTCGGCGACGCGGTGCCCGCGCAGTGCGTGGACGCCTGCGAGTGTGACGAGGATGAGATGGACTGCGAGTGCGGCTGCCAGGTTGCGTTCATCGTCCCGGCGATGGCCGCGGGCGAGAGCAAGCGCTTTGCGATCTGCACCGACGAGTGCGAGGACCCGGGCTTCGGCGAGGTCAGCGTGGATCTCGACGAGGACGCGAAGACCGCCGCCTTCATGATCGGCGACGAGATGGTCACCCGCTACAACTTCGACTTCGACGAGTTCGTCCGGCCCAACTGCTACCCGGTCCACGGCCCGAACGGCCTCGAGGTCACCGAGTACGCCGTCACCGACCACCCGCATCACAAGTCGATGTACGTGGCGCTCGGCGAGGTCAACGGTGAGGACAACTGGTCGGAGGGCGAGGGCCACGCCTACACGCAGTGCCAGAGCGTGACAGTCCTCGCGGAGGGCCCGGTCTACGCCTCCATCCTCGCGGTGAATGACTGGCTCGACAGCAAGCAGAACAAGCTGATGGAGGAGTGGACGGTCATCACCGTCTACAACATGCCCGACACCGGCCGGATCATCGACTGGGACATCACCTTCGTGGCCTCCGAGAAGGGCATCCACATCGGCGACACCAAGGAGTCAGGGACGCTGTCGGTGCGCATGCTCACAGAGCTGCACGAGAAGGGTGGCACCGGTCTGATCAAGAACGCCTACGGCGGGGTCACCGAGGCGGAGAACTGGGGCAAGCCCAGCCCATGGGTGGATTACTCCGGCGAGCTTGAGGGCCAGAAGGTCGGTCTCGCGATCTTCGACTCGCCCTACAACCTGCGCTTCCCGACCACCTGGCATGTGCGCAGCTACGGCCTGTTCACCGCCAACTGCTGGGGCTACTCGTACTTCACCGGCGACGAGTCAAAGCGCGGCGACTACACTATGCCGGTCGGCGACACCCTCAACTTCCTCTACCGCGTCTACGTGCACGCGGGCGACACCGAGGAGGCGAAGGTTGGCGAGCGCTGGTTCGACTTCGCCTACCCGCCGAAGCTCAGCGAGGTCGAGGAGTAAGCCGACGCACATCCCGAATCCCATCGGCCGGGCCTGGCGCGAACCGCCGGCCCGGCCGCTTTCGTTGACGGAATGTGTGCGATGGCGTCGTACCACCGAACGCAAGGTCCACCGCCAGGAGGCGATCGATCATGACCTCGCGCGAGCGAGTGACCGCCGCACTGCGCTTCGAGGAGCCGGATAAGGTCCCGCTGGCCTGCTACGCCATCGACTGCGACATCGCCTCGAAGGTACTCGGCAGGCATACCTACATCCGCGACAAGGCGGGACAGCGGATCGCCTTCTGGGAGGGCCGGCGCGACGAGGTGGTCGACTCACTCAAGCAGGACATCCCCGAACTCTTTCAAAAACTCGACGTTTACGACCTGATCCACCTGCGCAAGATCGCGATCGTGCCTCCACGGGGCTATCACCCGCCCGAGCCGAAGCAGATCGAGGAGCGCGTGTGGGAGACCGAGAGCGGGCAGATACTCAAGTACTCCCCGATCACCAACGAGATCGCGGCCGTCTCGCACAAGACCAACTGGGACCAGCAGTTCACCGAGGACCAGTTCCCGGTGGATCCGGAGGTCACGCCCGAGGACGAGTCAATCTACGAGGTCTGGGACGCGGTGGTGGACAGGCTCCCGCCCGACCGCTACATCATCGGCCACTACCCGATGGCCCGCGAGCAGATCCTGCTGGGTGGCTACGAGCGTGGCCTGGTCGAGGTGGCGATGAACCCGGAGATCATCGAGCGCGCCGGGGAGTCGGAGCGGGCGCGCGTGGCGAAGCAGCGAAAGCTCTGGAAGCGCCGGGAGTTCGATGGCGTGATGAACGAGAACGATTTCGGCCACACCACGGGCACGTTCGTCTCGCCGGAGGCCTTCCGGCGGCTTTTCCTGCCGAACGTGACATTCAACGCGGAGGCCATCCACGCGCAGGGCTGGGACTTCATCCAGCACTCCTGCGGCGACAACCGCCCGATCTTCGACCAGCTTGTGGAGGCGGGGATCGACTGCCTGCAGTCGCTGCAGCCGCAGGCCGGGATGAGTCCGGCGATGGTCAAGGAGCGCTCCGGGGGCCGGATGGCCGCGTGGGGCGGGGTGGACGTGGCGAACCTCGTGAAGGGCAGCACCGATGACGTGCGCCGCGACGTGCGCGAGACCATGGAGACCGCAAAAGCCGGCGGCGGGCTGATCCTCGGCGCGTCGCACTCGATCGCGTGGGGGACGAAGTACGACAACTTCATGGCCATGCTCGACGAGTTCGAGAAGACGCGGGACTACTGAGTTAGGCACAGTGGAAACGACTCTCCAGGCGAGGGCGCCTGGCGTCCGGGCGCATTTGACCAGGTGGCACAGACCCCGGAGTCCGGGCGCCCGCGCCCGGACGCAGTTCTCCGCGACACGCTGTTCCGCTCCGATGTGCACTCCGGTGCGCAACCGTGTATAATGTCTTCGGGTGACTTACGAATGCAGATCGTCCACACAAAGCAGGAGGTTCGCGACGCCGTCTCGGCCGCGCGGGCCGAGGGGCAGGTCATCGGCCTCGTGCCCACCATGGGCGCGTTGCACGAGGGCCATCTGGCGCTGGTGCGGATCGCCGTCGATCACTGTGACTTCGTCGTGGTGAGCATTTTCGTCAACCCGACGCAGTTCGGGCCCGGCGAGGACCTCGACAGCTATCCACGCGACCTCGAGGGCGACGCGGCGAAGGTCGAGAGGCTCGGCGCGCGTCTCGTGTTCGTGCCGAGTTCAAGCGAGATGTACGCGGAAGACGCATGCACCACCGTCAGCGTGAAAAGCCTCACCGAGGGCCTCTGCGGCGCGCATCGCCCCGGCCACTTCGACGGGGTGACGACCGTGGTCTGCAAGCTCTTCAACATCACGCAGCCGGACCGCGCATACTTCGGCCGCAAAGACTACCAGCAACTCGTGGTCATCCGCAGGATGGTCCGCGACCTTGATATCCCGGTGGATGTCATCGGCGTGCCGACCGTGCGCGAGGAGGACGGGCTCGCGCTGAGTTCGCGCAATCAATACCTTTCGGAGCGCGAACGGGCCGTCGCCCCGAAGTTGCACAGGGCGCTGGTGCGAGGCGCCGACGAGGGGCGGCAGGGGGCAACCGGCGCCGAGGTCGAGCGCATCGTAGCCGCCGAAATCGGCAAAGAGCCGCTCTTCGACCTGCAGTACGTGCGGGCGGTGGACCCGGACACGCTCCTGCCGCTGGGCGACCGGAGCGGACGGATGGTCATCGCCGTCGCCGCCTTCCTCGGTGACACACGGTTGATCGACAATATTGCAGTTGAGGGATGATCGAAGTGCTGCGCAAGATCTGCTTTTCGAAAATACACGGGGCCACAGTGACCGAAGCTGAGCTTCACTATGCCGGCAGCATCACGATCGACACCGACCTGCTTGAGGCCTCGGACATCCTGCCCAACGAGCAGGTGCAGATCGTGAACATGAGTAACGGAACGCGCATCGAGACGTATGTGATAGCAGGCGAGCGCGGTTCGGGCACCATCTGCCTCAACGGACCGGCCGCGCGGATGGCTTTCGTCGGGGATAAGGTGCATATTCTTTGCTACGGACTCTTCGACGGGGAGGAAGCCGCGGACGTCGCGTTGAACGTAGTGCATGTGGACGAGAACAATACGATCCTGGAGCAATGATGGCAGCAACAATCGCAGACAGTTCACATGAAGGCGTGGCCATCGACCCGCGCGTGCTCGAGCAGATCGTGCGTTCAGCACTGCGCGAGGACATAGGTCGCGGAGACATCACCAGCATCTGCACTATCCCACCGGGTGTGCGCGCCCACGGCATCCTGCTGGCCAAGCAGGACGGCGTCATGGCCGGCGGCGCGGTCGTGGCCGAGTGCTTCGGGCAGAATGAGCCCGGCTGCTCACTGTCAAGACTTGTAGCCGATGGCGAGCGCTTCAGCGACGGCGACCATCTCGGTCTCATCGAGGGGACCGCGCGGGGGCTGCTCGGCGCCGAGCGCGTGGCGCTGAACTTCCTGCAACGGCTCTGCGGCGTGGCCACGCTCACCCGCCGGTTCGCCGACGAGCTTGACGGAACCGGTGCGAAGGTCACCGACACCCGCAAGACCACCCCCGGCCTGCGCGCGCTGGAGAAGGCCGCGGTCGTGGCCGGCGGCGGCAGCAACCACAGGTTCGCCCTCTACGACGGCATCCTCATCAAGGACAATCACATCCAGCTTTCCGGCGGGATCACCCCGGCCATCGAGCGGGCGCGAGCGGGCGCCCCGCATACGCTCAAGGTCGAGGTGGAGACGACGGATCTCGGCGAGGTCCGCGAGGCCCTCGAAGCCGGCGCGGATATCATCATGCTCGACAACATGGACAATGACACGATGGCCGAGGCCGTGCGCATCGTAGACGGCGCGGCGCTCGTTGAGGCGTCCGGGAATATGACCCTTGACCGCGTGCGCGACGTCGGCATCCTCGGCGTCGATCTCATCTCCGTCGGGGCATTGACACATTCGGCGGTGGCCGTTGACATCAGCCTGGAGCTTGAGCTGCTTGACTGAGCGGGGAACCCGGGAGGAATCCGGATGACCGGCATTCGGAGGGGCATCGCATCGCTGGCGCCGCTGCTGCTCTTGGCGCTGCTGGCGGACGTGGGTGTGGCGCAGCAGAACGTCGCGCAGGGGCGGCCGTTCGAATGCAGCACCGACGTGATGGGAGGCTGGACGGGGCTCGTGGACGGAATCGTCGACTCCGACAGCGCACCGGGCTGCTTCGCCACCACCAACGACGGTGACTTCCCCAAGTCCGTGACGATCGACCTGCAGCGCCCCTGCAGCATCAACCGGGTCACGGTGCATAACTCGGCCAACGGGAATACGCGGGGCATCGCCATCTACTGCTCGGAGGACGGAGAGGAGTACGAGTTGCTCCGGGAGTTCATCTTCCCGCAGAGCGAGCCACTCGTGCTCAACCACCGCTTCAACGACCGCCCGGCGCAGTTCGTGCGCGTTGAGTTCACGAACACATGGGGCGGCGGCCTCGGCGGCGACAACACGATCTTCTGCCGCGAGGTCGAGGTCTTTGGCAGCCCGACGGGTGATGCCCCCGTGGTCAGACCGATCTCCGAGCCGGACGGCGAGCCACTGGTGCTCACACGCGACGTGCGCCTCTTCCGGCGCTGGGCGCTTGGAAGCAACGGCGAGCTTACACTGGCGGTTCTCGGCGATTCGATGGCGTCTTGCGAGGAGCACACGTGGCCGCAGACGGTCGCCGAGCGGCTTGCGCTCGCCCGGCCCGAAGACGCCGAGATCTCGGTCACCGCGATGACCGAGCAGGCGCTTCGCCCCAGCCCCGGGTCGGGCTACGTGGGGCTTGTTGAGGAGGCCGACCCGGATGTCCTGCTCGTTACCTTCGGGACCGACCTCGAGGAGTGGGATGCGGCCGACTTCCGGAGGGGGCTGGCCGGGCTGGTGAACCGGCTCATGGAGGAGACGGACGCGCTGATAGTGCTCATCGGCCCGGCCGTGGGCGAGGCCGAGCGGATTGACATCGGGCGACGGGCGCTCGAGGAGATGGAGAATCTCGCGGACCTGCTTTCCCTGCCGCTTCTGCGCACCGAGGCAGCGCTGCTGCAGGAGGGCCTGGCCGCCGACGAAATACGCGACGAGAATGGCGCGCTCACGGAAGAGGCACGCGCGGTGCTCGCGACCGCGATTATCGAATTGCTGCTGCAGCCGCAGACGTAACGCGTGGAGTGTGATGATGGGATGATGCGACGCCTGCTTGGCCTGCTGATTGGGTTCGCGCTGTTCTTTCCGGGGGCTCTCGTCCTGCAGTGGCTGGTCGTGGATGAACTGGGGATCTATCAGGACATGACCCTCACCGATGCGCTGCTGGCGATCATCATTATCCTCGCGGGGGTGGTGTTGTTCGGGCAGCCGCGGCGCCCGCTCACCGCCGAAGAACTCGAGAAGCAGGCGAAGAAGATGGAATTGGCGTCCCGACGGCTTGAGCAGGCGCAAAGGCAGCACACGCAGGCCGTCCGCGCGCAGCATCTCAACCGCCGGTCGGCGTCCACCCGATCGAGTTCGGTCTCTCGTCGGGCATCGTCCGCGCCATCCTCACGCGCCTCTGCCCGCTCACGCAGCGCGCGCGGCGACAGCCGGCGGCGCCGCTGAACGGGGCACCCCGGAACACAACAGGCGGCCGGCACCCGATGGTGCCGACCGCCTCAGTAAAGCGTGATCAGATCCTACCCGAGGCTCACTGAGCCCCCGGCCTCTCCACCCTCGGGCCACTCGATCTCGACCTCGAGCTGATACTCCTTTGCGCCCGAGCTTGAGGTCTCCTCCTCGAACTTGACCTCGAGTTCCATCATGTCGGGGATGTCAACGGTGACCTCCTCGTCACCTTTCCTCAATACAACGATGTTCTCCTCGATACGGTCGGCGAGGTCGCGCAGGAACGAGCACACGCGCGCCCTGTCGGCCTTTTCTTCGCTCTTGAAGATAACGACTTCCTGACCCATCTGCACCACTCCTCCAGAGTTCGTGATCCGGTGCATCAGTGTACATTTCGACGCCCGGGGCTGCGGTTCCTGCCGCGATCGCCCCGGGCGCGATGATCCAACATTGGTCGGGCTTTCAGGCATCGAAGTTCTTGAGAAAGTCCACCGCGGTCTGGATGTCATCGACCGGGTTCTCGCCGACCTCGCGCTCGATCGCGAAGTAGCCGTCGTAGCCGTGGTCATCACAGAGCTTGCCGATGAACGCGTCCCAGTCCACCCAGCCCTCGCCGAACGCGACCTCCTGCCGCTGGCCGTCCTCATGCACGAGCGCGTCCTTGGCGTGCACATGGACCACGTACTCGCCGACCATGTCGAGGCCCTCGACCGGCTGGTAGAGGTCCATCCACTTCTTCTTATCGTACTCCTCCCCGGCCTCCTGTGCGTAGCGCGCGGGCCACAGGATCAGGTTCGCCGGGTCCCAGTTGATGCGGATCGTGTCGGAGCCGACGGTCTCGATGAGCCGCTTGAGCACGTAGGGCGGCTCGGGGCCGGTCTCGATCGCAAGCACCGCGCCGACGGCCTCCGCGTGCTCGGCGATCTGCTCGTGATGGCGGACGTGGTTGGCCCAGCGCGGGTCGTTGACGTCCTCGGGCATGATCCCCACGTGGCCCTGCCAGATGCCACATTCAAGATCGGCGGCCAGCTCCAGCACGTCTCGCGCCTGCGCGATGGCCTCGGAGCAGTCGTCCTCCTCGAGGTGGACGTTTCCGCCCCAGGCGGAGACGGCGGAGATCTCAAGCCCGAGCGAGTCGAGGTGCTTGAGGAGGTCTTTGCGGTCCTGCTTGCTCATGTTGTCGGGGCTGAACGGCCCGCCGCCCACGGAGAGGTGGACGCCGGTGACGCCCATCTCGGCGATCTTGTCGAATCCGTCGTAGGGGTCGTCCATGCGCAGCGAGTTGAGCATGACGGCTATGTTCAGGTCGGCCATGATGCGCCTCCAGTCATCGTTGTCGAGTTGCAGCGTCCATCTTTTCGCCAGGGAAAGGCTGAGACCTTCCTGCGAGGAGCCGGGAGCGCGGAACGGCCGGTGCCTTGTGCCGTTGGCTAACCTTTACACACATCCTCGGATGAACCGGGAAGCGTCGTCTTCCGTTCGGAGGGGCCGCCGCGCGGCCGCTGTCGTTCAGCGGCACGCGGATGGCAGTCGCCTGACCGGCCCGTCGTTGCATCATACGCCCCGGCGAAGAGGTGGCCCCTGGAGCACCGGGATCGACGGATCTGCAAGAACGACGGGCCGGTGACTTCGCAAGCGAAGTCCTGGCGACTGAGAGGGGGGCACGCGAATACACGACACTCGCGTGCCCCCCTCTCAGCCCTTCGGGCCGGCCCCTCCGACGGCAAACGGCGTCGCCGCAAACTTGTGTGTAAAGGTAATGTTCCGTTGGAGAGGCCGGGCCCCGCCCGTCCCGGCCTGTGTCGTTCTTCGGCGCCCCACTTGAACGGCCAACGGCTGGCAGGCTTCCATTCCAGCCTCCGGTCGTCAAGGCGTGGCCGCTCGTCGTTTTTGTTAGCTGGCCGCTGACCGCTGCCGTCACAACACCGGCAGGTACTCGTCCAACTCCCAGCTTGTCACCTGCAGGCGGTAGCGGTCCACCTCGATCCGCTTGTTCTCGAGCAGCTTCTCGTGAAGCTCCTCGCCCAGGGCGCGGCGGAGCACGTCGCTTCGCTCGGCGTGGATGATCGCCTCACCGAGGCTGGCGGGCAAAGAGCCGATCCCGCGGCGCGAACGCTCCTCAGGGGTCATCTCGTAGCAGTTGTCCTCCACCGGCGTGCGTGGCTCGTACTTCTTCTCCATGCCCTCAAGCCCGGCCGCGAGCATCGCCGCGAAGGCAAGATAGGGGTTGCAGGCCGGGTCCGGAGCGCGGTACTCAAGCCGCGTCGCGCGAGGATTACCCGGCTCATAGCCGGGAATCCGGATCAGATCCGACCGGTTGCGCACCGCCCATGAGAGATAGACCGGCGCCTCATAGCCCGGCACCAGGCGCTTGTACGAGTTCACCCACTGGTTCGTGACCATCGTGATCTCGGGCGCGTGCTCGAGCAGGCCCGCAATGAAGTGCTTGCAGTCCATCGACAGACCGCACTCGTCCTCGGCGTCGAAGAATACATTCTCATCGCCATTGAACAGCGACATGTGCACATGCATGCCTGAGCCGTTCTCATCGGCGAGCGGCTTGGGCATAAACGTGGCGTGGACCTTATGCTGCAGCGCGACCTCCTTGACCACGAGGCGGTAGGTCATTGCCTGGTCGGCCATCGTGAGCGCGTCGGTGTAGTCGAGATCGATCTCATGCTGGCTGGGGGCGACCTCGTGGTGGCTGTAGTCCACCTTCACGCCCATCTCCTGCAGCGTCAGCACGGTATCACGGCGCAGGTCGGAGGCGACGTCGAGGGGCGTCAGGTCGAAATACCCGCCCTCATCGAGGGTCTCGATCGGGGGCCTGGACGAGCGGAAGTAGAAGTACTCAAGCTCGGGGCCGACGTAGCAGACCAGGCCCATCTCCTCCGCGCGCTTGAGGTTCTTGCGCAGCACGTAGCGCGGATCGAACTCGTAGGGCCGGCCGTCGGGGTGCTGGATGTCGCAGAACATCCGGCCCACGGGCGTCTCAGAGCCGCGCCACGGAAGGATGCAAAACGTGCTCGGATCAGGCATGGCGATCATGTCCGATTCGTCGATGCGGGCGAAGCCCTGGATGGAGGAGCCGTCGAAGCCGCGGCCGCTGGCGATCGCCTCCTCGAGATTCTCGACGGTGATCGCAAAGCTCTTGAGAAAGCCCAGCACGTCGGTGAACCAGAGTCTGACGAACTTCACATTCTTCTCGTAGGCCTGCTTGACGGCCTCCTCGGCGTCGGCCTCACGCCTTCCCTCTCGCTCGCTGAGGTACGACCCGTGATCGCCCATTGGACTTTTCGCCTCCTGCGTTATGAATCGTGTGTGTGGCGCGTCCTCTTCCATCCGAACAAATGTTTCACGTGAAACATTTACTCAAGCCCAGCTCTGTTGTTTGCGATGAGCGTGTCACGCCGCCCGGCGACCTGCTGTGCGTGTCCGGAACGACGCACGGGCGGGACGCCCGTGCCACGTAACGGCAAAGGCTGGCGGGCGCGACGCCCGCCCATGCAGGATGCATCATGTGGCGCGGGCGTCACCGCACCCTCCGCACCTTCGCCCGCACCGTCCGCAGGCTGTTCTCGCGCTCGCCGGTCTCCGGGTTCAGCCAGTTCATCGCGCCGTAGCCGATCAGCAGCACGCCCGGCTCCACCTCGCAGGCGCCCGTGTACCCGGAGTAGCGCTCTGCGTTGATGCTGAACGCGTCGCTCCAGGTGCGCCCGTTGTCGTTGCTGAGCAGCAGCCACGCGCCGGGGCGACCGGTGCTGCAGGCGAGTGTGCCGTCCTCCATCACCACGAGGTCAGGCGCCACGCCCTCGAAGCCGGTGCGGATCGGTTCCGTCCACGTGAGGCCCCCATCCTCCGACCATGCGACCATCAGCGGATTATCGAGGTGGTAGGGGCGGTTGTCGCCCCCGGTGCGCAGCAGGCAGATGAGTGTGCCATCGGGCAGCAGCTTCATGACCGGCTCGCAGTAGCCCTCGGTGCCGATCTCCGGATCGTAGGCCACGGTCGCGTGATACTCCCAGTGCCGCCCACCGTCCTCCGAGCGCATCAGCCAGGTGCGGTAGCGGAAGGAGTCTTTCTGCCCGGGCACCGGCGACTCATCGCCCTCGAACCAGCCGTAGAAGGTGGCGAGCAGCGAACCATCGGGCATCTGCACAATGGAGCGGAAGAAGATGGGACCGGGAGCGAACGCGTGGCCGACGCCGCTGGTGGCGTCGGGGACGTGCAGTTCGGCGTCGACTGTCTCCGTGACCGTCCGACCGCTATCAGTCGAGATATGAAGCGGGATCGTGAAATAGCCCGGGCGCCCTTCGATCGGTTTGCTGCGTGGGGGCATGCCCATCACTGTCCCGTCGGCGAGGAGGTTGGGGCTCGGGATTGACCGGCCCTCGAGCGTTCCCCAGGTGAAGCCGCCATCGCGGGTGATCCGGTTGTAAGCGATAGCCTCGCCCTCAGCGGGGCTGATCATGTTGCTGAAGTGCGTTCCCTCGCGCAGGTGCTGATCGTGCTCGAACTCGACGGTGAAGCGAGGCTCATCCGGGAGGATCGTGACGGCGAAGTCGCGGTATGCAAGCGCCTGCGCCGGTGCGAAGCCGGACGCGGCCTGAAGGGTGAAGTTGTGCACGCCTGGCCGCCAGCCATCCGTGGTCAGTTCGACGCGCAGCTTCCCGTCCGCCGGGTCGGAGTCCGGGGGAGTGTTGTCGGCGAAGGCGCCGCCGGTCAGTGAGGCCTTCTGCGCTTCGGGGTCGTACTGCCAGCCGGGAGGCGTCTCGTGCGCCTCGATCCAGTAGGGGACGGTGATCGTCCAGATGGGGTCGCCCACTCCGCGTTCGGCGAAGTCGAGGCTCACGCTGACGGGCTCACCGGCCTGCACGCGTTCGGGCTCGGCGGTGAAATTCTCGATGGTGACGCTGAGCGACTCGAGGATGACGGTGCCCTCCTCGCTGACCCAGCCGCCCTCGGTCTGAATGCGCAACGTCCTCGCGTCATGCACGTAGCTTCCCGTGGCCGGGCGGTTGCATGCGAAGACGGTGAACCAGTGCTCGCCGTCGGGCCATTCGGAGACGTCGATCTCCATCGCGACGCGACCGTCCGCGGGGTCGAGGTCACCGCGCTCGTTGTCGAGGAAAAGATACCAGTTCCGGTCATCGAGATCGGCGGCAGGCAGCCACATGTGATCGCCGCGAGTTCTGAGCCCGGGAAGGCTGTCGCCATCGGCCTCACGAGTGCGCACGCCGTAGCTCCCGACCTCCACACCCGATCCGGTGGCGGCAAGTTCGACCCGCAGCCGGTGCGGCTCCGGGATGGTCAGTTTCGCGGTCTGAAAGTCAATCGACGGTGCGCCGAGGGCGGCGCACCCGGCCATCAGTACTGCGAGCTTCATGACGAATCACTCTCTCGCTCGTCCGTCTGCATTCCGCTCTCGACACGCGTTTCTTCGGCCGGACGGCGCGGTCGGTCATGGACGTGTGGGAGGCATCAGTACTCAGGTCCCGTCCGCCAGATGTCACCGTCTGGCAACACGCAGGCGAGTTCGCCCGAACCTGCCGGCGTCCCGCCCGTGACTATCCACCCGAGGACCGTCTCCGGCCCGTCCACGGCCAGCGTCTCGCGCAGTTCGCCCCTCCCCGCGTCAAGCTCGTAGAAAAGGAAGCGCCCGTCGAGCGCTCGCACGACCAGTTCGTCGGCCTCACTCTCCCCCCGGCGCGCGGCCTGCAGCCTGTCCTCCACCGGAGGCACCCGTGCGCTCGGGGCAAGGCCCTCGAGGCCGAACCCCTGGAAGTGATACGCGGTGATCATCCGACCACCGTCCTCGGTCACCTCGAGTGCCGCGATCTCCCCCTCGCCCTCGCCGGTGAAGTCGCCGAATGTGGCGTCGCGGAAGGGGTGGGCGAACGATGTCCCGCGCCACCGCGGATCAAGGTGGGGCAGACCGTCGTCACCCTCCGTCACGCGGTAGATCCACGGGCGGCGACGCATAACCTCATCAAAAGGGGCTCGTGTGTACACAAAGACGAGCAGGTTGTCGTCCTCGCCGGCGAATCGGCCGTGCTGGATGCGCCACGGGTTGATGGTGTGAGGAAGTTCGGATGGCCCGACGCGGAGTTGATCGTCCTCGATCCGGCCGAGGCGAATCTCGGCGCCCATCAGCCACGGCGGTGGCTCCGCGGGCTCCCCGGGAGCATCGCCGGTGGTGTCGCCGCCAACGATCAGCGCCAGCCGCGTTGAACCCAGCGCCGCGGCGTTCCGCACATCCGGCTGCGTGGACCAGAGATCCTTTTCGGCGCCGACATCGAAGCCGCCGGAGGGTGTGAAAATCATCGCCCCGCGCTCGGGCAGCGGACAGATCGCCGTGACGTAGTCTCTGACCCCGATCACGTGGGTCGTCAGGCCGAGGCCGAAGCCGTCGGGGGGCAGAGCATAGGCAACGAAGTCCTGTCCGTCTTCGGTGACGGCGGATGCCATGGGCCAGCGATCGACGGCGGGGGGCCGGTCGCAGCCTCCCGGGGCGAGCATTACGACTGCGAGCAGAGCGCTTAGTGGGAGAGTCAGAACCACTCGGGCACGCCCGTGGGGGAATGTCCGCTGGTCGGAGAAACATCTTCGTAGTTCGCTGCTACTGCCCTTCGGCAGCATCTCCCGCGATCTCACCGTCGCCCTCGGTGCTCTCTGCGGAGTGTCCTTCGCTGGGTTCAGCAATCTCGAGATCCTCGATCACAGGCACCGCGACGGATGTGCTCACGTCGTGAAGTCCCACCGCGTAACTGACGGTTGCGCCCACGGCCCGCAGGTGGCCGACAAAGCGACTCCCCGCGTCGGTCAGCCAGACGTTGAGGCGATCTGCGACCGACTGAGGTTGGGGCCTGCGCTCGGGTGCCGGCTGCGCCTCGACTGTGATCCAAATCTCGTCACGCGGGCCCACGCCGAAGCGGCGCTTCGCCTCGACGTCTTTGCCCTCCGATGTCCGGGCGTAGGCCACTTCGCGCTGAAGCGCTTCGATCCGCCGATCCGCCTCATCGATCTGCTGCTGGCGCTCGAGGGCCGCATATGACGAGGACCAGCCCTTCTCAAGCATCATAGCGGTGCGGGGGCCCCACGCCACCAGGGCGAATGCCACCACGACCAGCCACGCCAGCCGCTTCCGCTGAGCGCGACGGGAATCTGAACTTCGCTGCGTGTCCTGGTTCGTTGACGCCACTGCCTGAACTCCTTCTCCGGCTGTGGCAATGCTGTGAGTGGCGCGTCGCAATGTTGCCGCGCACGTAGTATACCACGCCGCCGCGCTCCCGGCCAAGGACTTCTGCTTTTTGATCGAGTTGGGCGTACTGCGACGGCCGCGCGCCCCTCTCGGAGCGCGCGGCCGCTTTCCGCCTTCGGTCGAGCGTGCTTACTTGCTGGCGAGGTTGTACCAGGCGCTCAGGCCCGGATACTCCGCGATCTCGCCGAGCATCTCTTCGATGCGCAGAAGCTGGTTGTACTTCGCGACGCGGTCCGTCCGCGACGGCGCGCCGGTCTTGATCTGCCCGGCGTTCGTGCCGACGACGATGTCGGCGATCGTGGTGTCCTCGGTCTCACCGCTCCGATGCGAGACGACGGCGGTCATCTGAGCGCGCTTCGCCATCTCGATGGCGTCGAGCGTCTCGGTCAGCGAGCCGATCTGGTTGACCTTGATCAGGATCGAGTTGATCGCGCCGAGGTCGATGGCCTTGCTCAGCCGCTCGGTGTTGGTGACGGTCAGGTCGTCTCCGACGATCTGAACGCGGTCGCCGAGCTTTTCGACGAACTTCGGCCATGCCTCCCAGTCATCCTCTGCGAGGCCGTCCTCGATGGATATGATCGGGTATTTGTCGCACAGGTCGGCGTAGAAGTCGATCATTTCCTCGCTTGACAGCTCGCGGCCCTCGCCGGCCAGGACGTACTTCGAGCCGTCGAAGAACTCGGTGGATGCCGGATCGAGCGCGATGCGGAACTGCTCGCCGGGCTGGTAGCCAGCGTTCTCGATGGCCTCAACGATGACCTCAAGGGCCTCCTCGTTGGAGCCGAGGTCCGGCGCAAAGCCGCCCTCGTCGCCGACGGCGGTGCTCATATCGCGGCCGGAGAGGACCTTCTTGAGCGCGTGGAAGACCTCAGCGCACCAGCGCAGGCACTCGCTGAAGTTCGGGGCGCCGACCGGCATGATCATGAACTCCTGCAGGTCCACGTTGTTGTCGGCGTGCTCGCCGCCGTTGATGATGTTCATCATCGGCACGGGCAGCGTTCGCGCGTTGCAGCCGCCGATGTACTCGTAGAGCGGAAGCTCGGAGGCGGCCGCAGCGGCCTTGCAGACGGCCATCGAGCAGCCGAGGATTGCGTTGGCGCCGAGTTCGGCCTTGTTCGGCGTTCCGTCGAGGTCGATCATGACCTGGTCGATCTCGCGCTGGCGGGTAGAGTCGAGGCCGACGATCTCGGGCGCGATCCGGGTGTTGACGTTCTCCACGGCCTGCTGCACGCCTTTGCCGAGGTAGCGATCGTCATCGCCGTCACGAAGCTCGACGGCCTCGTGCTCGCCGGTGGAGGCGCCGGACGGGACGGCGGCGCGGCCCCACGCCGCGCAGGCAAGCTCAACCTCCACCTCGACCGTCGGGTTGCCGCGCGAATCAAGTATCTCTCGCGCATGTACGGATGTGATTGTCGTCATTGGGAGTACCTCCCTGCGGCTGTGTGAAGTCTTCGGTTGGTGCACAAATGAAAGAGGCGGGCGGCCGATTGCCGCCCGCCTCCGTGGTTGCGCAGAAGGTTCGCTGACGCGAACCTGTGGTCTCAGTCGCGCGGGTTGTTGACCTGCGACTGTGCCGCGGCCAGCCGCGCAATCGGAACGCGCAGCGGCGAGCAGCTTACGTAGTTGAGACCGACGCGGTGGCAGAAGTCGATCGACTTCGGATCGCCGCCGTGCTCACCGCAGATGCCGATCTCCATGTCCGGCCGGGCCTCGCGGCCCTTCTCGACGCCCATCGCGAGCAGCGCGCCGGTGCCCTCTTCGTCGAGGACGGCAAACGGGCTGGCCTCGAAGATCCGCTGGTCGATGTACTGAGGCAGGAACTTGCCCTCAATGTCATCGCGGCTGAAGCCGAACGCCGTCTGCGTGAGGTCGTTGGTGCCGAATGAGAAGAACTCGGCATGCTCGGCGATCTGGTCGGCGACCACGCATGCGCGCGGCAGCTCGATCATAGTGCCGATCATGTAGTCGACCTCGGTGCCGGTCTCCGCGATGACCTCCTGGGCCACGCGCTCGGCAAGCTGGGCGAGGATCCTGATCTCGCCTTCGGTGCTGACGAGCGGGATCATGACCTCCGGCTTCGGATTCAGGCCCTCGGCCTTGAGCTTGCAGGCGGCCTCGAAGATCGCGCGAACCTGCATCTCGGAGATCAGCGGGTCGGTGATACCCAGGCGGCAGCCGCGGTGGCCGAGCATCGGGTTCATCTCGTGCAGCCGCGACACCATGTCCTGGATCTCCTCGACCGTCTTGCCGGTCTCCTCGGCGATGATCCGCTGGTCCTCCTCGTCGCTGGGGAGGAACTCGTGCAGCGGCGGATCGAGCAGGCGGATGATGACCGGGCAGTCGTCCATGGCGCGGAGGATACCCTCGAAGTCCTCACGCTGGTAGGGCAGCAGCGCTGCGAGCGCCTTGCGCTGGCTGTCCTCGTCGTCGGCCACGATCATCTTCTGGAAGTTGAGCAACCGCTCTTCACCGAAGAACATGTGCTCGGTCCTGGTCAGACCGATGCCGGCGGCGCCGAGCTTCCGGGCGGTCGTGGCGTCCTCGGGAGTGTCCGCGTTGGTCAGCACGCCCAGCGAGCGGATCTGATCCGCCCACACCATCAGGTTCTGGAACATGCCGTAGAGTTCCGACTCGCTCTCATCCTTGGCGCCTGTGAGCACCTGGATGACGTCGGACGGCATCGTCTCGACCTCACCGAGCATGACCTCGCCGGTGGAGCCGTCGAGGCTGATCCAGTCACCCTCATGGACGATCGTGTCGCCCACGCGGAACTGCTTCTCGGCGTAGTTGAGTTCAACCTCGCCTGCGCCGACGACACACGGGGTGCCCATCTGGCGGCCGACGATGGCGGCGTGAGAGGTCTTGCCGCCGGTCGTGGTCAGGATGCCCTGAGCAGCGGCCATGCCGCGGATGTCCTCAGGGTTGGTCTCGTGGCGAACCAGCACGACATTCTTGCCGGCCTTGTTCCACTCGTCCGCATCCTCGGAGGTGAAGACGACCTGTCCGGATGCCGCGCCGGGGGAGGCGTCAACGCCGACGGTGATCGACTCGGGCTTGGTCTCGGGGTCGAACTGCGGGTGCAGGATCTGGTCGAGCTGCGACGGCTCGACCATCATGACCGCCTCCTGCTTGTTGACGAGGCCCTCTTCGACCATGTCAGAGGCGATCTTGATGGCGGCCTGCGCGGTGCGCTTGCCGTCACGGGTCTGCAGCATCCACAGTTTGCCGTTCTCGATCGTGAACTCGACGTCCTCCATGTTGTGGTAGAACTGCTCGAGGTTCTCGCAGATCTCGGTGAACTGCTCGTAGATCTCGGGCATCTCGCGCTCAAGTTCGCTGATCGGCAGCGGGGTGCGCGTGCCGGCGACGACGTCCTCGCCCTGCGCGTTGAAGAGGAACTCACCGTAGATCTCCTTCTCGCCGGTCGCGGGGTTGCGAGTGAACGCAACGCCGGTGCCGGAGTCCTCAGCGAGGTTGCCGAAGACCATCATCTGCACGTTGACGGCGGTGCCCAGCGAGTGCGGGATACCGTGGATCAGCCGGTAGTCGATCGCACGGGGGTTGTCCCACGAGCTGAAGACAGCGTCAACGGACTCGAGGAGCTGCTGTCGGGGTTCGGTCGGGAAGGGCTCGCCGACGGCCTTCTCGTAGATATCCTTCTCGAGTTCGACGACCTTCTTCAGGCCCTCAGCGGAGACGTCGGTGTCTTCCTTGACGCCCTCCTCTTCCTTGACCTCGGTGAGCGCCTCCTCGAAGAGTTCGCGATGTGCGCCCTTCACGACGTCGGCGAACATCATGATGAAGCGCCGGTAGGCGTCGTAGACGAAGCGCTCATCGCCGGTGAGTTTGACCATTCCCTCGGCCACGTCGTCGTTCATGCCGAGATTCAGGACCGTGTCCATCATGCCCGGCATCGAGAACTTCGCGCCGGAGCGAACGGAAACGAGCAGCGGGTTTTCCGTGGAGCCGAACTCCTTGCCGACCTCGTCCTCGAGTGCGGCCATCGCCTGGTCGATCTCGTCCTCGACGTCCGACGGAAGCTGCTTGTCGTTCTCAATGAACTCGATGCAGGTGTCGGTGTCAATGGTGAAGCCGGGCGGAACCGGGATGCCCGAGTTGGTCATAAGCATCAGGTTCGAGCCCTTGCCGCCGAGCAGGTCCTTCAACTCGCGGCCTTCCTTCTCAAGTTCCTCAACGATCGGATCCGCGTCCTCGGTGAAGAGGAATACGTGCTTGTCAAGTGCCATGTGGTGCCGTCCTCCCTGTCATTTGGCGCCAGTTGGTAGCGTCCGTTGTTGGTGTGCGTCTGGTCTGCAGGACTATGTAAACCCCCTGCCGACGTGTTCACAGGCCGTGGAGATGCGCGTGCGCTTCGCCCCGGCCTAAAGGTCGCTCAGCGGCTCCACGCGCTCGGAGTGGACCATCCGCGCGTAGTCATCACGCTGGTCTTTCGGAACCGGCCGCTCGGATATATCCAGCACCTCGTACTCGGCAATCTGCATCCCGATCTGCACGCGGATACGATCACCAGGGGAGACGTCGGTGCTGGGTTTGGCCGTCCGGCCGTCCACCTCTACGTTGCCCTCGTCAGAGAGGCGTTTTGCGAGGGTGCGACGTTTGACGATGCCGACGTTCTTCAGGTACTTATCCAGTCGCATGTCCTGGCGCAGTCCCTGCGTGGCCGCCTCCTCACCGCCATCTGAGTAGTTCGACGTCCGCGCCGAGGGACCTCCTGCCTTACGCCTCCTCCGCCTTCGCCCTCTCCCACAACTGGTCCATCTCTTCGAGATTCATCTCGCGAAGCTGCTCGCTCGTGCCCGCCTGCGCCTCCACCGAGCGGAATCTGCGCGAAAAGCGATCGTTCGCCCGGCGCAATGCCCCCTCAGGCTCCACATCGAGGAACCGCGCGAGGTTCACCACCGCGAAGAGCAGGTCGCCGATCTCGTCCTCAATCGCCGTGGCGTCCGTGTCCTCGCCTGCCGCCTCATCCACCTCGGCCAGCTCTTCCTCGATCTTCGCGCGCGGGCCGGTGATGTCGTCCCAGTCGAAGCCCGCGCGGGCGGCGCGCTTTTGCAGCTTGTGCGCCCGCTGCAATGCCGGCAGGGCGGCGGGGATGCCGTCAAGTGCCGACTCCCGGTCCTGATAGCCCTCTTCCTCGCGCTTGAGCTTCTCCCACCGGTCGATCACTTCATCGGGGGTGTCGGCGATTGAGTCAGAGAAGACGTGCGGGTGTCGCCGCTTCAGCTTCGTGACGATCTTCCCGCATACGTCGCCGATGTCGAAGTCCCCGCGTTCGGAGGCCAGTTGCGCATGAAAGACCACCTGCAGCAGCACGTCGCCGAGTTCGTCGGCGAGACGCGCCCAGTCCTCCTCGTCGATGGCCTCCAGCGCCTCGTATACTTCCTCCAGCATGTAAGGGCGCAGGGAGCGGTGCGTCTGCTCCCTGTCCCATGGACAGCCATCGGGTGATCGCAGGCGCGCCATCACCCGCACAAGTTCGTCGAAACGCTCCATCTATGCTCCCCGAGGCGCCCGTCCGCCTCGCCTCTGCAGTCTGCTAATCGGCGTCCGGCGCGGCGGGCGCTTCGGGCATCGGCGCATCCGGAACCGGCTGCGGGGCCGCCTGATCGTGCCCCTCATGCCCCTCGGCCGGCGGCATCTGTCCGCCCTGCGGCGGCATCTGCGTGTCATCGGTGCCGAACTGCGGGATCTCGTCGGGCGTCGCGGTGTAGCGCTCGCTGAGAGCCTGGAAGCGCGGGTCGATGATGTTGATGTTGGTCTGTTCGACCTGCTCCTGGAGGATCTCCTCGAGGGAGTTTGCGTTCGCTCTCCTGTAGGCCTCCCGAATCTGCTCGAGGTCTTCCTCAAACGACGGCTCGCGCGATGCGGTCCGGTCGCGGACCCTCAATATGACCCAGCTTCCGCCGGCCTCGATCGGATCGCTGACTTCGCCCACAGGCAGATTCTCGGCGACTTCCCTGATCTCAGGCTGACCGATCTGCTCGATCGGCACCGGAGGGCGCTCCCCGCCGGTCTCGCGAGAGCCTGACAGGGAGTAGCGGCTTGCCAGGTCGGCGAAGCTCGACTCTCCGCTCTCCAGTTCGTCAAGAATCTCCTGCGCTTCACTCTCGCTGGTGACCACGATCTCGCTCATCGACACCATCGCAGGCTCGCGGAACATTTCACGGTTCTCTTCGAAGAATGTCTGGAGTTCCTCCTCGGTGGGATCCACGCCGTGAAGCGCGAGTTCCCGCGCCAGCACCATGATCCGCACCTCTTCGAGCCACTCTTCTTCCGACATGTTGTTCCGGGCGAGTTCCTGCTGGAACGCCTCTTCGGAGGGATACTGCGCCTTCATCTCTTCGATGGCTTCGGCCATCTGCTCTTCAGTGACCTCAATGCCCTGCTCCTCCGCTGCGCGCTGCAGCAGTTCGCGGTCGATCATGCTCTGAAGCACCTGTTCGCCGTAGGTCTGAACGAGACGCTCTTCAACTTCCTGCTCGGTTATTTTGACTCCGCCGACGGTCGCCACCGGTGCGTTTCCGCAGCCTGCAATCATGCCCATCATGGCGACGGCGATTGCGGGGAGTAGTGCGAAATATCGGTATGTCAACAGCATGCGCCCCTTTCGAATTTCTTCCGGGAAGGGAGAGCGGTGATGAGTTGCGGCGGATTATATCACATTGCACCCGCGGAGACAAAGTACGCCTCCTACGGTGGCGGTCTGTCGCTTCTGTCCTTCCTTCCACTTATACTCTCCAGCGCTTTTTACCCCTCGGAGGGTTCCCAGTCCTCATACCAGAAGCTGATGACGTGGGGATAGACGGCCGCCGCTACCTCCGTCAGGCGTTGCCGGGCCTCCTCCTCGTCGCCGAGGAGATTCGTGCTGAGCATCAGTGAGAGGCCTCCGGCGCCCCGCGGTCCGGTCTGCACCGCCCACGCATGTTCGGCGTAGTCGATCGACGTGCCGCCTTTGTGCGCGAAGATAAACAGGACCAGTTGCGCCCGATCGCCGTGGGCGGCGTGCATCAGCCGTCCGAGGACGGGTTTGGGGTGCGGCAGGTCCTGGGCAACAGGCACGATCGCGTCACGCTCCCAGACCACCTGCCAGCCTGCGGCCGGGTAGCATTGCGCCGGCGAGTGCACTGTGCGCCAGCTTGCGCCGTAGATTGCGCTTACCGCGACGGAGTCGGGGGGCTCGCCGTAGGCGACGGTCCTCATCGCATCGGCCTCGAGGTACGCCTGCACGCCCTCGTCTTCGGGGAGCACCTGCCCCTGCATCCCGTCGATCTGCATGGGGATGGCCGACAGATCAACCTGGTGGTCCGCCTCCTGTGGGCGCGCATCGCGCACCATCGGAGCAACGGTGATGCCCGCCGCGAGGACGGCGGCCGCGATCAGATGTCGGCTCGCATTTGGTCGCATTTGAGCAGCCTCGCCACAAGGAAGAGCCCGATCAGCCCGACGACGAAGACCATGAGCCCCGAGAGCGTGTGGAAGAAGCCCTCGGCGGCCTCCGGGCCGAATGCCCGTCCGAGAATGAGAGTGAATGTGATTCGCGTCGCATTGGCCGCGAGCGCCACCGGCGCCCCGGACACGAACAGCAGTATGCGCTTCCAGATCGGTCCGCGCACAAGGTAGGCGAAGAGCGCGGCGAGCGCGCTCATCGCGATGGTTGATTTCAGCCCGCTGCAGGCCTGAGCGACCTCGAATGTGTAGCCCGGGATGTCGATCGTCGTCCCCTGCAGCTCAACCGGCATTCCCACCAGTGAGACAGTCGTGGCGGCCACCGCCGCTCCCCAGGTCTGCAGCGGGTTGGAAAACTGCGTCACCAGCAGCCGACCGGTGGGCACCATGAAGGCCAGGAACGCGACCGGGAAGATGATCACCTTCGCGCGGCCCCATCCCCACAGAAGGATGATCAGTCCGCCGATGACCATGATCATCGCGAACCCCTGGATGAAGTTGACATCGAGGTAGAGCGCGGACAGGAAGATCGCCATGCCGCCGATCAGAAGCGGCAGCCCCCACAGGTTGTGCCCTCCCTCGGCCTCCACAAACTCCCGGCGCCGGCTGTAGATGAGGTAGCCCGAGATCAGTGGGATCAGGGGGCCGTGCCCGTAGTAGTCGCTCTGCATCCACACGTCCCACATCCACCGCAGATACGAGCGGAAGCACACGATCAGCAGCACGACCACCACCGCGGTCAGCGGGGTGAAAAGCCTCTGCCGGTCTTCCTGTCGCCCTTCTTCACCGGGGGCGGGCCGACTCCGGGCCGCGCTCATCGATCGCTCCTACTTGCGCCTCTTCCGGCGTACACGCCGGGAACTGCTCCTGTTTCGGCTGCCGAGAGATCCCCTTCGCACCGCGTACACGGCCATTCCGGCCGCCGCCCCGACGGCCATGATGCCGACGATAAGGATTACCGTCGCTCCGTAGCTGACGACCGCGGCCCACGCCTGCTCCATCAGCGTCGCGATGCCGCTCAGCGCCAGGCGCACCCGCTCGCCGATGCCGCGTGGCGGGGCCGCCTGCCCCTCCAGCGCCAGCGCCGCGAAGCCGCCGAGCACCAGGTGGATCACCAGCGCCGCAACGACCGCCGCCACCGCACCCACGACCGCATACCGCACTGCATCACGCGTTCGCCGGGAGCGACTTTTGGACTTCCGCGCTACCCTGGCGCTCTGTGACCAGTCCGCGCCGCAGTTCGAGCATTCCCGCTCGGTGACCGGCAACTGCCAGCCGCAAAAGCATGTCCGGTACATCCCTCGGCGGCAGACGGGGCACGATCTGCCCCCCTCCGGAACCTCCGATCCGCATGTCGGGCAGCGGAGATGCGCGGCGGCGTCGTCGCCGTGCTTTCCGTCATCCCCCCGCCCATCGGAGAACGCCTCTCCGTCGGAATCGGTGTCGGTTGTCGCTTCTCCGTCATTGCGCCTGTGCATCATCGGTAGCTCCCCCCGCAGCGGTGCGGCGCATCAGCACCCACCTGCCGTCTCCAAGTCGGGCGACGATCTGAAAGCCCAGTATCTCGACATCGCCCTGCTGCGCGCGGACCCACGCGTTCGCCCACATCTGAAGGTTCTCACTCCCGGCCAGACGAGCCACCGTCGGGCTGAGCAGAAGCCAGTTAAACTGGCCGACCCGCTCCTCCATGCGATGGAAATCCTGCTCCGTCTGCGGAAGCCACACGGCGTCGCGCTCCGCCATCCACGCCACCGTCCACGGGACATCCGTGAGCACCGGGCCGTCAACCGTCTGCTGTAACTGGTTCATCGCCTGCTCCAGCGGAGTCTCCGTGGTCTCGTAGAACGGCCGGTCCGGGGTCACCGTGGTGACGAGCGGGTGCAGGTGCAGCACCAGCAGCAGGCCGACCGCCACCGCAAGCCAGCGGACGCGCGGACGCTGCTCCAGTGACTGGGTCCGGGCATCGAGCAGCCGCCAGAAGAACGCCACTGCGAAGAGCACCACCACCCCGCCGATGGGCGCCACCAGGCGCGGACTGGCGATGAAAAACGACAGCACAAGTGGTATCACCACCAGGAGGCCGTAGGCGAGGTAGCGGAGTCGCTCGACCCGGTCATCACCAAGCCGCACCAGTATCGCGACCACAAAGAACGGTGTCACGAACAGCCCTCCGAGGTCGTGGAATGAGCGATAGAACGTGGTCACTCCGCTGCGGATCTTCTCAAAGGCCGCGCGCGGATTGGAGAATGCGAATGAAAGATAGCCCTGCGTGTCGTCTCTGAACTCCCGGTAGATCGAGTTCGCCGGATGCGCCCGTGTCTGCCCTACCATCTCATGCCAGCGCAGCGTGAAGAACGGATCGTCGGTGAGCGCGTAGTTGCGGTAGAGCCACGGCGAGGCCGTGAGCGCCACCATGGCCACGAAGATCGCCACGCGCGCGAACCGGCGCTCCGGCTTCATGATGATCAGATAACCGGCGGCCGGGAGCAGCGCCGCGATCCAGACGTACTTGGTCAGGTAGATCAAACCCAGCGTCACGCCCGCGCCCGCCACCCACAGCATCTCGCTCTTCCCACTGGTGCTCGCCTGGTAGAGCAGAAGCAGCATCGCCGTCACCAGCAGCGTCAGCAGCGATGCCTCAAGGCCTGACGTGGCGTAGGTCAGGTGCCCGAGGTGGGTGCCGAAGATCAGCGTCGCCAGCACCGCCGTCCGCCAGTCAAAGAGGCGAAGCGCCAGCACGAAGAGCACCGGGATGGTCAGCAGAAATGCCAGCCCCGAGGTGTGCGAGGCCGCGCGATCGTTCTCGCCCAGCGCCCTCATCATGATCGAGGTGAGGGCCACGTGCAGCGGCGGGTAGCTCAGGTCGTGGTGGTTCTCTATGCTGGCTTCGTAGGTCAGCCCCAGGGGCTTGATGAAGTCGGTGGTGAAGCCCTCGCCGCGCTTGAGGTTCCGTGCTATCTGCGCGTAATCCACCGCGTTGACATCGGAAAGCCTCTCGAAGCGGCTGACGTGAAAGATGAGGTAGATCAGCGCGATAAACGCAAAGAGCATCCCTACGATCAGGACCTTCCTGCGGAACTCGCGACGAGCCTCATCCGGACGCATATCTCCAGCTCCCTCAGCGGGGTCTCCACGACCGTCGAGAGTGTAGCATAACGCATACCTGCGGGCAAGCAAGCGGCCGCCCGGAAAGTCATTTGCAGCGGCCTGACGGAAACGGCGTCCAGGCGAGGGCGCCTGGACTCCAGACCCAGGGCGGAATGTTCTCGGGAGGAGATAATGCCGATCAGTTACCGACCGTCTGCGTCTGCCCCCTCCAGCAGGCGGGTGTATCCTGAGATTGTCGGCACCGCAGCAGCGTTCAGCAAGGAAGCCGGACTCCGGGCGCCCCCGCCCGGAGAGTCGTCTCAGGCCGACGTCTGCAGCGGAAACGGCGTCCAGGCGAGGGCGCCTGGACTCCAGACCCAGGGCGGAATGTTCTCGGGAGGAGATAATGCCGATCAGTTACCGACCGTCTGCGTCTGCCCCCTCCAGCCGGGGCCGTGATTTGACATGCAATCTCATCGCGTAGTACACTTTCGCGTGTCATGAGCGGTGGCGGCGACCCCCATGCATAGCGGGCCCGTTTCCCCTCATCGCGCAGATCGAGCACGGACGGTCGTAAGGCACGCGAGCATACCGTCACACGTCACAGGGCAGGAGAATTGCGGGATATGCGGGCACCATCCACGGAACTCAGCCGGGACCTCGGCCTGTTCGACATCACCATGGTAGGCGTCGCAGCGATGATCGGCGCGGGCGTTTTCGTGCTTACCGGCATTGCGGCCGGCGAGGCCGGGCCCGCCCTGATCGTGGCCTTCGCGCTCAACGGGGTCGTCACGCTGCTGACCGCGATGGTCTACGCGGAGCTTGGCTCCGCGATCCCCGAGGCCGGTGGCGGCTACCTGTGGGTGCGCCAGGGCCTCCCGGGCAGCAACGCCTTCTTTGCAGGCTGGATGAGCTGGTTCGCGCACGCAGTCGCGGGAAGCCTCTACGCTCTCGGCTTCGCCGCCTACTTCGTCGAGATGCTGCGGATCACCGGGGCGCTGGACGTCGTCGAACTGGCGTCTGGCGCGGAGGGCCTCGCCCTCGGCTCCATCGTGCTCCCGGCGACTATTGTCACCAAGGGCGTTGCCGTCGCCATCGCGGCCCTTTTCATCTACATCAACTACAAGGGCGTCTCCGAGACCGGGATGGCGGGCAATATCGTCACCGTCGGCAAGGTCGTCATCATCACATTCTTCGTCGCCAGCGGTATCTGGGCCGTCGCCGCCAGCCCCGACCGACTGCAGTCCTTCCGGCCCTTCTCACCGGCCGGCTGGGGTGGTATCTTCGCCGCAATGGGCCTGACCTTCATCGCCTATGAGGGCTATGAAGTCATTGTACAGGCGGGCGAGGAGGTAAAGGACCCGCGGCGCAATGTCCCGAAGGCTGTCTTCCTCGCCCTGCTGATCGTCGTGCCGCTGTACATTCTTGTGGGGTTCGCCATGATTGGCGCGGTTGACCCGCCCGCGGGTCAGACGAGCTACGAATGGCTGGGTCAGGCAGGTGAGTTGGGGCTGCTCCGCGCGGCCGAGCAGTTCATGCCGCTCGGTACTATTCTGCTCCTCGCCGGCGCGCTCTTTTCCACCACCAGCGCGCTCAATGCCACCACCTACTCGTCCACACGCGTGTCGTTCGCGATGGGCCGCGATCGCAACCTGCCCGACATCTTCGGCGCCGTGCATCCGAAGACCCGGACCCCCCATCTCGCTCTGTTGATGTCCGGCGCGCTCATCATCGGAATGGCCGTCTTCATCCCGGCCATCGATGACGTTGCCGCGGCCGCCAACATCATGTTCCTGTTGCTGTTCATGCAGGTCAACGTGGCGGTCATCACGATCCGCCGCAAGTACGCCGACAAGCTCGCCTACGGCTACCTGATGCCATTCTTCCCCTACATCCCGATACTTGGGATCATCACCAAGGGCTTCGTCGCCTACGAGTTGTTCCATGTGTCGCCGCTGGCATGGTACGCAACAATCATCTGGCTCGCGCTGGGCTACGGGATCTATTACTTCTACGCGTCGAAGCGCGAGCGCGAGGACGACGTCACGCCCGTGCTGGTCGAGGAGCGCCTGAAGGTCGATCGCGAGGACTTCTCGGTCCTCGTGCCTGTCGCCAACCCCGAGAATGCTCCGAAGCTGCTCCGGGTGGCGAAGTCGATCCTCGAGACCGAGCCGGGCGAGCTGATCCTGCTGCATGTGATCACCGTGCCTGATCAGCTTCCCGTGAGCGTCGGGCGCGACTTCGTCGATGAAGCGCGGCCGCTCATGGACGAGGTTGCTCGGATCGCCGAGGAGATGGGGATGACGCCGAACATGCTGCTGCGCGTCGGCCACCGCCCCGCCGACGCGATCATCGACACCGTCAACGACCACAACGCGAACTTCGTGGTCATGGGCTGGCAGGGGAGGAGCACCGACCCTCGCACCGTGGTGGGCAGCAACATCGACAGGATCGTCAAGGAGTCAAATGCGAACGTCGTCGTCTCGCGCGGCGATGTTGAGCTTCCCGCGAAGCGCATCCTCGTGCCGATCCAGCATCCGCGCCACGGCCATCTGATGGCCGGCCTCGCCGCCCCGATGGCGGGCGAAGAGAACGCCTACATTGAGCTTGTGCATGTGGTCAGCGAGGACCTCACCCCGCGCGAGCGTGCTGAGAGAGCCGCCGAGTTGCGCGAGTCGCTCACCGAGCTTGACATCGAGCCAACCGGCGAGGCCGTGACCGACGGTCGCAGCAAGCGGCGCTTCCGCATCCGCATCGAGACCGGCGATGTGGTCGAGACGCTGATCGAGCGCTCGAAAGGCTTCGACCTTGTGATGATGGGCGCCTCGCGTGAAAGCTGGGTCCGCCGCAAGGTCTGGGGCGACAAGACCGCGCGCGTGGCGAATGAGATCGATGCCCCGGTCATGCTCGCCAACCTGCGCAGCGGGCGACTGAAGTTTAACGTATCGCAATGGTTCCAGTTCTTCTGGGACACTGAGGACGAGATCACTCCGTAGTTGCCGGGGTGGGGAGAGGGTAGATATGTCACTTAAGGATCTTGAAGAGCACGGTATCCTGCTGCCGAAGGAAGAGTGGGGCGTCCATGACCTCCACACGTCCGTCAATGAAGCCGAGTTGGTCGCCTGTCTCCTCTTCGGCGGGGTCACGCTGACACTGATGTACATCGGCGACGGCGAGGCGCTCACGTTCGTTGGCACCGTACTGTTCATCATCTTCCTCGGCTGGATCACGCACGTCTCCGTGAAGGGTATCGAGATGCAGGCGGCACAGTTCGCTGCGGAGCACGAGGAGTTCCTCGAGGAGCACCCGGAGATCGAGGAGGACGAGGCCGCCGGGATGTTCGGCGAGGAGCCCGAAGAGGCGGATCAGGAGCAGTAGGCCAGCGGACCGGTCCCCACCCGCCTCGGGATGCCTCGATCGCCGGGTGTATCCTGAGATTGTCGGCGCCGCGGCAGCGTTCAGCAAAGAACCCGGACTCCGGGCGCCCTCGCCCGGAGAGTCGTCTCAGGTCGGCGTTGAGGCGGAAACGGCGTCCAGGCGAGGGCGCCTGGACTCCAGACTCAGGGCGAGATTTCCCCGGAAGGAGATAACACGGAGGCAGCCACCGACAGTCTGCGTTTACACCCCGATCGCCACTGCTGCTTGCGTTTATTCGCGTGTTCGCTATAATTGCGCTGAACCTCAAGCGCGTGCAATCGGAGGCACTCTGGTATGCCGACGGGGATCGTCAAGTGGTTCGACGACGAGAAAGGCTACGGCTTCATCGCGCAGGAGGATGGCGAGGACGTCTTCGTCCACTATACAGCCATCGCCGGGGAGGGCTACCGCAGCCTCACCGAGGGTTCCGAGGTCGAGTTTGAGACCGAGGACAGCCCCAAGGGCCCTCGCGCAACCGATGTAGTTGTCATCAAAGCGGCTCCCACGCAGGAGACCGAGCAGATGTGGTAGAGGCCCGCGCTGTGTGAACGCCGACCGGGCGGGATGACCGATCCCGCTACGGCTGTTCGTGCAGGGTCTCCATCATCGCATCGAAGTTCTCCGGCGGCGTGGCCGGCACCACCTGGTTCGACACACCCACCACGATCTGCCCCCGCCGCCGCGCCACGTCCAGCGCCGCGCGCGTCTCTGCGACCACATCCTCGACCGTCCCCTGGTGCAGCGTCTCCGAAGCGATTCCGCCGCACAGCCGCAGGTGCGGGAATGTGTCCCGCAGTCGCTCCAGATGCATCTCGCAGCGGATGTCGATCTCGTAGAATCCATCCACTCCCGAGTTCCCGAAGAGGTCCTCCGCCACCGGCCAGAGATTCCCGTCGCTGGCGAAGAAGTGCCACGTGTCATGCGCTTGGCAGCACTCCGAGACGATCTGCAGCGCCGGCAGCATGCAGTCGTGGAACTGCTTCGGCCCGTAGAGCGGACCGTTCTTGCCGGCGAAGTCGCCGCCGCCGAAGAGTATCTTCAGGCCCATCTGCGCCATCACGGGGATGGTGCGGCAGTTGATCTTCGCGCGCGCCACCAGGTAGCGGCGCACTACGTCCGGCTCCAGCGCCATCGCCTCCAGCCAGTGGCGCTCGCGAGGAACCGAGACGCCGGTCCCGCCGCCGGGGATTGCGCGCCGGTCGCCGTAGTACTCGATCGCCGCCTGCAGATCGGGGTAGCTGTCGGGCGTCGGCGCGGTGCCGCTCTCGGCGGCCGTCTCGCTGAGTTCGGTCTGGCGGATGACGTCGTCGATGGTCGGCTCCTCAAGTGGCGCCCGGTCGCACTCCTGGTAAAGCTCGGTGTCCGGGTCGAAGCGCATCACCCACCAGTACTCGTCCTCATCGCCGAACATGAACGTGTGCTCGTCGATGCGCTCGATCGGATCGTGCGGGTAGCGCCAGTACATCGGCCGCACGAGGTCAAGGTCGAGCGTCTCGCTGACCTCCAGCACGTCGTTGCGCGTGCGCTCCTCGAACTCGTCGAGCCAGCCCTCCCACCGCGCGACGCTCTCGCGGTAGCGCTGCATGCCGTGGCCGACGAATGCCTCGCGCCCCAGCACATGGGACGCAATCCTGCACGAAAGCCCCGCGCAGTAGATCGGGACTTTGTCGAACTCACGGCCTTCGAAGGTCGCCATCACGCGCTCTTTGCCGGTCATCTCGTCACCTCGTGAACAGTGCTCGATCAGT
>JBNJEK010000008.1:0-39031 GCA_051745855.1 Armatimonadota bacterium
ATGCCCGTCGAGGAAGCCCACGTTGGCGCCTCCGTTGTGCAGGCCGCGGGCCCTGCCGGTGTACGCAGGATCGCCCTCCAGTGGCTCGGGGTCCTCATCGTTGTCCGGCACCTGGGGTGGGCTGCCGAACTGGGACGGCCGGCCGACGCGGCGGGGCCAGCCCATTCCACCGCTGCTGGTCCATCCCATCTTCACATCACACAGGATGACCAGTTCGGCAGGGCGCTGAGCCTCGGCGATGGGTTCGTAGGCCAGCGTGCCGTCGTTGTACCCGTAGGAGCGGTTCCGCGTGCTGGGGCAGTCGTAGATGTTCGTGTTCATCGTGTAAGGGTAGATGAGCACGTCCCAGTGAGGGCCTCCGGCAACGGACGCATCGTAACGGTAGTAGCGCGGCGCCATCGTCTCGTCGTAGTCCTGGGCGTACATGAGGAATCCAAGCGTCATCTGCTTGACGTTACTCAGACATGACGTCTGCCTGGCCTTCTCGCGGGCCCTTGCGAACACCGGGAAAAGGATGGCCGCAAGGATCGCGATGATGGCGATGACCACCAACAACTCGATGAGCGTGAAACCTTTCCTGCGTCTCATGATCATTTCGCACTCCCCTCCGAGGCATACATCTGTGCGTTTTACGAATGCAGTATGCTCAAAGTTCCCGCACAATTGCAGGAATTCCTCCCACGACCGGGAGAATCTTCCAAGCGGCCCCGCCTCGTCGTCCACTCGGGCGAAACCGCCAATGCGCGGCCCATCGGAGGCTTGACAACCGCGCGGGCAGCAGCGTATCTTGCGGGGCAGCGTTCAAACCACGTTCGGGAGGCACGTCCGCCATGCTTCAAGCCACTGATATCAGGGGTATTGTCCCCCCCATCACGACACCGCTCACAGAAAATGACGCCGTTGATCGTGAGGGTGTGGCGCGACTGATCGACTGGTTCATCGATGCGGGCTGCGTGGGAATATTCGCCATCGGCTCATCGGGCGAAGGGCCATCACTGACACGCGAGATGCGCTACGAGATGGTGGACGCCTGCGCCGATGCGCTCGGCGGACGCATTCCATTGCTCGCCGGCGTGTCCTCGCCATCTTACAAAGAGAGCGTCATGCAGGCCGAGCAGGTGGCGGAAATCGGCGCAGACGCGATCGTGGCGACCTGTCCCTACTACTTTTTCTACGGGCAGAGCCAGCTTCGCGACTACTTCGAGGCGCTGACGGAGGCCAGTCCGCTTCCGCTGGTCATCTATGACATTCCCGCTCGCAGCGACAATCAGCTTGAGGTCCACACCGTGCTCGAACTCGCGGACAACGAGCGGATCATCGGCATCAAGGACAGCACCGGCAACATCGAGCGCGGCGTCAACATCGTCAATGCGCTGGAGGGCCGTGATGATTTCACCATCATGCAGGGCTCC
The DNA here is from genome assembly GCA_051745855.1 of Armatimonadota bacterium. Taxonomy (GTDB): domain Bacteria; phylum Armatimonadota; class Zipacnadia; order Zipacnadales; family UBA5352; genus UBA5352. The sequence goes on from JBNJEK010000008.1 coordinate 1,413, forward strand.
GAGCAGATGCTCGGGATGGCCGCGCTGATGGGCTACCACGGCGCTGTGATGGGGATGGCGAATGCCTGCCCGAAGCTCTTCGTGGCGCTGCTGGAGGCGGGCAAGGCTGGTGACGTGGAGAAGACCCGCGAGCTGCAAAAGACTGTCAACAACGCGTTCCCTTACTTCTTCGCGGCCGAACCGGGCACGCGCAACGTCGGCACCATCGTCGGCGCGATGAAGACCGCGCAGGAGCTTCAGGGGCTGATCAGCCGACGCCTGCTCTTCCCGGCGCGGCAGGTTACAGACGAGGATGTCTCACGCATCAAGGTCTTCCTCGACCCGCTCGCCGAAGCCGGCTGGATCGAGTACGCGCGGTAGACGGGACGGACAGCACCGCACGCAATGACGCGGCCCGGGTGATGATGCCCGGGCCGCCTGCGAATCTGCCGTCGAGGGACGTCACTGCACCGATTTCTGCCGCGCCGACTCCAGCGCCGGGTAGAACTTGCGGTAGAGCCCGATGAGCACGTTCGGGATGTCGATGCCGAAGCCGCACGATTCCCGGCACTCGTCCTGTATCTCGCAGGTGAGGCACTGCTCGACGGCCGCCAGGTCGCGGTCCCAGCCTCGCTCGAGGGCCTCCTCGATGCCATGGCGCTGGTAGAGCAGGTCCATGATCATCAACCGCGAGATCTCTACGCCCTTCGGACAGGTGTGATGGCGGTAGCACAGGCGGCAGTATTCCGGGAGCTTGGAGTCGCGCATCTCGTCGAGGATGGTCAGTTCCTCGTCACTGAGCGGCTCAAAGTCCCGGCCGACCATCGCATTCGCCTCGACCTCAAAGCGCCGCCACATGCCGGGGATCGTGGTGTGTACGCCCTCCTGCGAGAGCACCCAGCGGAGCGCGAGGTCCGCATGTGAGGCCAGCAGGCAGCCACCAAGCGGTTTCATGACCGCCACGCCTACATTGTCCTCGCGAGCTTTCGGCAGGACGTCCTCCACCATGCGGCGGTTCACGTAGTTCATCATGATGAGGACCACGTCCATCAGGCCGGTCTCGAGGCCGGACATAATGACATCCGGGTTGTGGCTGGTCATGCCGATGAAGCGGATCTTCCCCGCATCGCGCGCTTCATCAAGGGCCTCGAAGGCGCCGCCCGGTGCGAGGCACTCCTCGAGGTCCTGCTGCTGGTGAAGTTCGTGGCACTGGTAGATGTCCACGTAGTCGGTCCCCAGCGTCTCAAGGCTCGTATCCACCGCGGCCGCCATCTCTTCCTTCGTGTGCGAGAGATCGCGCGAGCAGATCACGAGATCCTCGCGGTTCCGGCCCTCGATGGCCCCGCCGAGGCGTTCCTCGCACTTCGCGTAGGCGCGGGCGGCGTCGTAGTAGGTGATCCCCCGATCCATCCCGAGACGGTAGATCTCCACGGCCTCATCGAAATCTGGCCTGCGGATCGGGATGCCCCCGAAGCCCATGATGGAGACTTCGAGACCGGTGCGTCCAAGAATGCGTGTTTGCATCATTCGTGTTCCTCTCTGAGAAATCTCGCTGAGTCGTCTGCCCGCACCCGAGCACGGACGTGCGCCTCGAGCGATCGACTCACGGGACGCTCATTTCTTCGGCGGACGCCGGGGCTCCTTCCCGGCGTCGCCGCGGGCCGCACACAGGGAAAGTTTACTGATTGGCTTCCGCCGTCCAGCGGCTGCCGGGCCTCACCCCCTGGGATAAACGACACCCCTTATCCTCCCTCTCCCTCAGACCTGTCGACGCAAACGGCGGGTCGACAGGCGGGACGAGGGGAAGGAACGGCACTGCGTACTCCAACGGCGAGGAGCCTCGTTTCAGTGCATGCGAGCCGCCGCCGTTGCATTTGCCGTCCGGAGGTCGGGCGTGCCCACGCCGACGCCGTTTGCGGTGGAACGGCCGATGTGCTCACGCTCCGCCGGGAACTCGGCCCCAACCTCCCGCTGCACACTGCAAGCAAATCCTTGACCATTGACACAAAGCCGGCGCACAGGCAGGTCTTTACCCCTTTGACGCGAAGGATTATCCGGAGTGACACCTTGTGCGCCGCAGGCAGGGAGTGACGGACAGTGGCTGAATACGACGCGCTCTTCTCACCCGGGTCGATCGGGACGCTGACGACCCCCAACCGCATCGTGATGGCGCCGATGGGCACTAACTACGCCGGCACCGACCACCATGTCACCGAGCGCCTCATCGCCTACCACGTCGCGCGGGCGGAGGGCGGCGTCGGCCTGCAGATCGCCGAGCACACCGCGGTGCATCCGCTGGGGCTGACCGGCGAGCGTATGCTGGGTGTCTACCACGATGCGATGATCGAGGGCCTACGATCGCTGACAGACCGTGTCCACGCGGCCGGCGGCCTGATTGCGCTGCAGCTTCAGCACGGCGGCCGGCAGGCAAACGCGGACGTCATCGGGCAGCGACCTCTGTCGCCATCGGCCGTGAGCGTGAGCGGCGGGAGCCAGCCTGCAAAGATGACCGAGGCGCAGATCCTTGAGGCCATCGAGGCTTTCGGCGAGGGCGCGCGGCGGGCAAAGGAGGCAGGCTTCGACGGCGTCGAGGTACACATGGCCCACGGCTACCTCGGCTGCTCATTTCTCTCCCCGCTGCTGAATCGCCGCGACGACGACTGGGGCGGCGACACCGAGCGGCGCACGCGCTTTGCGCGCGAGGTGAGGGCGGCGATCGTCAGGCGCGTGGGCGAGGACTTCCCGTGCTGGTGCCGAATCTCAGCGAACGAGTTCGTTGAGGGGGGGACCGACCTCGAGGAGGCGCAACGCTTCGCGCCAATGCTCGTGGACGCCGGCTACCAGGCGATCCACGTCTCAGCGGCGATCGGTGAGACTGCGCGCTTCGCCTCCGCTCCCTACTACGTCGAACACGGGCACCTGATGGAACACGCGGAGGGGATTCGCAAGGCCGTTGACGTGCCGGTCATCGGCGTGGGCCGGGTCCTCAAGCCGGAGGAGGCGGATGCGTTCATCGCCGAAGAGAAGTGCGACTTCGTGGCACTGGGACGGGCGCTGCTTGCCGATCCGCACTGGCCGAAGAAGGCCGCGGAGGATCGGGGCCGGGAGATAGTCCCGTGCATCGGGTGTAATCTCGGCTGTCTCGACCGCTCATACTCCGACCTCGGTCACTGCCAGTGCACAAGCAACCCGTGGACGGGACGCGAAGTTGACTGGCCGGGCTATCCTGGCGGACGCGCCGCCGGCAACAGCAAGCGGGTGCTGGTGATCGGTGCCGGTCCGGGCGGGATGCAGGCTGCGATCGTCGCCGCCCATCGCGGTCATGACGTGACTGTGTGGGAGCGGCAGAGTGACGTCGGCGGGGCGTTCAGACTCGCGGCGATGGCGCCGGGCAAGAGCGAGTTGGCGAATCTGCTGGAGTGGCAGAAGGGTGAACTCGACCGCCTCGGTGTCACGCTGCAGACGATGACGCACGCCACGGACGGCGCGGTGCTGCAGTTCGACCCGGATGCGCTGATCGTGGCGACAGGTTCCCGACCGCTCGGCGCCGAATCGCTGCCCTTCGGCGGGGGCGCGAAGTTCATCCTCGCCGACCGGGTGCTGGAGGGCGCGGAGGTGCGCGACCCGGTCTTTGTCGTGAGTCGGAAAGGCGCGGGGGCGGAGACCGCCCATCTGCTGGCCGAGCAGGGCCATGGCGTCACGCTGCTGGAGGCGGGCGATGACCCGGCGCCGATGGTGCCGAGCGGCCCGCGCGCGTTTCTGCTCGAGCGGATGGAGGAGCTTGGGGTGACGATCCTCACCGGCCACCGGGTGCTCGGCCTCGACGCTGAGGGCATCATGGTCGAGACCCAGGATGAGCCGGAGAAGCGCTTCGACGACCCCGGAACCGTCGTGCTGGCACTCGGCCGTCGGGCGAACGACGATCTCGCGAGTGAGCTTGAGAGCCTGCCGATCACGATGATCGTGATCGGCGACGCGGAGAAGCCGCGCCACGCCCAGGCGGCGATTCATGAGGGAGCGCTCGCAGGTCGGGACATCTGAGGGCCGGTTAGCCCCGTCGGCGACGCCGGTGGCCTCACCTGCGTCCGGCTGTTGCCGGTCGTCGTTGGCCTGTGGCCCAACGACGGACGACGAACGGCCGGGCTGGCGTCGCGTGGAGTTCGCAAACGACGCGAACTCGCGCTCTCCAGCCCCTCCACAACGACACGGCAACGACTCGACGAACCGCGTCCCGCTTGCCCTTCCGCGACACAGGGAGTACATACGAATACTCATCCCGGCTATCGAAAACTGAGATGTCAAGATCTCGCCCCGGCGATCCGTCAGTCCCGCCACTGCTCCTCCATCATCATCTCGTTGAGTGACATGCGTTTCTTCGGCGGTGCGTCGGCGTCCGGATAGCCGATCGGCATCAGGCCGACGACGATGACATCGCTCGGGATGTCCAGGAGATTGCGCACTTTGTCGGCGTTGAATGCGCCGATCCAGCAGGTGCCGAGGTCCTGCTCGACCGCCTCCAGCGTCATGTAGGCCATCGCGATGGAGACGTCGATCGGGAAGCAGTGTAGCCCGCACGACATGACGTGTTCGCTCGTCACGGCACATCCGACGATCACCGCGGGGGCCTCCGCCACGAACTGCTGCCCGTTGGCCGCCTCCGCGAGCGCCTCGCGCATGTCGGCGTTCTGCACCACCACGAAGCGCCACTCCTGCAGGTTGCGCGCCGACGGTGCCAGTCGCGCGGCCTCCAGCACCCGTCTGAGCTTGCTCTCCTCGACCTCGTAGTCTTTGAATTTGCGCACTGAGAAACGCTGCTCGATCGCATCCATCACGTCCATACGTGGTCACCCTTCCGTGTGTGCTCGACTGTGCACAAGGTCATTCGACGATCCCCACCGGGGCTGCGGGCGCGAATTCACCACCGAAGTTCAGCAGTGTCGCCACCGGCTCCTCAGGAGCGTGCGCGGCCATGACCTCGCCGACGAAGATCGTGTGATCGCCGGTGAGGTGGGTTGAGTGGACGGTACATTCGAGGTTCGAGGCAGCCTCCGCGAGCAGCGGGACGTCGATGACCGCAGGCTCGACGGTCGGGATCTCGAACTCCTCGAACTTGTCGCAGTCCGCGCCCGAGCATGAGCCGGAGTACTCCACGAGTTCCGCCTGTGTCTCGCCCGCCCACGCGAAGACGAACTCCCCGGTGTCCTCGATGCACTGATGCGTGTAACGTGTGAGTGCCACCGAAACACAGACGAGCTTCGGCTCTCCGGAGCAGACCATCCCCCATCCCGCGGGCATGAGGTTCGGCTTACCCTCGGCGTCACGCGCGACCACGAGGATCACCCACTCGGGATACTTACGCTGAATCGCCTCATTCGGGTCTACCTGCTTCATCCTGCCCCTCCTCGTCCTTCTGCGTCGGCGCGCCCGCGGGGGCGTCCCTTACTGCGACATCCCGCCGCCATCGGCGGCCGCCTCAGCCTCTGCCAGCAGTTCCACGATCTCGTCGTTACCGGCGTCCTCGGCGAGGTGGCGAGGCTGGTATCCCATCCACAGGCGCCCCGGATGCGCGCCGTGTTGCAGCAGCAACTCCACCACATCGCGCATGCCGTTCTCGGCCGCGTGGTGCAGCGCGGGCTGCGCCGCCGGCCCCTCGTTGCTCACAGCGCTCGGATCTGCGCCATGAGCCAGCAGCAGGCGGATCATCTCCATGTCGCGCCGCTCAACCGCAAGCTCCAGCGGCGATCGCCCGCTCCACTCTCCTCTGACCTCGGGATCGCCACCGGCGTCGATCAGTGCCACGAGAATCTCCCACCGCTCGTAGCGCATAGCCATCCGAACCGCCGCATCGGAGGGTTCGGCGCCGAGATCAAGCAGCAGGCGGGTCGCTTCAAGCTGTCCGGCCCGGATCGCGGATTGCAGCGCCGTCTGGCCGTCCGGGCCGATGCCGTCAACCGGCATCCCCTCATCCGTGAGGGAGCGCAGCCTGTCGAGATTCCCCTCAGCCGCCGCTGTCTGAAACGGAAGAAACTGTGCTGCTCGTCGAGAATCAACGCGGCGGTCGACGGCGTAGATGGCCACCGCAGCCACCAGCAAAGCCACGACAAGTGTCAGAGCGATGGTGAGAGCGCGACCGAAGGCGCGATCAACCCCGTCGGGTTCGGTGGGCGTGTCATCGTAGTTGATGGCAGCGAAGATCTCTGCCTGCTGCTGCGCGGCAGTCCGGTCGCGCTGCCGCTCTTTCCTCCGCTCATCGCGATCCCGTGTGTCCTCACGGGGGGTCTCGCGCGCATCCTCTCTCGTCGCGCTTCGGACCTTGCGCGATGCCGATCGCTTCGATCGTGACCTGCGATCGCCGGAATCCCAGCGTTTTGCTCCCCGGGAGTTCTTTGAAGTGGAACTCCGGCGCCGCCTTTTTTTGTCTTTATTCTTGCGAAACCAGAGCATGCGTGAACTCCAGCCAGGTGGCGTAGTCCTCGCGGGGGTTGTCGCTGCGAGGGGTCTCCAGCACCAGATAGTCGTCGTAACTGATCTCGCGCAGCGCCTCGCCGACCGTCTCCCAGTTAACGTCACCCTCACCGAGCGGCATGTTCTTGTGATCGTACGTCATGTCCTTGATGTGAATCTGTGTGAGAAGCCCCTCATCATCAAGGCGCCGCAGTTCCGCCGGGCCATCGTGGCCGAAGCGCAGGGCGTTGCCGACATCGTAGTAGATGCCGATCGCCTCCGAGTCGATCGCATCGACCATGCGCAACCATGTGTCAACATCGACGGTTCCCTCAAGCGCGAGGGTTACGCCCTGGCTCTCTGCCTTCGGCGCGCATTGCGCGACGCCCTCGATGGCGCGCTGGACGTGCTCCTCGGTCTCCAGCGCCTGGTCTCCGAAGAATGCCGTCAGTATCTTCGCGATGCCTGCCTCCGCGCACATGTCGATGAGGTGCAGCATAAGCTCGACGGCCTCCTCCCGGACGGCCGGATCCTCGTCGGGAAATCCGCGGCGGTTGTACCGACCGGCGACGCAGGACGGCATCTCCACGCCGTAGCGTTCCGACCAGAGGCGAAGCTGGCGCACCCCTTCGCGAGACCAGATCAACTCATCCTCGTAATCTGCAACCTTCGTGAACGGGATCTCCAGTCCATCGAAGCCAATCTCCGGCGCGAGTCTAAACGCATCTTCAAGTTCGTCGAATCGCCCACCCGCGCAGATGCCGTACTTCATCAGGTTGCCCTCCTTCAGCGGTGTACCATCAGACCACCTCTTCGCCACCCGAGCACGTACTCCCTTCCACGCGAAATCTGAACTGCGAAGAAGGTTTGCGCGGTCAGGTTGGTGAAGCAGCGATGGGACAGATGTCGTCAGAGGCTGAATCCTCTCTTGTGTTTGACGGATTTCAACGTTTCACCTCGAAGGCTCTACTGTCTGCCGGACCGGACGCGATCGGCGCGTTGACCGTGAGCCTGACTGCAAGGGTAGATAGTCCGTGGCTGAAATTGACTGGTTCGCAATCGTGACAGGCGTGCTCGGGGGCGTAGCCCTGCTCATGTACGGCATACGCATCATGGGCGAAGGGCTTGAAAGCGCCGCTGGGGACGCGATGCGCAAGATACTCGCCGCCCTGACGCGGAATGCGTGGCTTGGCTGCCTCGTTGGGACGGTCGTCACCGGCATCGTGCAGAGCAGTTCGGCGGTCACCGTCATGACCGTGGGCTTCGTGAACGCGCAGCTCATGACGTTTCGCCAGGCGCTCGGTGTCATCTACGGGGCTAATATCGGGACGACCGTGACCGGGCAGATCATGGCGTTTCAGATTACAAATGCGGCCCTGCCAGCGGTCGCGGTCGGCTTCGCTCTGCAGTATTTCAGCCGAACCCGAAAGCTGCAGAACCTCGGGCAGGGGATACTCGGCTTCGGCCTGCTGTTTCTCGGTCTGCTGCTGCTCAAGGATTCCGTCGCGACGCTCAAAGAGAGCGAGATGGCCGTTGAAGTCTTCACAAACTTCAGCGGAAACCTGCTGCTGGCGGTGGTCGCGGGTGCCGTGGTCACAGTCTGCATCCAGTCTTCATCCGCCTCACTTGGGATCGCCATGGCGCTGGCGGCATTCGATCTGATCAACCTTGAGACCGCCATCGCACTAATGCTCGGCGACAACATCGGCACCTGCATTACTGCGCAGATAGCATCGATCGGCACCCAGTCGACGGCGAGGAGAACGGCGTGGGCGCACACGATTCATAACGTGATCGGCGTGGGGCTGGCGCTGGTGCTGCTGAAGTGGTTCATGCCGTTGATCCTTGCGGTCTCGCCGACCACCGAAGGCCTTGAGGTCGGCTCGAGCGCCTATCAGGCAGCCATGCAGCGACAGGTCGCCAACTCTCATACGCTCTTCAATGTTCTCAGCGCACTCCTTTTCCTGATATTCAACAAGCAGTTCGCCGCGTTGCTCGAACGCTGGATCCCCGATCCCCGGGGGAGAGAGCGTGAGGTCGCGCACATCGACCGCCGCCTGCTGGATACGCCGGCTGCGGCCGCGGGAGCCACGCTTCAGGAGATGGCGCGGATGGCGCGCAAGTGCCGGGGTCTGGTGCAGCGATCGACCGAAGCGCTGCTGGAGCCGCAAAAGATGGATACGCGACCTCTGTGGGCGGAGGACGACGCGATCGACGATCTCCAGGATTCGATTACCGAGTATCTCGTGGAGCTGGTGGAGCAGGACATCCCGGATTTCATCTCAGCGCAGGTCCCAGCCATGCTTCATGTCGCAAATGATCTCGAACGCGTCGGCGATCACTGCAAGAACCTGCTTGAGCTGTCCGAGGAGCGCAGCGAGGATGAGCTGCCGTGGTCAGCCACCGCCGAGGAGGAAATCAGGACGATGGCAGGCCTGGTGGACTCGATGCTCGCGGATGCCGCCGAAGCGCTTGGTGGGGTGGACGGCGAGTTGCCGGGGAGAATCCTCGAGACAGAGGAAGAGGTGGACCGGTTGACCGCCACGTACCGGCGGGCGCACCTTTGTCGCGCCCGCGAAGGCGACTGTCTGATGTTGGCGGGCGTGCTCTTCCTCGACGCGCTGATGAACTACGAGAAGATGGGCGACCATGTGCGCAACATCGCCCGTGCACTTGACGGCGGACTTGTGGACGCGGGAGCCCGGTTGCTGCCGCACGGCGACGAGGGCGACGACCCGCCACAGAAGCCGGAGGATGTCGTCGTGTGAAGCCGTCTCACGTCGCAGGGAGGTCCTCTTCGCTGAAGACCTGCGTGGTGAAGACATAGAGGTCCGCGCCGGCCTTCCACGCGTCCGCTGGCAGACCGGCCTTGTGCGCGCAGAGGTAGCTGAGCATCGTCTCGCGGTCCCATCCCTGCTCAGGCGCCACCTGAGGGAGGAAGACGCCGCGCCGCATGCCCTCAGAGACCATCACCCCATGGAGACCAACGACGATCTCGTCGGGGCTTTCCACCTTCTCCAGCGGCGAAAGAACGCTCACTTCGATCTCAATATCATCAAGCTCGTCCGGTGACACCGGTGGGAAGCGAGGGTCCTGCGTGGCGGCCGACACCGCGGATGATCGCACGGCCTCCGCGAGAGGGTGCTGCGCCTCCAGCCCACCGATGCAGCCGCGCAGTTGTCCGTCCTTGTGAAGTGTCACGAAGACCGCGCGTTCGGCGGAGAAGGCCGGATCTCCCTCCGGAAGCTCGGGCACCGATCGATCGGTGACATACTGCTCGATCGTCCGCCGCGCGAGGTCGAGGAGTACCCGCTGCTGCTGCGTGTTCAACTCACCGCGCTCGGCCGTCTCTTCCGCCATGGTCGTCGCATCCTCCTGCGCTGTGATAGATCGTGGTCACTCATCATGAAGTTCGCGGCCGTGGGGCCCGGTGCCTGCCTCCGTGCATCATTGCGCGGCTGCACGATCGGCTTCCCGCACGAAGACCACCAGCGCGTTTGAGACAAGGCGCGCGACTCCGTCGCTGGGCGCGTTGCATATGCGGCCATCCGCGACGAATGTCGATGAGCCGCCACCATCGAGGTTCATCGCGTCACGCGCCCCGAGCTTGATCATCGCGCTTGCCAGGTCATCGAGGCTCATCCCGCACCGCTCGGCCGCGGCCGCGCCCTCAGCCACCACCAGCAGCAGGCGGCCCCCTTCGGTGATGCCGACCGCTGTGCGGGACGGTGTTCCCGCGTAGACGTCGGGTCGAAAGCGTTCAGGGGAGGCAGTAATGTGCTTGCGCCCATCCTTGACGAGGCGGGGGCCGCCGCCGATCGCGTGCGCAAGTTCGGGCCAGCGCGGCGTCGTTGCAAGCTCTGCGGTGATCTTGCAGCCGGTGTCGATCAGGTCGAGGCTGCGCGCCATCCTCCCGTTCCCCGACAGCACGAAGCCGGCGGCGGGAATTGCAATCGCCTTTCCATCCGCGGACTTCTCGATCACGAGGCCCGACGCATCCACAGCCAGCCTCGTGCGACTCGTGGCGCCCTCAACGAAGCTCCCCCAGTGGCGGTTGAGCATCACGAGTGTATCCTGCTGCTCGTGCCCGCGGTTGATTGCGGACAGCTTCTGCCACCCGTGTCCGTCAAAGAGCACGCGTCCGGCGAATTCCAGCCGATCCATCAGAAGGTCGCCGTCCCTGGTGATTCCCAGCACTGTGCGGCCACCCCACGGGTCGCGCACCCACTCACCGTCAATCACCAGCATCCCCAGCGGCGGCCCGGTCCGCGCGAAGAAGCCACCGTTGATGCCGCCCCACGCCCCCGACCGCTGGACGATCTGCGCAACGGAAGCGCGCCGGTGTACTGTCTCGGAGGCAAGCACCGGTCGCACGTCGATTGCGGTGGAGGCCGGATCGACGTCGAGCACGTGGACCCTGACGGGCCCTCGGGCGGTCATGAAAGTTCGCGTCTCGAGCACGCCCGCGGCCACCGGCAGGGGCGTGAGCGGCTCCGGTTCGGACTCAGGCTCGCTTTCCGGGTCGGGGATAACGTCCTCAGGCGCGCGCCGCAGATCTACCACCACGCGTGGCGGATCGGGAAGTGTGAAGACCTCCGGGGCCTCGGGCGACGAATGAAGCACTTCGACGCGCGTGCTTCCGCTGGAAGTCGGTCCCTGGCGAATCTCGTCGCCGAGTTCATCGCTGATGCCGAGCAGGCGGACGGTCGGTGCCTGCGCATCGGCGTCGCCTTCTGCCGGGAGTTCGATGGTGACCACGCCCGGATCACTCCACCACGCGACGCCCGACGGGGCGCTGAGATCGATGACGATGCGCAGTCGATCCCCGTGACGGCCATCACGGATATCCGTCACCGCCGCGCCGGGCGTGGAGACCGACCAGATGGTTGCTCCTGCTTCACGTTGCGAAGTCGCCCGCAGTTCGAAGACACCGGCAAGCATCGCAAGCGGAACGAAGAGCGCGTCGTCGATGATTACAGGACTGCCCGCAGCGGTCCGAACTTCTTCCTCGACGGAGAATGAACTGGAGTTGGGGCGGATGAGGATGCTTCGGCCGAAGCCGCGAACCGCCCACGGCGCGCCATCGTCTCCGCTCACGACCGTGAGGCCGAGGGCATGGTCGAGCGCGTCCGCGGACAGAAGCAGGTTCCCCGCCTCATCGTGGCGGGCGTGGGTGGGCCCGAGCGCCCGGCCGTTGACCACGACCATGCAGCCGTCCGTGGCCCAGGACGTCGCGGGGAGAAGCAGCGCAGTGGCGATGATGGCGGCAGTGATGGCTCGGCGCATGGCGTCTCAGTTCAACTCCATGGGACGTGATCCCGCGAATCCATCGTGTCCGAAGACCACCTGCCCCCCAACCATCACCGCGCTGACAACGCCCGGAAGCTCGCAGCCGGCGAAGGGAGTGTTGCGGCCCATCGACTCGAATTCAGTGGGATCGACGGTCTGATGTACGTCGGCATCGAAGACAAGCAGGTCGGCAGGCGCGCCCTCCTCAATGCGCCCCTGCGGAAGGCCGAGCAGTTCAGCCGGTGCGCTGGTGAGTGGAGCGAGCGCCTCGCTGAGGGGCATCTGCATCTCGCCGACCAGCACACTGAGTGTCACCGACAGTGCGGTCTCGAGTCCGACGACCCCAAAGGGCGCATCGACCAGCCCGGACGCTTTCTCCTGCGCGGTGTGTGGCGCGTGGTCGGTCGCAATGACTGAGATGAGCCCGTCGCGCACCGCGGCGAGCAATGCAGTGCGGTCGTGCTCGGTGCGAAGAGGCGGGTTCATCTTCGCGTCCGCACCATGCTCGCGGACGGCTGACGCAGTCAGCGCGAGGTAGTGCGGCGCGGTCTCGACGGTGGGGCCGTGCTCCCACGCCCGGAGCAATCCCACGCCTCGAGCGGTGGACAGGTGGGCGATGTGCAGCGGCGGTGGGCCTGAGCCGTCCCACGCCTCCTGCCACTGCTCGAGCGAGCGCAACTCCGTGTCAGGGTGCTGGCCCGGGACGCCAAGTTCCCCGGCAAGGTCGCCATCGTGGATCGCGCCCCCGGCCGAAAGCTCTTCGGTTTCGGCGTGGGCGATGAAGATCATACCGGCGTCCGCACATCGGTGCAGCGCCTCGCGCCTCTGGCCGGTGTTCAGGAGCATGAACGCATCGTCGCTGACCGCGACGCATCCGGCGTCGCGGAGCGCCCCGAAATCCGTGAGCGTCTCACGGTCATTGGCGACGGTCGCCGCCCCGATCACGCCGACGCGACACCAGGCCGACCGTTGGATGCGGGCGCTGATCGCCTCCACCGTCTCGGGAGCATCAGGCGCCGGGGTGGTGTTCGGCATGGCGCAGACCGTGGTGAAGCCACCGCGGATCGCCGCGCGCGTGCCGCTCTCGATGGTCTCTTTCTGCTCTGCGCCCGGTTCCCGCAGGTGCACGTGAAGGTCGATCAACCCCGGGCAGACGACCTGCCCTGCTGCGTCGATCACCGCCGTCGGCGCTGGCGCTCCATCGGAGCCGACGCTTGCGATGCGGCCGTCCTTCACGTACACGTCCGCGAGGCCATCGCGGCCGGTTGCGGGGCAGACCACGCGGCCTCCGCGGATCACAGTCACCGGATGTGTGCTCATCTTCCCTCAGCGCCTCTCAGAAACGGAGAAGACCTCCCGTGAGGAAGGCCTTCTCGGCGTAATCGAGTGCGGCAGATTTCACTCGGTCACCTTGACGTGAACTCGGTCGATACGATCCACCTTCTGTCCGTCCGGATCGGTCACGGTCAGTGTCACGACGTAATACCCGGGCGTGCGGAACGTCCACCTGGTTGACTGACCGAAGCCCTCCTCCTGAACTCCGTCAAGGTCGTCGAAATCCCAGACGTAGTTCGCGCTGACACCCTCGGGCTGAGGCGCGGCCTCGAATTCGACCTCATTGTTGGCCTGGACCGTCCGGTTCTCACCCGCGTCAGCCACCAGCGGCTGCTGCTCGTAGCCGAGAGTAAGATCGCCCAACCAGAAGGTCTCCTCGACGTCGCCGAAGAGGGCAATGTGTCTGATCTGACCGTCGCTGACATCCAGCGGACCCGCAAAGCGGTCGAGGGGAAGCACGATCTGCACCCAGTCCTCCACGATCTCAGCGTACTGAGCGATCTCGATCGCGCCCGAGTCGATCGCTCCCTCTTCGGTGACGATCAGCGCGCGAAGTTTGCTGATCTTCTTCGGCGGTTCAGGGGCGGCCATGGGGCCCTCCATGCCCGGCCCCATCATCCACGGATCCTCCATCATGCCCGGATCCATCATCATCTCAGGATCTTCCATCATCTCAGGATCTTCCATCATGCCGGGGTCCATCATCTCAGGGTCGTCCATCATCCGCGGATCCATCGGACGCCGCATACCCGGCTCCATCATGCCGGGATCCCACCCTGGGGGAACTTCGCCGGGTGCCATGCCCTCCTCACCCGGGAACATGCCTTCTTCCGGGAACATGCCCTCTTCAGGCCACATGCCCTCTTCGCCCATCGGTTGCTCAGGCTCGGGCTCGTGTATTTTGACGACGAGCTTGAGGTAGCCACCGGCGGGGTCCGAAAGGAATCGACTCGCCTCAAGCGGCTCTTGCAGCGCGAGGCGGCCGCCCGCGAAGAATCCGGTGGTCTCAATCTTGAGCGCGTCGCTATCAGCGTAGCTCTCCTCTTCATCCAACTCGATGGTCCCGGACCCCCAACTGCCGAGATCCACCGCGCCCAGATCCCCGGTGAACACCGGGATCTTGCAGTCCTGTGCGAAGCCGACTGAGGTCAGTCCTGCCATCAAAATGACTGCTGTGAGGACAACTGCCGCTCGTCGAATCAAGACGATCACCCTTTGCTGCCGGTCCGGTCACGGCTGTTGCGATTTGCGGACTCCTGCATCAATTCTACCTCGTTGCGACAAATCCTGCAAGCGTGGCTTTGTCTTTTTCGTTTACATGGTTCCGCCTCTTTTTTTCCTTGACAGTCTTGCGGGGGTGAGGGTAGGCTCTACCCACGAGACAAGCGGCAAGGTGAGCAGTTACCAGACGTCGATACTATGACCGAGGCACACCAGGAGGTCTGACCGATGCTTGCACGACGCCGAGGTTTCACCCTGATTGAATTGCTGGTGGTCATCGCGATCATCGCGATCCTTGCAGCAATTCTCTTCCCCGTATTCGCTCGGGCGCGGGAGAAGGCGCGCCAGGCCAGTTGCTCGAGCAACCTGAAGCAGATCGGTACAGCGCTGATGATGTACGCCCAGGACTACGATGAGACGTTCATGGACATCCTGATGCATCGGGACATTAGTAACAACTCGGCGGACTGGAACGGCTGGAATCGCACCCTGATGCCCTACGTGATGAATCAGCAGCTTTTCCGGTGCCCGTCCGCCCACTGGGGCACTGACAGTATGCACCGTGCCGGCACGATCCAGGGCGGATACGGCGCGGTCCGCCAGGTCCTCGGCTATGCGGGCTCGATCTCGTACAACTCCGCCGACTGGGGCGACGATCCCGATCCTGGCATCAGTTGGGGTGTCCCCATCTCCGCGATGACCGCACCCGCCGAGACCATCATTGTGATTGATGCCTCGCACTGGTATGTCGAGCGCAACTTCTGGGAGCGCACCGACAACTCCGGCCATCCTACAGGCGCAGTTGCAGAGCGCTACAACAATGCCTACTACGTCGTCGACAGCCGGCACAATCAGATGGCGAACGCAGTCTACGCCGATGGCCATGTCAAGGCCATTGGCCGCGGTTTGCAGGACATCCCGCGCTCCCACAGCAACCCGATCGCCGGCGCTGGCCCCTGGCGCGCCTATCATCTGCGCTGAACCAACGCTGTGGTCCGGATCCACTCTCCGCGATGATGACCGCCGCTGGCAACCTTATCTTCGGCGCGGAGTACGCGGGCGGGCGCGTCTGGGCTTGCGATCCCGAGTTCCCGTGGCAGCCTGAGAACGAGGAGCAGCCGAACCCGGTGGCGCTGGCACAGTACAAGCAGGACCTCTGCCGGCCGCGCGCGTGCGTCCCTGTGACCCGAGCGAGCGCCGGGTGGTCTCAGGCGGCTTCGCGGGCTACGGCCTCGTCGGTGGCGGCCTCGCGATCCACGACCGTCAGACGGGCGAGACCGAACTACTCAATCACGAAGAGGTGATCGAGCACGAAAGCACGATCACGATGCGCTTTCTCCGCGACGGGCGGCTGATCGGCGGGACAAGCATCGCCGCCCCCGGCGGAGGCCATCCGCCGGCCGAGGAGGGAACGCTTTACATCCTCGACGTGGAGAGGCGCGAGGTCGTGTACACCACGAACCCCGTGGCCGGGGCCCGCGAGGTATTCAGCATTGAGGTGGGCCCTGAGGGTCTCGTCTACGGTTTCGCGAGTGGCGCGCAGTTCTTCGTCTTCGATCCGGAGAGCCGCGAAGTCGTCCACCAGGCGGATCTCGCGGAGTACGGCAACCTGCCCCGTCAGACCCTCGTGCGTGGGCCCGATGGCTCGGTCTACGGTGCCTTCACCAGGTCGATCGTGCGGATCACGCCCGGGAGCTTCGAGCATGAGAGCTCGCTGACCCGCCAGCGGGCATCACCGCGGGAGCAGTCATTTGCGATGGCCGGCTCCACTCCTCGAGCGGCTCACACCTGTGGAGCTACGAACTCGGCCCCTGAGGCCGCTCAATCGCCGTGTAGCGCCCCGCGCGCCATCGCATCAGTGGGGACGATCATCGGATCATCCGTCAGGCAGATCAGGTCGAGGCGCGGATTCAGTTCGGTGCCACCACCCTCACGGGCGTAGATGCGGAATGTGAACGCCCCCTCGTCGAGCGTGAGTCTGATTGGGCGCCCGGGTGGAGCAGTGGTGCTCCCGGCCCCGCGCCCGGTCCAGTGCCACGCCGCTTCGTTCAACCCGCAGTTGCCGAGGACCTGGTCGCCGCTGAGAGTGAGTGTCTCTCCCTCGCGGAGAAGACCGAATGAATCGTCAGTGGCGCGCGGATAGCGTACACGCGCCCACAGCGTCCAGACTCCAGCGGCCGGGATCTCCACCGTGTACTCCGCGAACCATGGCTTCGGATCGCTGAAGCTCGGGTGACCGGTGGACACCAGCACATCGCCACTCAATGCTTCGTCTTCATTGACGCCCACCGCGGAGCCCAGCGCCATCTCGCCCTCGGTGCGATCGTACTGATCGGCGGCCACCCAGACAGTCTGAGGCGGGGCTGTCCTGACCGTCCCCTGCCCCAGCGCCATTCGAAGCTCATCCGGCGTGATCCCGCTGCAAACAAGCGTGGCACGGTGCGCTCCAATCGGGATCCGCGCGCGCCCGTCCTCGACATCGAAGGCCACCGGCTCACCGCCGAAGTCGGTCAATGTCAATGAAGCTTCGGGGAGCGCCAGTCCGACGGTCGCATCGCGGCCTCCGAAGTGCCACAGCGTCGCCACGCTGCCGTCGTTCGTCGCGCCGACGGTCGCCCGCACCTCGCTCCTCCCGCCGACCTCCCCGAGCGGCTCCACCTCCACGAAGCGCACGTCTTCGCCGTCCTGAAGCATCACGAAGTCGCGACCGATTTCCGCGAGTTCATCAGTGTTCTCCGCCGGCACAGCCCGGTCCATCCTGAGTTGCTCGTAGCGCCGGAACATCTCCAGCAGCCCCGGAGTGAGCGGATGTGCCTGCAGCGAAGCGATGCTGGTCTGCAACGAGATCGGCGCATCGAGCGCCAGCGACTTGCACAGGAGATACTCGAACTCATCAAGCTGCAGGCCGTCGGTGTTCTCCTGCGCCGGCCAGATGCCGAACCATCCCAGTTCCGCGGGCATCATGTCGTCGGCGAGGGCAACGTGCCGCCGCACCGAGCGGTCGATGTGATCGCGCACGGTCGGCCACTCATCGATCTGTCTGCCGCCCACGATCGCGCCTCGGAGCGTGTTGAGGTACGTATCCACGGTGCCGCTGCGCGCAAACGAGTGCCAGAGCCGGTGTGTCAGCACGGTGCCCATGTGAATGATGGGGCGCTTGCTGAAGCGGCTCATCGCCTGGTGCTGGAAGTTCGAGGAGTAGTAGTGAAAGCGCCTGCGATCGACGTCCTCACCGCCATCGAAGTACACCATGTCGAAGCCGCAGTAATCGAAGATCGCCGCGATTCGGTCGGCGACCTCATCCATGAGGTCGGTTTCCTGGTCGATGATGTACCCGTTGATGCAGCCGTCAACGCCGTAGTGCCGGACCTCGTCGCCCGCCGAGTGCGCGGCCGCGGCAGTCCCCCACGCCCCGCGCTCGCACCCGAGGAACGTGTTCCACTCACCCTCCGGGCCGATGGCCTCGTACTTGATGATCTCGTCGCCGATGACGCACTCCTGGTGCTTGACCATCCCGCCCTCCCAGTAACTCTGCGAGGTGACGGGGCTGCCGGCCCACTCGCGCAGATCACCGGCGACGGTGGTCCTGGTGGCGTCAGCACTGATGTCCTCCGCGAGCACGTCCTGCTTATCCACCCAGAAGCGGCGATCGGGGACGGGAGTGACGTAGGCGTCGGTCTTGGAGACCTTGGAGACGAAGCAGTGCATCCCGACCAGGATGCCGTTGTCGTGGAAGCGATCGACGACCGCCTTCAGGTCGTCCTGACCATTCGGGTAGCTGTCCTTGAAGGTGTAATGCCCGACAGTCTTGCACCATGAGCCCGAGTTCATCATCACCTGGCCGATGCCCGCGCGGTGGCAGAACTCGATGATCTGCTCCTGGTTGTCCGGGGTCACCGCGATGAACCAGTAGGAGCCTCGAACGAGGTCGGTGTCCTTGACCGGCGTCTCGGAGGCATCTTCGTTCGTGGGCAGATCGCAGGCGTGGGAGACGTCTCTCGCGATCGCCTTGAAGCGATCGGTGGGAGATGTGATCAACGCGAGCGCGGCGCCCTCGAGGGCCGGGCCGGGGGCATCCTGCGTGGTGGAGGTCAGAAGATGCACGTCATCGGAGATGCTGGCGCCGCAGCGGACCTGCATGTTGCCGGCCATCAGACAGACGGCGGTTTCGTCATCCCACGAGATGTTCAGCCTCCGCCCGAGGCGCTCACTCGCCGCGACCGGCAGTCGCAGCGTGACCCTCTCAGGCCGCGCGCCGAAGACCGATCGGAGCGTGAGAAGCAGCCAGTCGTCTGCAGGTTGCGCGGTGTACTCCAGCACCGTGTCCACGCCGTCGAAGCCCAGGCGGAAGCCGTCACCGGTTGGCTCGGCTGCATTTGCGGCGCGGGCCTCGCCACCTACATGCGCGACGCAGATGGATCCTGCCGCCGCCGCTGCGAACTCTCGGCCCGAGGCTGCCTCGGTGAGCGAGGCGAGCGTCGCATTTTCCGCGAGCAACAGCGCGCCCCCGGGCCAGTCGAGTGTCACCTGCGCGGCCGCCGTGGAGCAATAGATCATCAGACTGATGAAGATTGCGACAGGGATGATTCGCGAGCGCATCGAATCCCTCCTCGACGACCTTGCACTCAGACCGGCTCTCAGGGAGCGTCTCCCCCATGCCTCGACTGAATGAAGTGCAACCCGAAGAAGCCTCCGGCCACGTGAAGCAGATCTACGATGCGGCCGAAAACGAGTTCGGCTCGGTCCCGAACCTCTTCAAGGGCCTCGCGAACAGTCCCGTCGGATTACGCGCGTACACCCAACTGGGAAAGATCATCGACACCGGCGACCTGTCGGTTACCCAACAGTCGATCGTCCGCCTGGTAGTCAGCCAGTTCAACGGCTGTGACTACTGTGTCGGCGCCCACACGATGGAATGCCGGGAGCACGGAATGACCGAAGCAGAGACGCTGCAGATACGCCGCGGTGAGTCGGACGACCCGGAACGCGCCGCGCTGATCGACTTCACCCTGTGCGTCGTCGAGACGAAGGGCTTCGTCGATGACGAAGACCTGGCCGCATTCCGTGATGCCGGCTACACGGATGGCAACGTGGTGGAAGTGCTCACGATTATCGCGCAGAAGACACTGTCGAACTACTTCAACCACGTGCATGGGACGGAGCTGGATTTCCCGGCAGCGCCAGAACTTTAGTCGGTACTGCGCCGTGCCCGGGAAAAGGACCTCTCAGGTCCGGGCACGGCTCAATTATCGAGGCCGGGTGGCGCTGCGGCGCGGTGCAACCTCTGCAGGCGAGATATCAGCGGCTGGTCAGCCGAACCACACGCCCCAGCGCAGGAACGGACCGCCCAGCGCCGCGCCGAGGGACCCCCAGATGAGGCCCGCGGTGATAAAATGTCCGATCGCGAATCCGAGGAAACCTGGAAGCGCGCGCTGATACGATTGACTCCCGCCATAACGCAGAAGCACCGTCTTGCAGATCCACACGATCAGGAAGGGCCCCCAGAGCTTATGCCCGAAAGCGCTCGCAAGAACGTATCCCATCGGGTGGAGCGGGAAGCCGAACCAGTAGTTGCGCGCGGCGGATATTGCCGCGACGAGGCCGCCACCGGCGACTGTCGCAACGATGCGCGGCGTGTCGGGTGGCGCCGGGGCATCGGTGGCCCGGAGCACCTGTCTGAACTCCTGGCGCGCAGTCGAAGCGCCCCAGATGCCGCCCCGCAGACCCACTCCGCCCTCTTGATAGTAGGGCTGGAGGTGAAAGACGAATGAGAACGCAGAGCCAAGCACGACCGCGATCAGCAGTGTGACGATCATCTTTCGGACGGTCACACCTGTGCGTTCAGCGAGGTGCAGTCCCTCGATTTGATAGCCGGACACGGTCGGGAAGAAGCCGCGCGACAAAAAGCCCATCAACGCAAAGATAGTCGGCGAGCGAAGATCGCCCGTGCGGGGGACGATCCCGCTATGCCCGAGGAAGTTCCACAGCACTTTGTGCTGCTGACCGTAGGGGAATGCCCAGAGGATTGGCACGCCCGTTTCGGCTCGCAGGCGGCCGTAGACCATGCCTACGATCAGCAGGATCAGCAGGTACACCACCGCCAGCCACAGCTTCATCCCTGCGGCAACGAAGAAAAGCACCAGGCCGAGAAAGCCGCCTATCAGACCGATGAGAGCCCAGCGGTAGGGGAATCTGTCACCGACGGCCAAAGACGGATCGAGTAGGCCCTGCCAGGCGTGCAGGAAGACTTTCCGCGCCTTCCACAGCAGCACAATCCCGAGCACGAGATAGGCGCCGATCCCCTGTTCCTGGGCGAAAGGCATGCCGCCCACACGGTAGCCAACCGCGGCCATCGTCACCGCCTGCGCCTTCTGGAAAAGGTAGAAGAACCAGATTGAGAAGGACAGTTCGGTGGAGATCAGGTATCCGAGGCCGATCAGGTCAGGGCGCAGATCCATCGTCAGCGGGCGGATGTACCGCCATGGATAGTCGGTGATTCCGGACGCAAGGTCGAAGTTGAGCGTCCCCTGCGGCCCTCCGAAGAAGACCGCGCGGGTCATCAGGTAGAAGTTCAGGCCGGTCGCCAGCGCGATGCCGATCCAGGTGATGGGGTTCTTGAAAAGCGGCATGCCGCCCTCTTCGCCGAGTACCTCAAGCGGCAGGCGCACCAGGGGGAAGACGAGGCGCTCATGCTCGATCCACTGCTCGGCGAAAAGGATCATCAGGCACAGCATCGTCCCGCCGAAGAGCAGGAAGAAGCCGCTCCAGACCGCCACCGGCACGCGCCAGACCTCCCACGGCACTTCGCCGGTCGGCGATGACTCATAGAGCCAGCGATGGTAGATGCCCTCGGGCGGCGAGAGCCATGCGGGGATATTCGGAGCGATCGTGTCGATTGGCGCGACCGGTGTCGAGTAATACCACGGGGCGCTGATCGTCGCGATGAGAAAGCGGGTCACACCGCAGGCATACATGAAGGTCCCGACGGTCACGAAGAGGTAGACCACGATGATCTCGCCTGCGGAGAGATCGCGGACCCACGGGAGGCGCCGTAGCAGCGGGTTGAGCGCGGCAAGCAGCAGGAGCGCGGTCAGTCCCGGAATCGAGGGGACCGCCTCCGTCATCTGCGCCGAGAGAGCAATGATCTCGCCCTGGCGGATCCAGTAGCCGGCAAGCCACGTCAGCCCGATGCCCAGCACGAGCATCGTGACGATGCGGACCTCCCGGGATGGCTGCGACCGGGCGTCTGTGACTCCCGCAGAGCGGGGATCGTTGATTTGCTCCTGCATCTGACCGTCCCCTGCGCGCGCTCGGGCGCGAATAATCGTTACGAGGGTCGCTCGATGCGCCGTCACTGCCCCTGGTGCGACGATGTGCCGGCCCCGGAGCGCGGTTCGAGCGGGAGGGAATGGCGTTGCAGCCGACGAATACCGGTGCGAAGCCACAATACAGTATACATCGCGGACGCGTCAAGCGTGCCACTTCTGTCGCGCGCGGTAACACCACGGTTCATCAGCACCCGCGGGAGGGCACTTCAATGAGCCACGAGGCCGAAGGTCGAGACCGCGCCAACGTGATCTTCATTCTGACTGACGATCAGGGCCCGTGGGCCGCGGGATGCTACGGAAATGACGAGATTCGCACGCCGAATCTCGACCGCCTCGCAGCCACCGGCACGCGTTTCGACAACTTCTTCTGTGCCACCCCGGTCTGCTCGCCAAGCCGGGCGACGTTCCTGACCGGGCGCATCCCAAGCCAGCACGGGATTCACGAGTGGATCAACGAGGGCAACGTCGGCCCCGGCGCAACCGAGTATCTCGCCGATGAAATCGCGTACACCGACGTTCTCTCCGCCCACGGCTACTCCTGCGGTCTCTCGGGCAAATGGCACATGGGCGACTCATTGCACGCCCAGCACGGATTCGACTTCTGGTACGCTCATCAACTCGGGGGCGCCGCGTATTACGACCCGCCGATGGTCCGCGACGGGAAGGCCGTCACCGACGAGGGCTATGTGACCGATCTGATCACCGAAGAGGCGCTCGGCTACATCGATCGCCATCACGACGAGAGGTTCTACCTCTCCGTCCACTACACTGCGCCGCACAGCCCGTGGATCAACAATCACCCTCAGGAAATCGTGGACAGCTACGATGACTGCGCGTTCGACTCCTGCCCGCAGGAAGAGATGCACCCGTGGGCGATTTCGTTGACTGAGAACAACCTTGGCAACCGTGAGGCGCTGAAGGGCTACTTCGCAGCGGTGACGGCCATGGACGCGGGCGTCGGACAGATCATCGACCGCGTCGAGGAACTTGGCCTGCGCGAGGACACGCTGATCTTCTTCGTCTCCGACAACGGCTTCTCGTGCGGCCACCACGGCTTCTGGGGCAAGGGCAACGGCACGTGGCCGCGGAATATGTACGAGAACTCCGTGCGCGTGCCGGCGCTGATGAGCCAGCCGGGGGCGATCCCTGTCGGCGAGTGCGACGCGCTGCTCTCGGCGTATGACTTCATGCCGACGTTACTTGATTATCTCGGCTACGAGATTCCGGTCGGACAGAACCTCCCCGGCCGCAGCTTCATGCCGATCCTGCGCGGGGAGAAGAGGCAGCTTGCCGAGGAGATCTGCGTCTTCGACGAGTATGGGCCGGTGCGCATGATTCGCACCGAGGAGTGGAAGTACGTCTACCGGCACTCACACGGGCCCGACGACCTCTTCCACCTGAGCGAGGACCCCGATGAGCGGGATAATCTCGCCGATGACGCCGGGTATCAGGAGGTGCGCAAGGAACTTTTCGGCATGATGGAGGAGTGGTTCGCGCGCTACGTGATCCCGGAGCGGAGCGGCCTGGTAGAGCGCTCCGAGTACGGCTGGCGCGGCGACTACCGGACGCGCCTGTGTGATCGCAGATGAGCGTATTGAAAGGGATAACCGATGAGTGATAAGAAGGACAAAGCATTCTCGAAGGGCTACCGGAAGGGCTTCACCGACGGCTTTGGCGACGGCTTCCACGCCGGATTTGACATGGCGATGGAGAAAGCGCTGCTGATGCTCAGCGGCGTGAGCGAACTCGGGGACCTTGAAGCGTTGATCGAGGACGAGGAGCCGCAGGCCGAGGAGGGCACAGAGGGAACGGAGATTGGATTGTAGCGGACGGACGGGGTGCCTGGAGGTCCACCATGCCCGAGGACAGGTCGTACCAGCAGGCTGGCTGGGAGGAGATCGCCGGGGGCGATGAGCCCGTCAGGTGCGAGCAGTGCTCCTATGAGTTTCAGCCCTTCGATGAGCGGTGCCGTCGCTGCGGCTGGAAGCCCGGAGATCCCGTCGATGAGAGCATCAGGGCCGGCCCCGGCTACGATGAGTTGAAGGCCGAGCAGGAGGCCTCAGATCGCTCGTGGCAGCGCTGCATGTGGGTGGCGGCGATCGTGGTCTGTGCCGCGGCGCCGATCGGCTACCTCATCGGCCAGTTCACCACCGACGGCGCGGTGGGCGGCGCGATTATCGCCGCATTCCTCGGCGGTATCGTCGCGGGCGTGATCGCCCGACCGGACGATCCGGTCCTGGGCGGGGTGATCGGCACGGTCTGCGCGGTGGTCTACCTCGTGGGCGCGGTCCTTGTGATGATGACTATCTCGCACGACCGCTACAACGTCCGACCGACACCCTCGTGGGGGACGCTGATGATCGCCGGCGTCATCGGCGGGACGATCGCATCGATCGGTACCGCGTGGCAGATTTCGCGCAGGGAGCAGATGTTCTGAGATATGGAAGACGATTTCTGAGATGACCGACGACCGCGGAATCTTCGCGGCTCCGATCGCTCGTGCGGCCGTCGGCGCGATCCTGGGAGGCCCGGTCGGCGTTGTCACGGCCCTTGCGACGGGCGGACCGCTGGTGCTTACCACGGGGCTGCTTGTGATCGCGGGAGCGATGCTGGGCGCGCTCACAGCGGAGGGGGCGGACGCGCGGGAGGCGGCCATCGACGCGCTGCTGCCGGTGGGGGCGTGGATGGTGGGCGCCGCGGTGGGCTGGGTGATACTCTCGACATTCAAGGATGACCTCCCCCCTCCTGTCGGAGAGTATCTCGCGCTGTCGGCGCTCGCTGCGGCTGTGCTTGGCGGAACGCTGGCGACAGTGGTGCTCATCGTCAGGCTCGGAAGAACAGCGGAGTAGAGAGGCCGTGTGCGCACACAAAGAGGGCCCCTGGCAGACGGGGGCCCTCTCGGTTGATGCGAACGGTCGTCGGCTTACTCCATGATGCGGCGGAAGCGCGCCGCGATGGCTTCCCAGTTGATCACGTCGAAGAAGCCCTCGGTGAACTCGCTGCGCCGGTTCTGGTAGTCGAGGTAGTAGGCGTGCTCCCACACATCGAGCACCATGATCGGCTGCGCCCCCCACTCGCTGAGATTCTGATGCTTCTCAGCCTGCAGGATCACGAGCTTTTCACCGAGCGGCTGCCACGCCAGTACGCCCCAGCCCGAGGCCTGCACGGCGTTGGTGGCAGCGAGGAAGTGGGCCTTGAAGTCGGCGAAGCTGCCGAAATCGCTTCCGATCTGCTCGGCCAGCGGGCCATCGGGCTCACCGCCGCCGTCGGGGCTCATGCAGGTCCAGAAGATCGAGTGGAACAGGTGCCCAGAGTAGTTGAAGGCCTGTGCGTCGCTGATCGCGCGGATAGCGCTGAAGTCCCCGCTCTCGCGAGCCTGCGCGGCCTTCTCCTCGGCCGCATTCAGCCCGTCCACGTATCCCTGGTGATGCTTGTCATGATGCAGGGTAAGCGTTTGCTCCCCCAGGAACGGCTCCAGCGCGTCCTTTGCGTACGGCAGATCCGGTAGCTCAAAAGCCATCTGTCCAACCCCTCCTCCGTCGATTTCCTCCGTCGGATCAATCGCGACGGGTGCTGTCTGTGTCTCTCGACTGCAGCCTGTCATCACTGCGATGCCCGCCAGGCTGGCGGTGCCGAGTACGTATCTGACGAACTCCCTTCTGTCCACCTCATCACCGCCTCCGCTCGGCGTGCGTGAGCATACGTGTCAGGATTCGAGGGCACGCGACACAGTCCTGCATCAATCCTGCGCATCATCCTCGTATTCGGTGATGCAGCCATCGTACAACTCGGTGAACAGTTCATGGTCGAAGTCCCACATGTCCTCCATCATGTCCTCCTTCTCCTTGTCCGAGAAGTACTCCATGACGGGAATGAAGAAGTCATCGTCTTCGGTCGCGATATGGTCGGGGTACAGATCCCCCATGCCGGCGAGCGCCTCGATGATGTCATCTCGTGCGTTTTTCTCACCGTCTTCCCATCGCGCAGTCGCGTCCTCGAGAGAGTCTGCGAGTTTCCGCCCCCGCTTGTGATCCTCTATGAGCCGCTCCATGATCTCCTGGTGCTCATCGGAAAGATCGCGCTCCTCAAGCTCCTCGAAGAGGATATCTTCCTCCTTGCCGTGATGGCACTCATCGGCGTACTCGCGCATGAACATCAGTGCATCGAAGACGAACTCCGGATCTGGATCCGCGTCGGGGTCGCCCGAAAGACGGTCAGCTTCGCTCGAAATCAGCGCGACCATACGCTCGATCTTCCGGTGTTCTTTCATCAGCGGCCCAATCGGCAGCATCGCATGACTCCTCTCTGACTTAAAGGACGGCTCCCGGCCGTGCGGCCGGGAGCGTGGGTCTCAGGAACTCCGACCTCCACCATTAGATGTACTTCTGCACGCCCGCGAACACTCCTGCCAGCATCTCCGAGAGGCGCTCGAGAACCGTCGCCTCTTTCAGCATCGCCCCCTCTGCGGGCGCCGGCGCAGCGCCGGTTTCGGCCTCGGTCGGCCGCTGGAGTTCCTCCAGTTCGGCGGCGGTGAGCGACGTCTTTCCCTCCTCGCTGATCTCGACGATCTGTCCGTTGATCAGGACGCGGATGCTGTCGGCGACCGCAAGCTGCGAGTTAAGGGCCGGGAATGCGCGCGAGATCTGGAAGTGCGCCTCGCTGAACGCCTGCACCTGCAGATCGGGTGCAAGCTCGTCCTCCTCGCCCACGCGAAGGCGGCTGTCGATCCACTGCTCGCCCTGCTGGATGAAGCCGCGCTGACCGACGTTGCGGATGTTGCCGACACGCTGCCAGTTGCCCTCGGCGTCCTGATACGTGTTCTGCGCGGCGACGTTCGCCGCGCTCTGCATAAGCTGAGCGTTATCACGCTGGGAGATCGCATATCCGCCCATGCGTTCGGTTGCCAGTGGCCCGGCGGGCCCCATCGGCCCCTGCGGACCGCGAAGGCGATCGGTGACCTGTTCCCGGGTCATCTGCCCGCTCTCCAGTGCAAGGAACGAGGTGTACTCGGTCAGGATGCCGTATTCGGTGCCGAGGCGCACGATCTCGTCAACAAGTTCCTCGTCCTCGCCATGCAGACGGATCTCGTCGAGCAGCCAGCCTACCTTCCGCGCCGCCCACAGCGGCGCGATGTACTCGCGGGAGGTCGCGCGGTTCGGGAAGTCGGCCTCGATCTCGAATACCTCGGAGCCCTCCGGCGTCTGTCCCGACAGGGAGATGGCGCACTGCCCGGTCGTGCGGTCCTCGTAGCGGCCGAGCGCGACGATCTGCGAGCCGTGGAAGAGGTCGGGCAGTTCGCGCGGGAATGTGTCGAATGTATTGATCGAGTCGAAATCCACGCTGATGTCGGTGAGCATCGGTCGGGATATCTTCGCGTAGAAGCTTGAGACTTTCGCTTCTATGCTTTCCTGCGGGCGGACGTACGTCGCGACACCGCCGTTACCGGTGGCCATCCGGTCAAGGAAGTGGGTGTCCACGTCGTAGCCGACGCCGAAGAGGAAGACGCGTGTGGAGGCGCGCTCCATCGCCTGGCGACTCTCCTCCACGTTGGTGAGGATCTGGTCGAGATCAGTGACGCCCGCGGTCGGGAGGCCATCGGTGAGCATCGCGATGTAATTCGGGCGGTCGTCGGAGCGGCGCTTCATCGCCAGTTCCATCGCCGAATCAATGTCGGTGGAACCAGCCGCCGCTATCTCTTTGATGAAAGATCGGGCCTCGCGGACGGTCGCCACGTCAGCCCTCTGCATCTTCTCACCGAAGGAACGGATGTTGTCGGAGAATGTCACGATCTCGAAGGTGTCCTCGGGGTTAAGCTGGTTCACGCAAAAGGTGAGCGCGTCGCGCGCCTGCTCAATCTTCTCACCACTCATCGAGCCGGAGCGGTCCAGGACGAAAACGATGTTCTTGGGGAGCACATCGGTCTCAACGTCAACCGCCGGTGCCGCGAGGAGCATGAAGAAGCCGTCCTCGCCGCGCTCCTTGTATGTGAGCAGGTGAGTGCCGACGGCGTCCTGGGAGATTGCGTAGTAAAGCTGCAGGTCGCGGTCCGGCCGGGTGTTGTTCTCCTCGTAGGAGACCCGGGCATCCCGGCGCCCTTCCCGACTGACTGAGACATCGTGCGTCGGACAGTAGACGCTCGCGATCGGGTCGGTAGAGGCGATGGTGCAGTTGAAGACGGTCTCGGCGACTGGCTCAGTCGAGAACTGCTCGGTGCTCATCGGGTACATGTACTCGACGACGCCCGCGTCCTGGCTGAGCACCTCGGAGTATGTGATCTCGATGCGCCGCTCTCCACCGGCGGGGATCGGGTAAATGCGGGCGCGGTAGGTGTTGTTGCCCGCGTACTGGAAGAGCGCCGGGTCCTTGCGACGCCGCATGATCTCCTCGTACGTGGCCTGCGCCTCATCTGCCTCGAGAAGCTGGGTCTCCATCGGCTGACCGTCAGCCTGGACCGCGAAGTCACGGACGACGGAGTTCGGGGGCAGCGGGAAAAGATAGGTGGCCTCAAGCTCACGGCGCGATTCGTTGACGAAGACCTGGTCGATGGTGGTAGTCGCGACCTGGTCGCGGATCTCCACGTCTACATGGTGATACTTGATCGTGAAGTAGGGCGCCTCGGGCTCCGGGCGCTCCGGTGGCCCAGGGATCAGAATGCCATCCGCAAGCGCTCCTGTTGTCGCGATGAGCAGCACGGCCCCGCACAGCACCAGTCTTCGAAGCATTGTGAGACCTCCCTCTGCGTTGGCCCTCCCTGCCCGTAGGACGGATCAGGGGCCTCAATAAGTTCCGCGCGGAGGTGCGAGATGTCCGGTTCGGAACCGGACGACGCGCGGGCGAGGGCGCCCGCAACACGGAGCAACAATTAAAGTTGCAGGTCTCTCGCGCCGCACAACGAACCTGCCGCAAAGCCATCACGACCAGCGGGGAGCAGAATGATGATCGAGATCGGCTCGCGCCTGCAGCTTTTCACCGACGACCACCTCATTGACCACATGGAGGGCGTGTCGCTTCGCCTGCACTCCCCCACGCCGCGGGAGACCGTGCTCACTTTCGACCGTCCATGGGAGGGCTATCTCTGCGGCTATCCAGCGATCGTCCCGTTCGAGGACGGCTGGCGGATGTACTACCGTGGCTGGCCCGACGAAGATGGCACTGCCTACGTCTGCATTGCCGAGAGCCCGGATGGAATTGAGTGGACGCGGCCCGAACTGGGCATCTTCGAGTATCAGGATTCCGCGGCGAACAACATCGTGCTCTCGGATGACACGATGCCCGGGGAGCGCGGCGCACACAACTTCTGCCCGTCGCTCGACACCCGCGAGGGCGTGCCCGAAAACGAGCGTTACAAGGCCGTCAGCTACGGCCCGAATGTCGGTGAGCGGCTCCGCTCACTGTGCGCATTCACCTCGGCGGACGGCGTGAACTGGCGCGTTCTCAACGACGGCGAGCCCGTCTTCAAGGGAGAAAGCTGGCGGGTGATGCTCGACAGTCAGAACGTCGCGTTCTGGGACGAGGAGGCCGGGGAGTACCGTCTTTACGGTCGCAACTGGATCGGGGCGGTGCGCCACATCTTCATGTCACGCTCGGATGATTTCATCAACTGGAGCGATCCGCAATCACTGGACTTCGACGAGGCGCCGCTCGAGGACCTTTACACGAACGCGGTTGTGCCCTACTTCCGCGCGCCGGAGATGCTCATCGGCTTCCCGAAGCGCTTCATCCCGCACCGGCGGGTAGTGGAGGACTGGCCCAGTGGTGGTCTTTCCGAGGGGGTGTTCATGTCGAGTCGCGACGGCCTGCACTGGCACCGCCATCTGGAGGCGTTCATCCGCCCGGGCCTCGGCGAGGAACGCTGGACGGAGCGCAGTTACATGGTGACGCGCGGGATCATCCCCACGGGCGAGGGCGAGATCTCGATCTACTGGATGGAGGACTACCGCCGCCCCGCGCCGAGGATGGTTCGCGGGACGGTGCGCACGGACGGCTTCGTGTCCGTCAATGCGCCCTACGCGGGCGGGGAGTTCGTCACCAAGCCGCTGACCTTCGAGGGCGGGCGTCTTGTGCTGAACGCCTCGACCTCCGCGGCCGGGTCGATCCGCGTGGAGATGCAGGATGAGCAGGGCCGGCCCCTGCCGGGGATGAGCCTGGCGGACTGTCCGGAGATCTACGGCGACGGGCTTGAGCTTGAGGTCGGCTGGCCCAGGACGACGCGACTTCCCCGGTGGGAGGGCGTGCGGGTGCGGCTCCGCTTCGTGATGAAGGATGCCGACCTCTACGCGCTGCGCTTTGCG
This sequence comes from Armatimonadota bacterium, assembly GCA_051745855.1. GTDB lineage: Bacteria > Armatimonadota > Zipacnadia > Zipacnadales > UBA5352 > UBA5352. The sequence goes on from JBNJEK010000008.1 coordinate 31,300, forward strand.
GCCGATGAGTGATCGGATCGGGCAGACCCGCGCCACGCAGTCGCGGGTCTGCCCTGTCACTCATTCATATGCTCGTAGAAGTGATCGACGTAGGCTGCGAGGTGTTCGTGATTCGGATACACGTCGATCCGCCAGTTGTCGAGGAAGAACGTGGGGGTGCCGTTGACACCCGAGCGTGCCCCCTCAAGCCGCATCTCGCGGATATGCTGCTCGATTTCGTCGCTGTGCCGATCTTCCTCAAACTGCTCCATGTCAAGTTCGAGTTCGCGGGCCCACTGGACGAGGTCATCGTCGTCGAACTCGCCGGCGGCGCCAAAGATCTTCGCGTGCATCTCCCAGAACGTGCCCTGCCGGCCCGCCGCCTCGGCGGCCATCGCGCCCGGCATCGCCATCGGGTGATAGCTCATCAGCGGGAAGTGCCGGAAGACCACGTTCACCCTATCCGCATGCGTCTTCATCAGGTCCTCCACCGCATGAAACCCGTCGATGCACGCCTCGCACTGGTAGTCGGCGTATTCAACCAGCGTCAGCGGGGCGTCCGGGTCGCCACGCATGTGATCGTCCTCGGTCACAGGATCCTCAAGTTCGACCATGTCGATATCGATCTCAGCCACGGGCACTCAACTCCTCGAGCTTCTTCAGGATCGCCTGTGCGCCCGGGCTTTTCCCGATCGGCGCGACGTGCGACAAGACGACCTCCCTGTCGCTGTCCACGATGAACTGCACGCGCTTGCACGTCCCAGCCTCGTGATAGACGCCCCACTGTTTCGCGACCGCGCCCTTTGGCTCAAAGTCCGAGGCGATCGGGAAGCTCAGTCCGAGTTTTTCCGCCCATGCCCTCGTGGCGGGGTAGTTGTCCGTGGCGATTCCGACAATTTCCGCACCGAGGCGGCGGATCTCGTCGGCCACCGCCTCGATGATGGACGCTTCATTGCTGCAGGGCCTGCTCCACACGGCCGGGAAGAAGATCACCACCGCGTAGTGATTTCCCGAGAGCACCCCCGACAGGCTGACGGTCTCGTCGGGCCCCGTCGGAAGCTCGAAGTCCTGCGCTCGATCGCCTGCGCTCAGTTCGGACATGCCACCACTCCTCTCATCTCAACGCCGCGTGACTCAGGTGACGGTGTTCCGCGGCTCGCCCTCGAGGAAAGCGCGTATGTTGTTGCATGTGACATCCATCAGCCGAAACAGCGCTTCCCGCGAGTAGAACGCCATGTGAGGCGTCAGCACGACGTCATCGCGGTTGAGCAGCGCGTAGCGCTGGACGGCGACCGCCAGGTCCTCGCGCGGCGCTCCGGACCCGGCCATCTGCGCCTCGTCGCCGATGCGCTCCTCGCCCTCAATGACGTCGAGGCCCGCGCCGCCGAGTTGACCGCTGGAGAGCGCCTCGAGGAGGGCGTCGGTGTCCACGAGTTCGCCGCGAGCGGTGTTGATGAGCAACGCGCCCTTCTTCATCTTCCCCAGAGCCTCACGATCGATCATATGCCGCGTCGCGGGCAGCAGCGGGACGTGCAGAGAGATGACATCGGACTTGGACAGGACGTCGTCAAGAGACGCGTACTCGAACTGCATGACATCGGCCAGCAGGCTCTGCGGCTTGACATCATAGGCAAGCACATCCATGCCCATCGCAACACCGATCCGGATCACGCGCAGCCCGATGGCGCCCGCGCCCACCACGCCAAGCGTCTTGCCCTTGAGGTCGAAGCCCGACAGGCCCTCGAGGCTGAAGTCGCTGCGCTTGGTGCGTTCGTAGGCCTTGAGTATCTTGCGCGAGAGTGCGAGCATCAGACCGAACGTGTGCTCCGCGACTGTGTGCTCGGCGTAGGCCGGGACGTTGCACGCGACGATGCCCCGCTCACGGCAGGCGTCAAGGTCGATGTGATCGTAGCCCGTTGAACGCGTGCACACCAGCCGCAGGTTCGGCATGCGGTCAAGCTGCTCGGCGTCAACCTCTGAGCCGATGAAGAGCGACGCGACGGTCAGATCTTCGATCTGCTCATCGGGTGTGTTCTGCAGTCTGCTGAATGTGGAGCGGTAATCCGGACTGTCGAGGCCACACTCGGAGGCATCAAGCCCGGCCTCATCCCACGGACCGGTCTCAAAGAACATGATGCGTTCTTCGGCCGCCGCCGCTTCTACCTCGGACGCCTCCGCGTTCGTGTCTGTCTGCTGATCATCGTTGTTGCTGGTCGTCTCGTCCGCCATTGTGTTCTCCTCCCGCAGTTGTCTCATGATCCGGTCTGTCGGGGACCGGTCAGATTACGTTGCGTTTTGCGTCAGAGCGTGAACACTGCCAGTGCGTTCTCGACAGCCGCAATCTCCAGCCACTCAAGAGCGGCGTTGGTTGTGAGGTAGACGCTCTTTTCCGCGTCATGAAATGCGAACACGCCGGGCCGTTGGATAGAGGCCGCGAGCATGTGAGTGTTGATGTTGTGATAGAAATGTTCGGGGAGTCCCTCATGCGCGGCCTGCCACGTCTCTCCCCTGTCCTCGGTCCTGAAGATCATCGCCTCGCAGCCCGTGTCACCCTCGGGATGCGGGCCGAGCGATGCGGTGCACAGGAAAAGGTCGGGGTCGTCGTAGTCCGGCATCACGCAGCGCTGGTAGTTACGCGGTTCGAAGGGCGCAAGGTGCTGCTCCCAACTCTCTCCGCGGTCCTCGCTGAGAAAGCAGCCCTGCGCGGTGGCCGCGTACACACGGTCCGGCGCAAGCCGGTGAGTGTTGACGCGATGCACGTCCCGGTGCAGCCCGTCCTTCAGTTGCGTCCAGGTCTCTCCGAGGTCGAGGCTGCGCACGATCCAGCCGACGTGGATGTCGGCGTAGATCGCCGGTGCATCGCCCGCGATGGTCGCGAGACTACGCACATCGGGCGGTCCGCCCCACGGCGTGTCCCACTTATCTCGCGTTGGGACGGTGTCGAAGCTGTCGATTCGCTCCGCATCCCCGCCCCTGGCCGGCATCCGCCACATGCGCGCGTCCTCCGCGCCGATGAATAGCATTCCGCCCAGTTCCGCGAGGCAGTTCGCTCGCGCGCCGGGCAGCGATCCCAGCGTCATCCAGCCATCATCGCGCTCCGCCTCAGCCATCGACGGCGCAGCTACGATCTCACTTTCATCGCCGATCGCGAGTATGCGGCCTCCCGCGTCAGCGGCGACGTGGCGGATCTCCCGGCCGTGCAACACGCGGAAACGCTCGTTGCCCTCCTCGTCAAACGCAACGATCCCCTGCTCTGTGCCAATCAGTATCATCGTCCACTCCTCCAACCCCGTGCATCTCTGTGTGCCCGGACGCCCCCAAAGCTATTCGGTCGCCGCGCCGCGTTGCTTACGAACCTCGCCGCCCCTGATGAAGCGCTCGGCGGAAAGCGCCGCGATCGCGCCCTCTCCGGCGGCCACCACCTGCTGGTTGACCTGTTTTTTTCGGACGTCGCCGGCGGCGAATACTCCCGGGAAGCTGGCCTCCATCATCTCGTTGGTGATAATGTATCCGTGCTCATCGAGGTCCACCGATCCCATCAGAAACTCCGTGGCGGGTGCGTTGCCCCGCAAATACATGAAGATACCCGTGGTCTCGATGGTCACTTCATTGCCATCGCTGCGCTCGAAGCGCGCGCCCTCCACCGCCTGCTCGCCCACGATCTCCCGCAGACGCAGGTTTGTGCGGACCTCCACGTTCTCGGCAGCGTCCAGTGCGCCGACCAGGTGTTCATCGATCGGCAGCGTGGGAGTGGGCGCTGTGACCACGACGGATGAAGCGATCTCGCTCAACGCGAGTGCCTCCTCGGCGGCGTGGGCATCACAGCCGGCGACGATCACGTCCTCGCCCTCAAAGAGCGGGCCGTCACATGCGACGCAGTATGCGACACCTCTGCCAAGCAGTTCATCCTCACCCGCGACTCTGTCGGATGGATTCCACGCCCCGGTAGCCACGATGACCGCCTGCGCGACATGCAGTTGCGCGCCGCCGAAGACCTGCAGCCCGCGTTCCTCGCTGAAGTTCACGCCGGCGACCGATTCCACGACCACCTCGGCGCCAACCTGCAGGGCGTGCTGGTAGAGCCGTTCGAGTATCTCCCGCCCCGGGGCAGGCTCGGCCTGACCGGGCCAGTTGCCCACGCTCGGCGCCATCGCCATCATGCCTGAGAGCGCCGCTGGCGTGGAAACGACCGTCTTAAGGTTCGAGCGTGCTGCGTAGATAGCGGCGGTGTATCCCGCGGGACCACCGCCGATAATATGTACGTCACAGGTCAAATCGCCCTGTGCCATCTGTTTCCTCCATCGTAAACGCGCCACGGCGGGCGCGGAGATTCGCTGGCCATCTCAGTCCGAAGTTTCCTCCGCCAGCCATCCGTTCAGTTCATCGGCCCGCTTCGCTCCCACGGTCCTGGCGATTTCCTCGCCGTCGGAAAACAGCACGAGGGTAGGCGTGGCCCGCACGCCGTGCTCTTTGAAGAGTTCCTTCGCGTCCTGGAATGAGACCTTCACGAACTTAACGTCCTCATTTTCCTCAGCGGCTGCCTCATATTGCGGATTGAGCGTCAGGCAGTGCCCGCAGGTCTCCGACCAGAAATCGACGAGCACGGGGCGGTCTGTTACGTCCAGCACCTCAGCCTCGAAGTCTTCGGCGGTCACGTCGAGCGGCTTAGCCATGCTAACCCTCACCTGTAATATGTAGTTTCCGACCGGACCATCCGTGCCATCCTATTTGCCGGTGGCCGACACGTCAAGTGAACCGACCATATCGTTCGGGTGCACCGGAGATGAATGGCCGGTTGTTCCCGGCGGTGTCCATCAAAGGAACTACGACGTGGGCCCACTCGATTCCTGCACAGGTGCGTCCGCCCCCTGTCGGCAGGGACGATGGCCTCTGCCCCGAATCCTTCGACTGAGCGATGCAACATGAGAACGAGGGGTTGATGTGACATGTTTGACCTGACAGACGAAACAGCGATCGTCACCGGAGCGGCGCGGGGACTGGGGCGCGCGATGGCCGAGGGGCTGGCCGAATTCGGTGCGAACATCGCGATCTTCGACGTGATCGACGGGGCTGAAACCTGTGCGGAGATCGCGAGTGAATGCGGCGTCCAGAGCAGGTTCTACGAAGTGGACGTCACCGATGAGGGCCGGATTGAGCAGGCCGTCGGTGAGGTGGTCGGAGATTTTGGGGGCATCGACATTCTGCTCAACAACGCCGGGATATACTTTCAGACGCCGGTGGTGGAGACAACGCTGGACGACTGGCAGAAGATCCTCGATGTCGATCTCAACGGTTACTTCTTGATGGCCAAGCATGTGATCCCACGGATGCCTGACGGCGGGCGGATCATCAACATCGCCTCCATCGCCGGCCACAGCGCCTTCGAGCAGTCCGCAGCATACTGTGTGGCGAAAGGCGGGGTCATCGAGCTTACGCGCTCACTCGCATTCGAGTTCGGGGCGCGCGGTATCAGGGTCAACGCCATCTGTCCGGGTACGTTCGAGACCGAGATGACCTCCGAGATGCTCGAAGACGAGGACTTCATGGAGTCAATGCGAGTGGAGGTGCCGCTGGGCCGCCCCGGCCGCCCGGACGAACTCAAGGGCCTCGCGGTGTACCTTGCCTCCGATGCGTCCAGCTACATGACGGGCGCGATCATCGATCTCGACGGCGGCTGGACCTGCCACGTCTGAGTCGCGTTCCTCCCGGGAGCGATGAGTGAAGCCCGGCGCCGACCGTGGCCGTGGCCGGCGGCTGCCCTTGAGCCGCGCGCCGCAGGGTGTATCTCAGGGCAGTTCCATCGGCCGCGCGCCGTGTTTTTCCAGCGCCTCACCTCGCGCGAAGATCACCACGCGCGGGCCGTTGCCGGTCCACACGTCGTACACCGGCCTCCAGCCAGCATAGCCTGCGAAGAGGTCCTCATAGAAGCCTTTTCTTGCCGCCCAGGCCGGGTACGCCCTCTTCTCGCGATCTGGTGGCCTCCGGGTGAAGACGCCGAAGTCAAAGAAGCGCTCGTAGCAGCCGCTGCTGGTGACGATGTACTGCTCCTCCGCGGTCTCAAGGAAGTCGCGAGTGTATTGCGGGCGGTCCGTCCGGTAGGGCACCAGCCCCGAATAGAGGCGCTGAACGTAGTCCGTCTCGATGCCGGCAGTGAGATCCGCCAACTGCTCGTGGTCGAGCAGGTCAGGCACGTATGCCCAGTCGAGCGCGATCGGCGTCATCGGCTCAACGTGCCTGTGAAGCCACGTCCTTGCCACTCGCTCGCTCTGCGGAACAGCCGCCATCGTGAATCCCTGGATCATGATCAGCCCGCATGCCACCGTGGCTGAGACCACCGCCAGCGTGCCGAGAAAGACTTTCGTGCGTTTCGCCGATACCGCGACACCCCACGCGCCAAGTGCCGCCATCGCCGGCCAGGCCGGGAGAAGATAGTGCAGTCGCTGTCTCGATCCCGGAGCGGCCACGACGTAGGCTGCCGCCACCAGCGTCAGCAGCACCGCCACCTGCCAGCGGCGTTCTCGTCCATGGAGCACGATGATCACGCCAACCAGAGACATGATCAGCAGATGGGGATCAGACTCGACGGTCAGTTCAAGTTGACCAAGCAGTGGGACGCCGGCGGTGCCGAGAAGTCCCAGTCGCTGAAGCCCCATTTCGTAGCGCATGCCCTCGAGATACTCGCCCGGCGCAATCAGCCAGGCCGGGGAGCCGATCAAAAAGCCGATCGCTGCCGCGCCGGCAACGCTGGCGATGAGCCGCCACCGATTCCCCGCCGCCCACGCCGCGACTATCAGCGGTGGAGCCAGCAGAACCGCGTTGTACTTCGTCGCCACGGCCAGCCCACCCAGCAGTCCTGCCAGAAGGGCGTTGCGTTCAGGCCGCTCCCCTCGTGCCAGCCGCAGGGCGAAAAGAAGCGCCGCAGTCGCGAACATCATCGTCGGGACGTCGGGAAGACCCAACCCGCTGTACCGAAAGCACCCCGGTGCCGTGGCGAGCAACGTAGCTCCGAGGAGCCCGGCCCAACGGCGCTCCGTCAGCTCGAGCACAATCAGATAGACCAGCAAACACGCGAGGGCGAAGCTCAGAAACACTACAAGACGCTGCGGCCACAGGGCGTACAGCCGTTCGTAATAGCTGACCGCGGTCCAGTCGCCGATCGCCGGCGGCATTCCCGACAGCACCATACCGCCGACAAAAAGACCGGCGAAAGGCGCGGAGAGGTAGCTGTAGAGCGTCGGATACGAGAAGAAAGCCGGAACTATCGTGCGCTCCGAGAAGAAGTTCTCAATATTGCGGACAATGAATGTCTCATCGACGAACGCGGGCTGCAGCGTCGCCATGACATGTGCGACGCCCGCCAATGTAAGCACAACGACCATCAGCATCCGGAACCGGCGCCTCCAGCGTTCAGTGTCCGGGGAGGCCTCATTCACTGCGTCTCCACCACCTCTTCTCATTCTGATGCCGCACTCCTGTGTTGATCCGTATGTGCTGCCTCGTCGCCCTCATCAGTTGAATTGGCGATCGACCATCGTGAGCCGGAGCGCAGGAAGATGATCGCCACCACGGCCCAGAATGCCAGCACGATCAGCGTGGAGGCCAGGGGCGAGGCGATGATCCCGGCCTGCTGCGCGCGGCTGAGCGTGTAGTTGGTCAGGCCGAACTCGGCGAGTTGATAGAAGCTCCAGGCTCCGTCGGTGTGCGAGCCGAGCATTGCAGCGAGGTATGACGGCGCGAATGAGGCGATAAACAG
>JBNJEK010000009.1:0-38482 GCA_051745855.1 Armatimonadota bacterium
GATCATCGCGATACTTGCGGCGATTCTCTTCCCGGTTTTCGCCCGCGCTCGCGAGAAGGCGCGCCAGACGAGCTGCTTGAGCAATCAGAAGCAGATCGGCCTTGGCATCATGATGTACGTCCAGGACTACGACGAGAAGTTTCCCGCTTTCACGATGCGTGGCGGCACCACTCGCATTTTCATGTTCGACGTGCTGGAGCCGTACACGAAGAATCACCAGATGTTCGAGTGCCCGTCGGATAGCTGGTCGCTGGGCTACCGCAGCGGCTATCCCGCAGGCACCGAGGGCTTCTACGGCCGCACCTGGTACATCAGCTACTGGGGCCCTAACGACACCGGCAGTGACGTTCTTCGCGACGCCATGGGTGGCAGGCCCTTCTGGGCAAAGCAGTTCAGCGCAGGCGTCCGCAAGCTTTCCCTCATCAAGAACCCCGCCGAGAAAATCATGATCATCGAGACCAGTGGCATGTGGCCTGAGAGTTACGGCAATCTCGGGTTTGACGCCGACGGGAATCCGCGCCCGATGAACGATTCGGGCGCTGTGGGCACGATGCGCTACCGCCACAACATGCAGATGAACGTGGCGTACGCGGACGGTCATGCGAAGTCGATCCCGCAGATCACAGATCCGACGGTGCTCTGCTACGACTGACGAGGCCGCAACAAAGCACGATCCTGAGGGGCCCGCGACCGGCATGTGGGCCCCTTTTTGCGTACGGGGATCGTTCCGCCAGGGCTCGCAATAGGTCCTATCCGGGACAGGGGAGTGTGTCAGAGTCTTACAGGTGGATGAACTTGACTCATCGAGACGCCGTACCGTAGTATTAAGCTTAACGGGCAGTGTTTGAATGCTGCGAGAGTATGCACAGATGCTACGGAGGAGTGAAGCATGATGACTCGCAGAAGCGGTTTCACACTGATCGAACTGCTGGTGGTCATAGCGATCATTGCCATCCTGGCAGCGATCCTGTTCCCCGTTTTCGCGCGTGCTCGCGAGAAGGCCCGCCAGACGAGTTGCTTGAGCAATCAGAAGCAGATCGGCCTTGGCATCATGATGTACGTCCAGGACTACGACGAGAAGTTTCCCGCTTTCACGATGCGTGGCGGCACCACTCGCATTTTCATGTTCGACGTGCTGGAGCCGTACACGAAGAATCACCAGATGTTCGAGTGCCCGTCGGATAGCTGGTCGCTGGGCTACCGCAGCGGCTATCCCGCAGGCACCGAGGGCTTCTACGGCCGCACCTGGTACATCAGCTACTGGGGCCCTAACGACACCGGCAGTGACGTTCTTCGCGACGCCATGGGTGGCAGGCCCTTCTGGGCAAAGCAGTTCAGCGCAGGCGTCCGCAAGCTTTCCCTCATCAAGAACCCCGCCGAGAAAATCATGATCATCGAGACCAGTGGCATGTGGCCTGAGAGTTACGGCAATCTCGGGTTTGACGCCGACGGGAATCCGCGCCCGATGAACGATTCGGGCGCTGTGGGCACGATGCGCTACCGCCACAACATGCAGATGAACGTGGCGTACGCGGACGGTCATGCGAAGTCGATCCCGCAGATCACAGATCCGACGGTGCTCTGCTACGACTGACGAGGCCGCAACAAAGCACGATCCTGAGGGGCCCGCGACCGGCATGCGGGCCCCTTTTTTCCGCACGGTGGTCCGTCATTCCCGGTCATGACCAGCGACCGTCCGCGCGCCCGGTGAACTCATCGTCCACGCAGTTCGTCTCCCTGAACGATGGCCATGCCACGCTGCGACCCGCATGCACCGGAGTACGCGCATCTTCACCGATGCGGTGAGGCCTTCAGAAGGTTGTCTTCGCCACGTGTTGTACTGTATACTTCTCTCTCGATTATCACTGCCTGAGGGAGTTCACATGCACTCATCATCGAACAACGGGGATCGTGGGATATGATCCACGTTCAGGGGGTCTCGCTCGTCTACCCGGACGGCACGCGAGCCCTCTCAGGAATTGACCTGCAGATCGACCGGGGCGAGTTCGCCTTTCTCGTCGGCGCGTCCGGCAGCGGAAAGTCCACGCTGCTTCACCTGATCTACCGGGAGCTTACACCGACGGAGGGCAGTGTGATCATCGCCGGGCAGGACGTGGCGAACCTGCCGCGGGAGCGCGTGCCGTACCTGCGACGCAACGTGGGCGTGGTCTTCCAGGACTTCCGCCTGCTGCCCGATCGCAACGTATGGGAGAACGTGGCCTTCGCGCTGGAGGTCGTCGGCGCCTCGCGGCGGGAGAAATACCGCAAGGTGCCGCTTGCGCTGGAGCTTGTGGGCCTTCAGGAGAAGGAGCAGTCGTTCCCGAACGAGCTTTCCGGCGGGGAGCAGCAGCGGGTGTCGATCGCTCGCGCGCTGGTGAACAACCCGTCGATCCTTGTCGCCGACGAGCCCACGGGGAACCTCGACCCGGACATCTCGTGGGAGATCATGCAGCTTCTGACGAACATCGCCGACCGCGGCACCACGGTCCTGTGCGCGACGCACGACCGGGCGATCGTGGACGGGATGCGCAAGCGGGTCGTGAGCCTGGTGGGCGGCACCATCGTGCGCGACGCCCGGGGAGGCGGCGGGTACGATGAACCTTAATGTCCTGGAGTTCTTGCTGCAGACGGCATGGACGTCGATCCGCCGCAACGGGCTGATGAGCCTTGCCACCAGTTCGAACATGACCGTGGCGCTGCTGATCCTGAGCACGTTTTTTCTCGCCACGATCAACCTCGAGCACATGGCGGATGTCGAGGCTCGGAAGGCCAACATCACCGTGGAGCTTGAGGAGGACGCCGACGCGGGCGCGGTGGAGACCGAACTGTGGAAGGACATGCGGGTCGAGGAGATTCGCTCGTACCCGAAGGAAGAGGCGCTGAAAGACCAGGCGGACACGCTTGGTCTCGACCTTGAGACACTGAAGGCGACGCTGCCGGAGAATCCGCTGCCGAACGCGGTCATCGTGCAGCCGAAGAATCCGCAGGATATGTCGGCGATCGCGACCGCCGCCGGGAACATTGACGGCGTCGCAAAAGTCAGGTACAGAGAGCAGATAACCGGGAAGCTGCTGACACTCGCGCGCGGGATCAAGATCGCGGGCGTCGTCGCGGCGGTGCTGATGGGCGCCGCGACGCTGCTGATAGTGAGCACGACGATCAGGCTGACGATCTACGCGCGGCGGCGCGAGATTCGCATCATGCAGCTTGTCGGCGCGACTAACTCGTTCATACGCCTGCCTTTCATCCTTGAGGGCGCGTTCCATGGATTGGCGGGCGGGGCTCTCTCGACGGTGCTGGTGCTGGCATCCTACTCGTGGGTGCATGCCTACGTCTCACAACACCTGGGCTTCCTTGAGCTTATCTACAGCACGCAGTTTGCAGTGGTTTTCGGACTGGGCACGCTTGTCACCGGGATCGTGTTTGGAGTGCTGGGAAGCGTGATCGGCCTGCACAGCTATCTGAGACACGTCTAACGGCAGCCAAAGGCAGCGCACTCCGGCCAACGGCGGCAAACGACAGCGAACGGCAACGGCATTTGTGCCGGCCTTTCGGGCGTTTTTCAACGAAGCATCGACAGCAGTTTTTTCGCAGCAACGTTCAAGGCGTGCAGAGGTGATCTTCCGAACATGCACAGGACCATGACAGCGCTTTTTACCGCCCTTGTGGTGGCGGCCGGCCTGCTGCTGATCCCCGGCACCGACACGATCGAGGCGCAGAGCTACAGTCAGCGCCTGCAGAATATCCGCAACAAGCAGCGCGAGGTGGAGAACCGGCTTGCCGCGATCAAGGAGAACCAGTCAGAGGCCGCGTCGGAGCTTTCGAACGCGCGTAACAGCGCCCAGCAGGCGCGTGACAGGGCGGCGCGGGCCGAGCAGAATCTCAAAGAAGTCCGCGAGATTCTCCGTGGCGTCAAAGAGGACCTCGCAGAGACAGAAGAGGAACTCGACCAGCACCAGGACGCGATGTCCGAGCGCCTCCTGGCGCTCTATCAGACAGGGCAGCCGTCCTACCTCGAGGTTGTGCTGAACGCAACGAGCTTCGAGGACTTCACGAACCGCGCCGAGTTTTCACGAGTCATCGCCAGCAAGGACCAGGAGCTTCTCGACGCGCTGGTCGAGACCGAGGAGAAGCTCAAGCAACAGCGGGCGACAATGGAAGTCGCGCACGCTGAGGCAAAGGCGCTGGAGCAGGAGGCCAGCGCCGCGAAGGCCGAGGCGGAGAAGTCGGAGCGCGAGGCAGAGGCGCTGGTCGAAAAGTACCGCAATGACCGCAAGGCCGCGGAGCGGGACTACGCGGCGATGCAGGCAGCCGAGAACGAGATTCAGGCGCTTATTCGCCGACAGGGAAGCTCGAGCACCCGCGGTGGCGGGTACTCCGGCACATGCGCGGGGAACCTGCTGCAACCATGCGGCGGCCGAATCAGCAGCCGCTACGGCTGGCGGATCCACCCGATTCTCAAGACGCGACGCTTTCACAACGGCGTGGACATTGCCGCACCATCCGGTACGCCGATCAAGGCCTCCGATGCCGGCAAGGTGATATTCGCGGGATGGAAGAACGCGTACGGGCGCACAGTCGTCATAGATCACGGCAGCGGCTGGTCCACGATGTACGGGCACTGCTCGCGCATCAACGTCAGTCGCGGGCAGGTGGTCAGTCGCGGGCAGACGATCGCGGCAGTCGGCAGCACCGGGTGGTCCACCGGGCCTCACCTGCACTGGACCGTCTACCGCAACGGCAGCACCGTCAATCCGCTCAGGTAGGACTGAATACGACGATCGTGGTCGCTGGAGGGGCCGCCCTGAGCCGCGAGTGCCGTTTGCGAGCGGCGAAGCCGGCCCGGCCGTTCGGGTATTGAGCACAATACGAGGGCAGCGGCGATCCGCGGGCCGAGTTCGGCTCCAGCAAACGACGCTGGAACCTCAGGCGGCCCCTCCGGACGGCCAACGGCAGCCCTGATCCGCAACCATATAGCATCGGCCTGGCGACACCCATGGAGACGTGATGCGATGCGCGCGAGAGCAGTCGTGGTGACCGCGATCTTCGTGATCGCCGGCCTGCTGCTGCCGGGCGTGATCCACCATGGTGATGTGCAGGCCCAGAGCATCCGGCAGCGACTGCGCGATGTGATCAGCCGTCAGCAGGCCACCGAGAGCCGCCTCAAGGAGATCCGTGAGGACAAAGCTGAGGCGCAGTCGGAGCTTGCGAGCGCGCGAAACAGGGCGCAGCAGGCGCGCGACGAGGCGGCCCGGGTGCGCCGGCAACTCGAAGAAGTGCGGGCTGTGCTTCGGCAGATCAAGACCGACCTGGCGCAGACCGAGGAGGAGCTTGCCGGCCACCAGGAAGCGATGTCCGAGCGGCTGGTGGCCCTTTACGAGGCCGGGCAGCCGTCGTACCTCGAGGTAGTACTCAACGCCACGAGCTTCGAGGACTTCACGAATCGCGCCGAGTTCTCGCGGCTGATGGCGGAGCAGGATCAAAACCTTCTTACGTGGCTGGTCGAGACGGAAGCGAAGCTGCAGCGCCAGCGGGCCGAGCTTGAGGTGAAGCAGGCCGAGGTCGCTCAGCTTACTCAGGAGGCCGATCGGCAGAAACGAATCGCGGAGGCGGCGGAGTCAGAGGCCGAGGCCCTCGTGTCGAAGTATGCGCGCGATCAGGCGGCCGCGGAGAAGATGTTGGCCGAACTGGACGCGGCGGAGAAGCGTCTGGGGGCACTGATCCGCGAGGAGACGCGCAGCGGCGGCTACGGCGGGACGAGCAGCGGGCGCTACTCACTGCCGGTGAGCGGGCGCATCACGAGTCGCTACGGCTACCGGACGCACCCGATCTACAGGATTCGGAAGTTTCACAACGGCGTGGACATCGCCGCGCCCTCCGGGACGCCGATCCGGGCCTGCGATGACGGGAAGGTCCTCCGCGCCGGCTGGATGGGCGCCACGGGCAGGACAGTGATCATCGATCACGGGAGCGGCTGGTCCACCTCCTACGGTCACTGCTCCAGCATATACGTCAGTGTCGGGCAGGTGGTCACCGCCGGGCAGACAATCGCCGGGGTGGGGACCACCGGGTTGTCAACAGGCAATCACGTCCACTGGATGGTCTACCGCAACGGCACGCCCGTCGATCCGATGCGGTAAGGTTTTTCATGCACATCACAGAGGCTGCGCACGCGCACTTATGTCGGCTATGTGAGGAATGGCACCGTGAAGACAGCAAAGTCAGTCAGATCACTCAGCCTGGTGGCCGCGATCACGCTCGGCGCGTTGACCGTGTTCGCCGCGGGGATGTTCACCGCGCACGTGGTGACCAGCGGCGGGTTCGTCCCCGCACTCGTGCAGATGGCGCAGATAGTGCCCGGGACGTACGACGTGAAGGACGGCAGCGACGACATCCCCGGCGCCACGAGTCTGACGCCGCTGAAGACGTTCTGGCGCGCGCGGCAGCGGATCATCGAGAACTTCGTGTATCCCGAGGAGATGTCCCGGGAGGAGCTGAGCTACGGGGCGATCCAGGGGATGCTCAAGTCGCTTGGCGACCCCTACAGCCGCTTCATGACGCCTGATGAGTACGAGGAGTTTCAGGCACAATCGACCGGGCTTTTCGAAGGGATTGGCGCGGAGCTTGTGATGGAGGAGAATGAGGAGACCGGTGAGGAAGAGGTTGTCGTACTGCGGGTGATCCCGGAGGGGCCGGCTGCAGAGGCCGCGCTTTACTCGGGGGATGTGATCGTCGGAGTGGATGGCAACTCGGTCCGCGGAATGAGCCTGCATGAGGTGGTGAACCTGATCCGCGGCGAGGGCGGGACGGATGTGACGCTTAACGTCCGTCACGAGGGTGACGAGGAGATCAGCGACGTCACGATCACGCGCGGTCGCGTGGAATTCCCGATCCTGGAGTTCAAGATGCTCGATGAGGAGAACAAGATCGGGTACATCTGGCTGCGTTCATTCAATCACCTTGCCGAGGAGAAGGTCCAGGAGGCGCTGAATGCGCTGAAAAAGGACGGGATGGAGGCGCTGCTCTTCGATCTGTCCAGCGATCCGGGCGGGATGCTCGACCAGGCGGTGGGCGTCGGCAGCCTGTTCCTCGACGAGACGCCGATCACGTGGATCCGCGACCGCAACGGGGAGCCTGAGCCGCTCTACGCTCGCCCCGGAATCGTGCTCGAAGAGGACATTCCGATGGTCGTGCTGATCGACGGGGGCAGTGCAAGCGCCTCGGAGATCGTCGCAGGCGCGTTGCAGGACACCGGTCGCGCCACGATCGCGGGCCACCCGAGCTACGGGAAGGCGAAGGTTCAGACGGTGATCGAACTGGACGACGGGTCCGCCATGGTGCTGACGACCGCGGTCTATCTCACGCCGGACAAGCACGACATCTCCAAGGAAGATGAGGATGGCCAGCGCGGGGTGCACCCGGACGTTCGCTTCCCCGACCCGCCCGAGAATCGCGAGGAGCGCCCGACGGTGCAGGAGTGGCACGATCAGCAGATAGAGCGGGCGGCCGAACTGCTGCGCGAGAAGCTGGTCGCGGCGAACCGCTGAGATCGCTTCCGTGAGACCGGAAGATGAGCTTGAGCAACCTCCGACGGCCGTCGCCCGCGGCGGCCGTTGGTGGAGTCATTATCATATGAAGATGAGGTGGAGGCGGAGGCCAGGGCGGGGAATACGAAGGGGCGAGGATCGTTGACATCGGAACATCGGAACGCGCGTCGCAGCAATGATGTCGCGGGGCAACTGCGTTTCTACCGGACAACCACGGTGGTGCTGCTTCTCGCCGTTGTCGTACTCGCCGTCATGCTGATCGCGGGAGGCAGGCAGGAGTTTGCAAGGGCGATCAGGATTGACGGCGATCTCGTGTGCCTCGTGAACGATCAGGACGCCGCGGAGCGCGTACATGAGCAGTTGCTGGCGGAGGGCAAGGGAGAGCTTCCCGGGAACGCGAGTCTCGAGCAGCAGTGGGAGGACGAGTCGTGGCCTGTGGAGGACAGAGAGGTGCTCAACATTCCCGAGGCGGTGAAGCGGCTTCAGGAACACGGGGTGACGGTGCAGGTCTCCGCGTGGACCATCAAGGTGGACGGCAATGACACGGTGAACCTTCCCAGCGAGACCTTCGCCACGGACGTATTGACGAGGATCAAGAGGCAGTACGTGCCGAGTGATGAGAAGCCGATCGAGTCTACGTTCCTTGAGGACGTCAAGATCGTGGAAAAGCAGGCGCCGGCGGACACGGTCCTGGCGGAGTTGTCCGAGGCGGTGAAGGCGCTGGCAACCACCAGCACTGAGGCGGAGACGTACACGGTGAAGTCGGGCGACTATCCTGAGAAGATCGCCGCGGCCCACGGGATGACGATCGATGCGTTCTACCGGCTGAATCCTCAGACGAGGGGCGCGACCATCCATCCGGGTGATAAGGTGAAGATCACTCCGGCGATGGCCGGGATCACGGTGAAGACGGTGACTGAGGTCTCCGAGACGGTGGATGTGGAGCCGGAGGTGGAGAAGGTCCACTCGGTCAATGTTCCGCGCGGGGAGACGCGGGTCGCCTCGGAGGGAGTTCCGGGCAAGGAACTGCGGGTCAAGCACCGAACCTATCATAATGACAGGCTGGTCGAGGAAGAGATCAAGAGCACTCAGATAGTCGAACCGCCGTCACCGAGGCGCGTGATCGTGGGCACCGACGATGCCACCAGCGCGTCCGGCGACGACGATTGAGAAGAAGGAATGAGCGGAACTGACCACTGAACGGACACAGGCCGGGGGATCGGTGGCGCGCGAGGTGCTGGCGCGCGATGCCGCGGTGTTGGACGGGGTGCTTCCCGAATGCATTCCCGCGTGCGATCGGCGGGCCGGGGCGCTGGAGGAGGCGATGCGGCACAGTCTGCGGGGCGGCAAGCGCCTGCGCGGCGTCCTCGTGATGCGGTCGGCGGCAACCTTCGGCCTGTCGCCGGAGACGGTGATGCCGGCGGCGTGCGCCTTTGAGATGCTTCACGCGGCCACGCTGATCCACGACGACCTCCCCTGCATCGACGACAGCGACCTGCGGCGTGGTCGCGCATCGTGTCACATCGCATTCGACGAGCACACGGCGCTGCTGGCGGCCGATGCGCTGATCATCGCCTCGTTCGAGCAGATCGCGTCACTGCGACGCGTCTGCGACCCGGCGCGGACGCTGCGGGTCGTGGAGGAGTTCGCCCGTTTCACTGGGGGGGGCGGGCTCATCGGCGGCGAGCAGGCGGATATTATCAGCGAGGAACTGCCGCCGGACCTGGAGTTGCTGCGCTTCATCCACGAGAACAAGACGGCCAAGCTCATCTGCGCTTCATGCCGGACCGGAGCGATCCTGGCCGGGGCGAGTGAGGAGCACCTTGACGCGATCTCCGACTACGGGATGACGCTGGGGCTTCTCTTCCAGGTGACGGATGACATACTTGACGTGGTCGGCGATGAGGACGTGCTGGGCAAGCCGACGGGGGCCGACGCGGACGCGGGGAAGCAGACGTATCCGGATGCGATCGGCCTTGAGGGGGCGCAGCAGGAGGCGCGTCGGCTGGCGGATCATGCGATGGAAATTGCGGCTCGGCTCCCGGCGCAGGTGAAGTTCTGGCGGTCGATGGCCCAACTGGTGGTGGAGCGCGAGAGAT
This sequence comes from Armatimonadota bacterium, assembly GCA_051745855.1. Lineage (GTDB taxonomy): Bacteria > Armatimonadota > Zipacnadia > Zipacnadales > UBA5352 > UBA5352. The sequence goes on from JBNJEK010000009.1 coordinate 9,647, forward strand.
GAATGATCTCACGATCGTCGGAGTGGAGGAGGCGGGCTTCTGCTTCGGCGTCAAACGTGCCCTGCAGCTTGCAAATGAGGCGACGGAAAAGCATCCCGAGGTGGCCTGCCTCGGGCCTCTGATTCACAACCGGCAGGTGGTCGAGGACCTCGAGGCGCGGGGAATGCGCGTGGTGGAAGCGATTGAGGATGTGCCGGCCGGATCGGCGGCCCTGATTCGCGCGCACGGAGCCGGCCCGGCCGTCTACGAGGCGGCTCGTGAGCGTGACATGGATCTGATCGATGCGACCTGCCCCTTCGTGCGGCGCGTGCAGCAGGCGGCGGCGCGGTTCGCCGAGGACGACTACCAGGTGCTGGTGCTGGGCGAACGCGAGCACCCGGAGGCGCAGGCCATCGTCGCACACGCAGGCGGGCGCGCGGTGATCGTGGAGGATGCTGGCGAGCTTGACGGAATTGCGACCTCCGATCGCGTGGCGGTCGTCTGCCAGACCACTCAGCGGCTGGACAAGCTGCAGCAGTTGGTGATGGCTCTGCTGCCGCAGATCGGAGAGCTTCGTGTTGCGAACACGATCTGCGACGCCACCTCGAAGCGGCAGAAGGCGTCGCTGGGCGTTGCGGAGGAGGTCGATCTGATGCTGGTGATCGGCGGCCATCACAGCGCGAACACGAATCGCCTGGCGCAGATCTGCCGCGCGACCGGCACCCGGACCGAACATATTGAGACGGCGGACGAGCTTCGGGGAGACTGGCTGGAGGGTGTTGAGACCGTCGGCATCACGGCCGGGGCGTCAACGCCGCCCGACGCCGTGGTGGAGGTGCGGGCGCGGCTGCTGGAACTGGCGGGCGAGCGGTCAGAGGCCTGACGCCCGCGCGCCCCAACGCGCGACAGTGATCGCCGCTGGCCGGCCGATGTGACGACCATCCTCTGTCCCTGGGTCATTCTTCCGGAGTTGAGAGCATCGCCCGGAGAGCAATCGCCGGGTCACGAAGCGCCTGACAAGCTTTGACCGGAGGTGTCGCGTTGATGATTGAAACGCTCGACGACATAGTCGAGGCGGTGCGGACCCGGCCTGCGAAGAAGGTCGCAGTGGCGGTTGCCGAGCATGAGAGCATACTCGAGGCGGTCGCGAAGGCGTCGGAGTGGGGGATTTCCGAGGCGATCCTCGTGGGCGACCGTGATGCGGTTGTCGCCGCCGCGGAGAGGGCCGAACTCGACCTCTCGGACGTGTCCGTCGTCCACGCCGACAGTGACCTCGAGGCCGCATCCACCGCGACTGAGCTTGTCTCCTCAGGCAACGCCGACATCCTCATGAAGGGGCAGATTCACACCGACGACTTCCTCCGCGCGGTGCTGGACAAAGAGACGGGCCTGCGCTCAGGGCATGTGATGAGTCACGTCTTCATCCTTGAAACCACGCACCTTGGGCGGCTGACCCTCGTCACCGACGGGGCGATGAACATCGCGCCTGATCTTGTGCAGAAAGCCGACATCATCCTCAACGCCGTCTACCTCGCGCAACTTCTTGGGGTGGAGAGCCCGAAGGTCGGTGTACTGGCGGCCACCGAGCTTGTGAATCCGCAGATGCAGGCGACGGTCGATGCGGCGGTGCTCTCGAAGATGAGTGAGCGGAGGCAGTTCCCGTGCTGCGAGATCGACGGCCCCTTCGCACTGGACAACGCCGTCTCTGAGTTGGCCGCGGAGGTCAAGCGCATTCCCGGCGTTGTCGCGGGCAATGCCGATGTGCTGCTTGTGCCGGGCATCGAGGCGGGCAATATCCTCGCGAAAAGTTTCGTGTATCTCGCGCAGGGCCGGGTGGCGGGCGTACTGGTCGGAGCCTCGGCGCCGGTCGTGCTCACCTCCCGCGCCGACAGCAGCGCATCGAAGCTTTACTCCATCGCGACGGCGATGCTGATGGCCGATCTGCAGCGCACCAGCCGCCTGAAGATCGGGAAAGTGCACTTCTGAGGACGAACGCCGAATGCCGCTGACCGCAGGCACTGCCATCGCCGACCTCACTCCGCCCCCCGGGGAGATCATCGCGTGCTTCCCCGATCGCAGTGGCGATCAGATGCGGCCGCGTGTCGCGGAGGGCACGCACGACCGCCTCGAAGCCCGTGTGCTGGCACTCTCGGACGGCCAACAGCATCTGAGCCTCTGCGGCCTCGACCTGCCCGGAATCCGCCACCGCGAGACCAGCCGCATCCGTGAGCGCGTAGCGGAGGCGAGACCCGACATCGCCGGCCCCGGGATCGTGCTCGCATGCAGTCACACTCACTCGGGACCCGACACGCTTTACCTCTTCGGCGGCTCCCCCGATGATCCGTGGGTTGACGAGATGGTCGAGGCGGTCGCTGATGCGATCATCCGGGCCCATGATGCCCTCTCCCCGGTCACTCTCAGCGTCGCTCGCGCTCCGCTGGCGCTCAATCACAATCGCCGGGCGGTCGGCGTCGACGGCCGCATGCGGATGATCAAAGAGTACGAGGCCGGCGTTGACGAAAGCCCCGTTGATCCGGACGTGACAGTTTTGCGTGCGGATAATGAGACCGGGGAGCCCATCGCAATCGCGTTTCACTACACGGCACACGCTCTCACTCTCGGGGCAGGCAATCTGTGTTTCAGCGCCGACTATCCCGGCGTTGCGCGCTCGGTTGTCGATGCATCGCTCTCCACTGCGACCTCCGTCTTTCTCAACGGCGCCGCCGGCAACGTGCACCCACGCATGTGCATGCGCTCCGGCCGCGAGGCCACCGAAGCCATCGGAACCGAGCTTGGTCGCGCGGTTGTGATGCTGAGCAAGGAGGCTCAGCCAGTCACGGAACCGGCCCTCGGGGCATCATCGCGCACGCTGACATTCGCCAACCGGATGGATCCGTCGCTGCAGGTGCCGGTCGAGGTGTCGTGCCTGCGCATAGGGCCGCTGCTGGTGGGTGTGGTTCCGGGGGAGTATTTCGTGGAGTTCCAGTTGCGCTTTCGTGACCGCGTGGATGCCGAGTTGGCGACGCTCATCGGCTACGCGAACGGGTGGCCCGGGTATATCCCGACGCGAGAGGCATACGCCGAGGGCGGCTACGGCGTCGAGGCTTACCCCGAAGACCCATCGGATTTGAGTCGCACATGTCTACCCCGGGGCGCGGGCGAGAAGATCCTGAACGCGCTGGTGGCACTGGCGGGCGAGCTTTCGTGAGGCGTGGGCGGGTCGTTTGGTACGAGGATTACCCCGCCTGCTCACACTTCTGCAACTCGAAAGTTTTCCGCAGCTTTCGGAACACACCGAGAATGAGCCTCGGAGGAGCGCTGATGAGATTCGTACACCTGATGGCCCCCACACTGCTCTGCGCCGCCTGCTTCGCCGCCGCTCCGCGGGCGATGGCGGAGGATCTCACATTCCTGCATCTGTCCGATTTCCACGCGCCTCATGCCATCGCACAGACAGAGGAAACGCTGGCGACGCTCATTGAAGGTCCGATCGAACTTGCTCCTTACGACATGACCGCCGCGGCGCCGAGCCTCATACTCTCGACGGGCGATCTCAACGAGTTCAGCGGTGGCAGGGGATGGTGGGAGCAGTACCTCGGCCTGTGGGATGAGATCACGCCGCCTGTCTACCACCAACTCGGCAATCACGACAATACCTGGCGCTGCGCGCGCCCCGCACTGCGCGACCTCCACGGAAACGCCTTCTACGCATTCGAGCAAGCGGGCGTGAAGTTCATCGGCTGGGACACCGCCACGCCGCAGGATCCGCGGCCATCGATCGCCGAGGAGGGCATCCGCTGGCTCGCGGAGGAGTTCGCGCGGACGCCTGCTGAGCAACCTGTGGTGTTCTTCGGGCACCATGCGCTCGATGGTCGGGAGTTTGCCGGGGCATACGATCGAGCGCGGCTCCTCGACCTGCTGCAGACGCGCAACGTGGTGCTGATGCTGGTGGGGCATGGACACAATGCTCGCGCGTGGCAGATCGAAGGATTCGACGTGGTGATGGGCGGAAGCACCTTCGGCAAGCGCCCCGGCTTCGGGATCGTCTCAATCAAAGATGGCGTGCTCCGGGTGTGCCATCAGTACGTGGATGGTGAGATGACGGCGCTGCTGGAGAAGCCGATCCCACCGCGGTCGCCTTTCATTCCGATGGGCGTCACGCCCGCCGACGGCGCGGTCTTCGCGGCCGACGACCCGCTCCGCTGGACGGTGGCCGGCGAGGGAGCGGCCGTGGAGGCGCGATGGACGCTCGACGGCGAGCGGGCCGGCGAGATGCTGCGCGTCGCAGATGGCTGGCGCGTGGATCTCGACCCGGCATTAGTCGAGGCGGGCGCACACGCCCTGCGGCTGGAGTTGGTCGCCCCCGACGGGCGGATCTCGAGCCGGACCGTCAGTTTCGTCCGAGATGGCGGGGCATTCGACGTCGTCTGGCGTGCGCGGCTTGCGGGATCATGCCAGGCGACGCCGCTGGTCATCGGCGATCGCGTCTATGTCGGCGACAACAGCGGGGCGCTGACCGTCCTCAGCGCCTCAGACGGCGCCCGGGTCGGCGTGGTGGAGACCGGCGGCGAGGTCCGATCCGCCCCTGTCGCGACGCCCGATGGGGACACGATCGTCTTCGGCTCGGCCGACGGTCTGCTGCGGGCGATCGATGGTAGCGCGGCCGAGCGGTGGCGCTGCGACGCCGGAGGCGCAATCTACGGCGGCGCGCTGATCGCTGATGGTCGCGTCTACGTGGGCACGGAGGATGGCGACGTGATAGCGCTCGACGGCGCGACCGGGGCCCTTGCGTGGCGATCGGAGGAGCCCGAGTACGCGATCGAGCAGGCGCCCGCGACAGGGGACGGCGCGGTCTTCGCAGGCTCGTGGGATCGGCATGCCTACGCCCTCGATGCGAACACCGGCGAACTGCGCTGGCACAGACCCTCGGCCGGGAGCGATCGCGACGGCTTCGTCGCGTGGTACTACTCCCCTGCCGACTGCCCGCCGGCGTTCGTCGGAGGCAACGTCTTCTTCGCCGACCGCGCATACCAACTGACGGTCTTTGATGCTGACGACGGTGAGCGGGTGCTCGCTGAGGAGAGATGCGTGGCGGTGGGGCCCTCCGGCGATGGCGCTGCGGTCTACGTGCGGCACACCGACCACCGGGTGAGCAAACGTGCGGCCGACGGATCGATCGTGTGGATCGCCGAGGTGCCGACCGGCGCGGTGCCGACGCCGCCAGTCGAGGCGCATGGCGTTGTCTGGGTGCTCTCAGACCGGGGAGTGCTCAGCGCGCTGGAGGCGGGGAGCGGTCGGCTTCTCGGCCAACAGCGTGTGACGCCTGACCTCTATGCGTTCGCCGCTCCGGCCTTCGATGGCCAGCGCGTGTACGTCGCGGACATGGCGGGCAACGTGACCTGCCTGCTGCCGACGTGGCTGCAGCCGTGAGGACGCCGAGGCGGGGAGATCAGATGGAGGAACGCGACGCCTCGGAGTAGAAGTAGGATGCGAGGACACAACGACAATGACGGCGCTCGGGATAGCGGGCGCCCGTGAGTTGTTGTACAAATACCCGGGGTCGATCAGCGACCTCAGCGGAAAGGTGTGCGTCATGTTTAAGCTCAGCGTCATCAGTGATGAGATCTCGCAGGACTTTCAGCGTGTCGTCGATGTCTGCCAGGAGTTCGGAGTCGAGCAGGTCGAGCCGCGCTCGGTCTGGGACACCCAGCCGCAGGACCTGACGGACGAGCAGGTCGCGGAGATGAAGAGGATCCTCGACGACGCCGGGATGACTGTCTCGGCCATCGCGTCGCCCTTTTTCAAGTGCGATCTCGGCAACGAGGAGCATTACGCCGAGCACATCGGCATTCTCCGCCGCTGCATCGAGATCGGCCACGAACTCGGGACAAACATCATCCGCGGCTTCACCTTCTGGAAGACCGGCCCGGCGAAGGATGTCTGGCAGCAGATCCTCGACGCCTACGAGGAGCCGATCGAGATCCTCGAAGAAGAGGACGCGTACATTGGCATCGAGAACGAGGCCTCCACGCATATTGCGACCGCAGCCGAGGCGGAGGCCCTTTACGCGGACCTCGGCAGCGACCGCATCCAGGCGATCTGGGACGCGGCCAACGAAGTCTACGCGGAAGAGGGCGAAATGCCCTTCCCCGACGCGTTCGAGCGCATGAAGCCGAACCTGATCCACGTACATATCAAGGACGCCGTCCGCACGCCCGACGACGAGGATCCGGCCCGCTGCGTTCCCGTCGGCATCGGCGGATACATCGACTATCACGCGCAGTTCAAGGCACTCATCGACATGGGCTACGAGGGCGCCTGCTCGCTGGAGACGCACTGGCGACCGGCGCAGGACCTCGACGAGGACCTGCTCAACCGCCCCGGCGGCGCGGCATTCAGCGAGGGCGGCGAGTACGCCTCGCGCGTGTGCCTTGAGAACATCCGCGAGATCATCAAGATCGTAAGCTGACGTGCGGCCTGACCTCCGTGGCGCGAGTAGACGCCAACAACGGTCACTTCCCAGCCTCGCGTCGGGAGCGTTGCACAACCCGGCGCGAGGTTCGAACGTCTATCAAGCTGACATGAGTGGAGAGAGCATGCCCGACATCAAGTTGATCACCATCGACCTCGATCATACCCTGCTTGACAACGAGAGACAGATCTCGGAGCGCAACAAAGCCGCGATCCACCACGCTGTCGATGCCGGCGTGACGGTCGCGATCGCAACCGGACGGTCCCACTCTTCGGCCGAGGCGTACGCGCGGGAACTTGGCATCGATGCCCCGGTGATCTCGTACAACGGCGCGATGATCCGCAGACCCGGCGAAGATGAGCCGATGCGCCATGTGCGCCTCGAAGCGGATCTCGCCGCGGAGATCGTGGAGACGCTCGTGCACGAGATGATCGACTTCCTCTACTTCCTTGATGATGAACTCTACGTCGCGAGGTTTGACCGCTGGGCGCGGCGCTATCTCAAGCGCACCGGCGACCGTGCGATTATCGCCGGCGACCGGCGAAAGTTCGCCGGATCGCGCCCCACGAAGCTGCTGATGGTCGGCACGCCGGAGCAGACCCGCGAACGCTACGAGCGCTTCAGCAACGAATACGGCGACCGGATCTACTGCACGATCTCGCTGCCGGAATACATGGAGATCCTCGACCCGGGCGCAACCAAGGCGACGGCCCTTCGATGGCTGGCCGACCACCTCGATGTGTCGATGGAGCAGACGATGGCTCTGGGCGACAGTCTCAACGACCGTGAGATGGTGCAGGCGGCCGGCACCGGGGTGTTCATGCCATGCGCCGATGACGATCTCAAGCAGCACGCGGATTTCATTCCCGATTCGCAGGACGAGGGAGTCGGGGAGGCGCTGGAGAAGCTTGTGCTGGAGCGAACCCCGGTGGGCGTATCGGAGGATGGCGACGACTGAGATGGAGATTCGCCCGGGCGAGGTAGACCTCTACGAAACGCTCCAGGTCCACGAGCGGGCGATTCCGGAGGTCATCGACAAAGCCTACCGCGTCCTGGTGCGAAAGTATCATCCGGATGTGCATCCGCCGGAGAAGCGACAGTGGGCGCACACGAAGATGAGCAGGCTCAACGTCGCCTACGAGGTGCTCAGCGACCCCGAGCAACGCGCCGAGTACGACGTCAGGCGTCGACTCGGCCGCAAGCGCGTCTCGCTGACCGATGACGACGATGTCGTGGTCGAGCAGACGCTCAAGTGCTTCAACCATCCGAAGCGGCCGGCGATCAAGTTCTGCTGGCACTGCGGCAGGCCGATCTGTGAGGAGTGCTTCGGCGGGGACGTGCACGGCCACACCATCTGCGTCCCCTGCCAGGTGCTGATCGACCGCGACCGACGGTGGAGCGCCGGTGAGGAAACCGGCCCGGACGAGCGCCCGCGCACGGGGACACCGATGGGCAGCCGCGGGGTTATCCTCCACTACGCAGTGCTGGCGACGCTCTTCGGAGTCATCCTGTGGGCGATCTACGCGATCGCGCTGGCGTTCGGGAACACGCAGGAGCAGGCGCTGATCCTTGTCGCGGGCCTCGGGGTCGTCTTCCTGGTGCTGGTGGTCCAGCGTCTCACGTGGCGCGCGATCTGCCCCGAATGCAGCAGGACGCTCGGTCACACGGACTTCCGTGCGGCGGCACCGTGGGCGGAGTTCTTCGCGCCGCAACCGGTCTGTCCGAACTGCCTGCATCGGTTCAGCTCAATTGAGTTGAATCAGAGATTCGACTGAGGCCGCATCACCTCTGAGTTGCTTGCGGCGGCCGACACACAAGGATTCGACGCGGACTGAGTGTAATACTAAGGTGACGCCACGAGGATCCGTGGGGCAGACGCCCTTTTCGCCGATCGAAGGAGAATGCATCATGCGAGATATGCCGATCGCACGACTGCTCGATGATGTTGAGGCCACTGACTGCCCGTGTGGCTCGAGTCGGCGGGTAATCACTGCCGCCGATGACGCGGTCATGGGCTTACACGTTACTGAGATCTGTGACGCCGACGCGCATTTTCATCGCAATGGCACCGAGATTTACTACGTGCTCGAGGGCGGGGGGCGGCTCGTGACCTGTGGATCGGGATACGATCTCGGCCCCGGCACCGCGGCGTACATTCCGCCCGGCTGCGTTCACCGCGGAGAGGGCAGCTTCACCGCCGCGATCGCGGTCATCCCGCCCTTCGATCCGGCCGACGAGTTCACCGTCGACGAGGAACTGCCGCACCCGACGCACCCGCCCATTGTCCGCAGCCTCGATCAAGTCGAGCCGATCCGGTCCGCCTGTGGAAGCAGCAGGCGCGTCTTTACGCGCGATGACGGTGTGGTGATGGGTCTGCACGTCGTGCATATCACCGAGGCAGAATGTCACTATCACACGCGCACCACGGAGATCTACCACATCCTCGAAGGAGATGGCACGTTGCGCGTGGGCAGCGAAGAGTACGATCTGCAGCCGGGTCTGACGATTTACGTGCCGGCGGGCAAAGAGCATGGGGGAGAGGGCGACTTCCGCTCCATCGTGATCTGTGCACCGCCCTTTGACCCGGACGATCAGATAGTGGTATAGTACGCGTGCCGGGGAGCGCTTGCCCGCTCTTCGTTACAGTCGTCGCGACAGGAGGGACATTTGATGAGAGTCCGCACGGTGCTGATGGTGCTGCTCGCGTCCTTGATGGCGACCGGTGTGTGGGCCCAGGCCCGGACCGCGCCTGCACAGGACGGGCCGAAGCCGGCAATGATCGTTGACGGACGCGCCCTGACCCCTGCCACCTGGGTCGAGGGGCTCAACGGCGAAACCGTCGAGATAGATGGCGTGAGTATGATGTGGGTGGGCGCGGCCGCCAAGGACGCTGGCGGCAGCGCAACGATCGAGACCGGCCCCGACGGTAAGATTTTGCAGATACGCGCCGGGATCCGCACGATGGAGTTCAGCATTCTCCCACCCGGCGAATTCTGGCGGCACCCGTGGGTGCGCCAGCTGATCGCGAACGCAGACGTCTATCAACTTCAGCCGATGCCATGGTGGCCCTACGAAGAGGCGAACCTTCCGTCAACGCCTCCCCATGGCGTCAACTGGAAGCGGCCCTACCTTGACTGGAAGCCCGATGAGTCGTGGCTGCTTCTGAACCTCATGCCGCCCCCACCGCCGGAACCGGCTGTGGTTGTTGTCGAGGACGAAGATGAAGACGAGGACGCTGCTGAGGATGAGGCTGCCGAAGAACCCGCCGCTGCGGTTGACACCGCTCCGCCTGGCGATGAAATGGGCGGGATGGGCGGACCGCCTCCGGGCGAAATGGGCGGCCCCCCACCGGGCGAGATGGAAGAGCCGATGATGGACGAGCCGCCGCCGATGGAGTAGCCGTCCCGACACAGTTAATGCGACCGCCGCGGAGAGATTACTCTCCGCGGCGGTCTTTGCGTAAGTGGAGGCCTTCACGCACTGAGCAGCGAAATGAATGGCCGAGGTGATCGAAGATGATGGAGGACGGAAAGTTCAGACTGTGGGTCGGCGGCTGCGCCCATCTCGCCACCGATCTCAGGCACGGCCGGACGAGCCTCGAGGACGCGATCACGGACTCCGAGCGTGGGGGAGACGAGGGCGGACCGGCCTTTGACTGGGACATCATGCTGCACCTCGGCGACCTCAAGGGCGCGCAGGACACGCCCTCAGATGAGGACGGCGAGATGTACCTCGACCAGATCGGCTCCGCGGAAAAGCACGGACGAGAGCACTTCTACAATCTCCTCGGCAACCACGACGCCAGCGGACCGGAGGAGCCGACACAGTGGTGGTTCCGGACGTGGATCGACCCGACGGGGGAGAATACGCAGGTCTCGGGCGTCAGCAATGATCTGCGGCCGTTTCCCGTCACGGGCACCTGGGACCGCTACAGCTTCGAAGTTGGGAACATCCTCTTCCTCATGATGGGCGATCGCAATGACGGTGGCCCGCCTGCCGGCCGTGGGCCGACGGGCGGCTACCCGGCCGGGCGGGTGACCGGCGAGCAGTTCGCGTGGTGGCGGGAGATGGTCGAGAACCACCCTGATCAGATCATCGTGACTTGTCATCATCACATGCTGGAGGACACGACCGTCGCGAGCGGCCTGGGCGAGGGCGTGATGGATGATCCGAACACCGGGCGCAGGTATCACGGCAACTTCGAGGATGGCGCGCCTGAAGGGTCATCGTTCATCTACTTTCTCGACGATGAGCCACACGCCCGGGCGTTCGAAGGCTATCTCGAGGAGAACCCCGGCGCGACCGACCTGTGGCTGGGCGGTCACACGCACGCGTTCCCCGATGACACCTTCGGCGGCCGCGGCCACATCGAGCAGAAGTGGGCGACGTGGTTCCTCAACTGCGCGGCGATCACACAACATCACGCCGGGAAGGCGCCCCTGACGCGGCTGATCACCTTCGAGGCGGGCTGTGATGAGATTCGCGTGCAGTGCTACCTTCACAACAGCGTCTTCGCGCCGGAGGGCTGGTGGAAGCCGGGGGAGAAGCGGCTGAAACTCGCGCGACCGGTGCAATTGTAGTGACGCCGGGGACCGGAGATCAGCAGGGTCATTGGCCCGCGGATCTGCCGGTGCCTACCGAGGCCTGATCAGATAGGTGCGGGCCTTGTCGCAGTCGGGGCAGAGAGGAAGGTCGCAGAATTGGCCGGAGCGCATCTTTTCCCGGAGCCGCGCAAGGGGGCGCCCGTGCCAGATCTCCTCGATTGACTGATCCGGCACGCGGCCGAGGGTGAGTCGGCAGTCCATGTCATAGCAGCAGGGAACGACACGCCCGTCAGAGGCGACGGCAAGCATCTCCCAGGGTGATGCGCATGGTGTTGAGAAGAACCATCTGCTCGCCGTTCGCGGATCCCGGACTTGCCCGGCCCAGTTCGTGAACGGCTTGATGATCGTGCGCACGTTCTCGACCGGCTCGACGTACTCGCGCCACATCTCCCGAAACTCCGCAAGCTGGTCTCGTGTCTCCGGCGTTTCTATGTACTGCAGGCCGATGGTTGGGAATTCGCGGGGGTGCCGGGCGTTGGCCTTCAGGAGGCGTTCCACGTTGCTGACGAGCAGATCCCATCGCTCGCTCCCGTGCATCTCGCGGTAGACTGTCTTACTGGTCGCATCGACCGCAACCCCGAGCGAGGTGAGTTTTGACTGAAGCAGTGGCTCAACTTTATCCTCAGTCAGGAGCAATGCGTTCGTGCTCATCCCCAGTCCGCGCATGGGATCGCGGTACCTGCCGAGTTCACGGAGGTTGGGCACCTGGCTGCCGATGATCTCAATCATGCGGATGATCTCCGGATGCATGAGCGGATCACCGAAGAAGTGCAGTCCGATGACCTTGAGCCGCCCCAGCCTGTCATGCATCGCAAGCTCATCGGAGATCGTTTCGAAAAGCGCCACGTCCATGTCGCCATCGGCGCGTTGCATCTGGTCGCGAGGACAGATCGGGCAGCGCAGGTTGCAGCGGCTGGTCGTCTCGATGAAGATTGAATGGGGGAAATCGGGGGCGGACAGCCCCTTGAACCGTGCGTACCCACGGGCCGCAAGCGGCGAGAGGAGGGTGCAGAGTGGATGCTGGCCGCGGTCCTGTGACATCATGTCCTCCATGCGCGTTGGACCCGAAGATGTGGGCCGCATCATTATAGCACGCCCCGGGGTCGGGTCAATTTGCAGTGAGACCGGATGGGGCAGAGCGTCTCGTTGCGCGTGGGGTGGCTGCGTACACACGGACAGCCCGCCATTGCTGGCGGGCTGTCATCTGATTGGCCCGGCGACGACCTACTCTCCCACACAGTCACCCGTGCAGTACCATCGGCGCTGGAGGGCTTAACTGCCGTGTTCGGAATGGGAACGGGTGTTGCCCCTCCGCCAGTGTCACCGGGAAAAATTGAGAGCAACCGCAGGGCTGCTCCCCTGCATAGCGATCGATCGGTAGTAGTCCGCATGAAGATTCTATTTGCGCGGCCAAGCGCTCGGCCTATTAGTACCGGTTAGCTGAACACATTGCTGTGCTTACACTTCCGGCCTATCAACCTGGTAGTCTACCAGGGGCCTTACAGTTCGAAACTCGTGGAGACCTGGTCTTGAGGTCGGCTTCGCGCTTAGATGCTTTCAGCGCTTATCCAGACCGAACATAGCTACCCAGCTCCTGCCGCTGGTGCGACAACTGGTACACCAGAGGTTCGTCCATCCCGGTCCTCTCGTACTAGGGACAGCGCCTCTCAAGTCTCCAACGCCCACGGAAGATAGGGACCGAACTGTCTCACGACGTTCTGAACCCAGCTCGCGTACCGCTTTAATGGGCGGGCAGCCCAACCCTTGGGACCGAATCCAGCCCCAGGATGCGACGAGCCGACATCGAGGTGCCAAACCTCCCCGTCGCTGTGGACGCGCGGGGGAGATAAGCCTGTTATCCCCGGGGTAACTTTTATCCGATGAGCTCCGGCTCTCCCACTCGAGAACCGTCGGGTCACTAGGTCCTGCTTTCGCATCTGCTCGACTGGTCAGTCTCGCAGTTAAGCTCCCTTCTACCCTTACGCTCTATGCGCGATTTCTGGCCGCGCTGAGGGAACCTTTGAGCGCCTCCGTTACAGTTTAGGAGGCATCCGTCCCAGACAAACTGCCTGCCAGATACTGTCTCCCGACCGGATAACGGTCGGGGTTAGAGTTCCAACCACTCCAAGGGTGGTATTCCACCGACGACTCCACTGGGCCTGACGACCCAGCTTCAAAGTCTCCCACCTATCCTCTACATAGAGTGATCAAACTCAATACCAAGCTACAGTAAAGCTCCACGGGGTCTTTCCGTCTTTCCGCGGGAAGCCAGCATCTTCGCTGGCACTACAATTTCGCCGAGTCCCTCGTTGAGACAGCGCCGGGATCGTTACGCCTTTCGTGCGGGTCGGAAGTTACCCGACAAGGAATTTCGCTACCATAGGACCGTCATGGTTACGGCCGTCGTTCACCAAGCCTTCGGCTCAAGCCTTCGCCCAGCGGCGAACCGCCGGGCTAAGCCTTCCCCTTAAGCGTATGGCACTGGACAGGCGTCAGCCCCTATACCTCAGCTCACGCTTTGGCAGAGACCTGTGTTTTTGGTAAACAGTCGCCCCGGCCTTTTCACTGCGACCGTCGGCCGCTCAGGAGGCGAACTCCATCACGGACAACGGCGCTCCTTTTCCCGAAGTTACGGAGCGAGTTTGCCGAGTTCCTTAACGAGGGTTCTCTCGCGCGCCTTAGGATTCTCTCCTTGCCTACCTGTGTCGGTTTGCGGTACGGGCACCGTCCGGCATTCCCTAGAGGTTTTTCCTGGCAGCGTGGGATCAGTCACTTCGCCGCCGTTGTGGCGGCTCGCCGCGCCCCTCAGAGTTATGGATGGCGGATTTTCCTACCATCCCTCCTACGGGAACGGCCGCGTTCAACCAATGACGCGGATGACCTACCCTTCTGCGTCGCCCCTTCGGTACTTGCGCCGGAGCGGTGGTGCAGGAATATTAACCTGCTGTCCATCGCCTACGGCTTTCGCCCTCGGCTTAGGCCCGACTAACCTTAAGCGGACGAGCCTTGCTTAAGAAACCTTAGGCTTTCGGCGGCTGGGATTCTCACCCAGCTTTTCGCTACTCATACCGGCATTCTCACTTCCGCTTCGTCCAGAGGTCCTCACGGTCCTCCTTCAGCCTATCGCGGAACGCTCTCCTACCACTCTTTCGAGTCCGCAGCTTCGGTACTACGCTTGAGCCCCATTGAATTTTCGGCGCGGAAGCACTTGGCCCGAAGGCCTCGACCAGTGAGCTGTTACGCACTCTTTAAAGGATGGCTGCTACTAGGCCAACCTCCTGGCTGTCTTGGCACTTCCACATCCTTTTCCACTTAGCGTAGTTTAGGGACCTTAGCTGGCGGTCTGGGCTGTTTCCCTTTCGACCACGAAGCTCATCCCCCGTAGTCTGACTCCCTGGTTGTGAGTGGTGGTATTCGGAGTTTGGTTGGGGTTGGTACCCTGTCAAGGGCCCTAGCCCATCCAGTGCTCTACCTCCACCACTGATCACCAGAGGCTAGCCCTAAAGCTATTTCGGAGAGAACCAGCTATCGCCAGGTTCGTTTGGCTTTTCACCGCTATCCACAGCTCATCCGAGCGTTTTTCAACACGCAACGGTTCGGGCCTCCACGCGGGATTAGCCGCGCTTCACCCTGGCCATGGATAGGTCACCTGGTTTCGGGTCTGCAGCATGCAACTGTGGCGCCCTATTCGGACTCGGTTTCCCTTCGGCTACGGGATTCACCCCTTAACCTTGCAACACACCGCAACTCGCCGGTTCGTTATGCAAAAAGCACGCGGTCACCCGGGCCCACCGAAGTGGACCACCGGGCTCCCACAGATTGTAAGCACACGATTTCAGGTTCTATTTCACTCCCCTTCCGGGGTTCTTTTCACCTTTCCCTCACGGTACTAGTCCGCTATCGGTTACTGGAAGTACTTAGCCTTAGGAGGTGGTCCTCCCGGATTCGCGCAGGATTTCACGTGTCCCGCACTACTTGGGAGAGAGCCAGGTTGCGCCGGCGCCTTTCGCTTACGGGGCTATTACCCGCTATGGCACACCTTTCCAGAGTGTTTCAGCTAGGCGCTGCGTCCACCCTCTGCCTTTGTGGCGGCAGATGGCTCTTCCCACAACACCCCATACGCAACGCCCACAAGCTTGAACACGTATGAGGTTTGGGCTGTTCCCCTTTCGCTCGCCGCTACTAGGGGAGTCGCAGTTGCTTTCCTTTCCTCGGGCTACTGAGATGTTTCAGTTCGCCCACTTACCTTTCCTATGCCTATGTGTTCAGCATAGGAATGACGTCCCGTTACGGACGCGTGGTTTCCCAATTCGGAGATCCCCGGGTCAAAGGTTGCTTGCACCTCGCCGGGGCGGTATCGTTGCTAGCCACGTCCTTCTTAGGCTTCCAGTACCAAGGCATCCATCGTGCGCTCTGAGTAGCTTGACCGCGCAAAGAGAATCTTCATGCGCTTGCATCACCTGTAGTCGGTGATGCGACTACTACTTAGATCGCTATGCAGTTATCAATGATCGCTTAGTTACTGACGTTCGCTTGAACTGTGTTGTTCGAGGGTATCTCCGAACTTCTCGGAGCCACCCCCCAGCATCACAATTCGCGGGATCTCGCGAAAGTGGTTGGTGGAGACGACCGGAATCGAACCGGTGACCTCCTGCTTGCAAAGCAGGTGCTCTCCCTATTGAGCTACGTCCCCACGCTCACCGCCAGCCAGCACCTCGGCCTCGGCAGTGGAGTGTGGTGGGCCCACCTGGATTTGAACCAGGGACCTCGCCCTTATCAGGGGCGCGCTCTGACCAACTGAGCTATGGGCCCGCACCGGTCAGATGGTGCCCACATGTCTGTGTCTTTGTAAGGTTCGCTGAGCCATTGCGTCCCGGGATAGTTGACCCCCACGCTGTGCCCGATGCACTGCCGGGCGTGGGGGGAGCACTTCGTCAGTGCTGCACTTTCCCTGACGCTCACGATCCCTGATAACTGAATAGCGCGCTTGTGGTCACATGCCAGAGATTAACCTTGTCTGTGACGGCAGAGCCGTCCAAACTGCTCCTTAGAAAGGAGGTGATCCAGCCGCACCTTCCGATACGGCTACCTTGTTACGACTTAGTCCCAATCACTGGCCTCACCTTGGGCCGCCTTCCGACGGACTTCGGGTGCTGCCAGCTTTCGTGACTTGACGGGCGGTGTGTACAAGGCCCGAGAACGTATTCACCGCGGCATTGCTGATCCGCGATTACTAGCGATTCCAGCTTCATGGAGTCGAGTTGCAGACATCCAATCCGAACTGGGACCGGTTTTAGGGGATTAGCTCCACCTCGCGGTTTGGCTACCCTTTGTACCGGCCATTGTAGCACGTGTGCAGCCCAGGATATAAGGGGCATGCGGACTTGACGTCATCCTCACCTTCCTCCTGATTACTCAGGCAGTTCCGGAAGAGTGCCCGGCCGAACCGATGGCAACATCCGGTGAGGGTTGCGCTCGTTGCGGGACTTAACCCAACATCTCACGACACGAGCTGACGACAGCCATGCACCACCTGTGATGGGGTCTCCTTGCGGAGAAAGCCTGATCTCTCAGGCGGGCCCCAACATGTCAAACCCTGGTAAGGTTCTTGGCGTAGCATCCAATTGACCCACATGCTCCACCGCTTGTGCGGGCCCCCGTCAATTCCTTTGAGTTTCAGCCTTGCGGCCGTACTCCCCAGGCGGCTCACTTAACGCGTTAGCATAACAGCACTACCGGGGTTAATGCCGGTAACACCTAGTGAGCATCGTTTACGGCCAGGACTACCGGGGTATCTAATCCCGTTTGCTCCCCTGGCTTTCGCACCTCAGCGTCAGCAATGTTCCAGACAGCAGCCTTCGCCACTGGTGTTCCTCCCGATATTTACGCATTCCACCGCTACACCGGGAATTCCACTGTCCTCTCCCATGCTCTAGTCTGATAGTTCGGCGAGCAGTTTCAAGGTTGAGCCTTGAGATTGCACCCACCGCTTTCCAGACCGCCTGCGTGCCCTTTACGCCCAGTAATTCCGGACAACGCTAGCCCCCTACGTTTTACCGCGGCTGCTGGCACGTAGTTAGCCGGGGCTTCCTTTGGAGGTACAGTCGGGTGTCTTCCCTCCTGACAGGGCTTTACGATCCGCAGACCTTCATCACCCACGCGGCGTCGCTGCATCAGGCTTGCGCCCATTGTGCAAGATTCCCGGATGCTAACTCCCGTAGGAGTCTGGACCATATCTCAGTTCCAGTGTGGCTGATCGTCCTCTCAGACCAGCTACCCATTGTCGCCTTGGTGAGCCGTTACCTCACCAACTAGCTAATGGACCGCGGGCCGATCTCCAAGCGCCGTAGCTTTTTCTGGTCCCAGCCAAGGCTGGGGCAGCATATCGAGTATTAGCAGGGCTTTCGCCCTGTTGTCCTCGTCTTGAAGGCACGTTACCCACGTGTTACTCACCCGTTTGCCACTAGGTAACGTAGCATTCACCGAAGTGAAGAGGCTACGTTCCCCGTGCGACTCGCATTCATTAGGCACGCCGCCAGCGTTCGTCCTGAGCCAGGATCAAACTCTCCGTTTAGAAATCCTGGTGAAACTCCATGTCCGGGCCAAAGACCCGGGACGGAGGTTTACTTCTTGTCCTCTGGCGTATGACTTTCGCACGCTATTCAGTTATCAAAGATCGTGGCTTTCTCGTTTGTGTCTGTCCCGTGTTTGGGAAACTAAGAGTAACATCTGGCCGACTTGCTGTCAAGGACTTTTTTGGACTTCCTTCAGTCCAGTCCGTCCCTCGTCGAGCCCGGTCTCTTCCCGGTCACGGAAACTAATCCTATCAGGTCTCACTTCGCCTGTCAAGGACTTTTTTGGGCTAAACTTGAAAAGATCGCTTTCGACAGTCCCGTTTCGGGAATGCCCTGTTTCCAACGGCTCGGACACTATATCAACTGGCCCGGGGACTGTCAAGGGGGTATTTCGAGGTTTCTGGGAGAACGCCTCTCATCCCCCGTCAAGGGCCTCTGTGGCCGGATAAATGATCCGGAAGGAGCCGGCCCTCTTCCTGCTTACACAGTATCAGACGCCGCCCGCCGCCCCCGTGTTCACTCACACTGGGAAAACATATTGAGGGGAGCCATCCCGTGGGACACGCCCTCTTGCTTTGCCTGTCCATTGCCGCGTCGGACGCCCTCGGTGTTCAGGGCGCCCTGGAACTTTGCCGATCTACCAGACGATGAGGCCGCAGTGGTCGATGGAGACGTCGAAGATCTGCGCGCCGGCCTCTTCGAGCGCGCGCGCGACCAGGTAGTCGGCGGGGGCCGGGCAGTAGAACATGAGCGTGCCGCCGCCGCCGGCCCCGCACACCCGCCCGCCGATCGCGCCGTTACGCATGGCGAGGTCGTAGAGTTGCTCGATGGCCTCGTTCGTCACGTCGGGATGCAGCCGCTTGTGCAGTCGCCACACTTCCGAGAGCATCGGGCCCACCTCGTCAACGCGCCCCTCCAGTAGCGCAAGCCGCATCTGCAATGCTTGCTCGCTCATTCCCTTGAGCGCCTCGATGACCTCGGGGCGTCCGTTGCGGTAACCGTCGGCGACCGCGTGGAGGATATTGCCTGCGGGCCGTGAGATCCCTGAGTAGCAGACGACGAGGGAGCGCTGGAGTGTGGCAAGTTGCGCTTCGGTCAGCGGAATCTGGTTGACTTCGACCGCCCGCTGCGCGCCACCGGGCCAATAGCGCATGTATTTCACGCCGCCGCCGGTCACGGGCGAATACTGGTCCTGCCAGCCGTAGCTGGTGTTGAGCGCGACCTTCTCGCAGTCGATCGCCATCCGCGCCATCTCGTGGTCGGTCAGCCGCCGGCCGGACATGGCGTTGAAGGCGGCGATGATACAGGTGGCGATCGTGGAGGACGAGCCGAGGCCCGCTCCGCCGGGCATCTGCGAGTAGGTGGTAAGCTCCACGCCGTCGGCGAGGTCGAAGCGCCGTGCAATCTCCTGGGCGAGGCCAAGTTCGCCGTCGGGGGAGAGCTCCGCGGCGGAATTGACCTCGACGGTGGTGCCTTCGAGGTCGGGGGCGTGGAAGATGAACCGGCCGTCCTCACGCGCGCGCGCGACCGCGTAGATGTACTTGTTGATGGTGGCGTTGACGATGCTGCCGCCGAAATCCTCGCAGGCCGGCAGGTAATCGGTCATGCCCACGAAGTCCACGCGCAGCGGTGAGCGGACGTTGATGGTCTCTGCATGTTTCACAAGCGGCATCCTTCCTGGAGCCGGGATACTGGGATCTTATGATTATGGGGGGCCGGCCGCGCAAATGAGCGGCGTGACTCTCCCGGGGAGGCCGCAGTGCGCCTCCCCGGTCGCCCCCGCGATTCGCGTTTGCAGCTCCGGGCGACTGGCGACGGCCCCGCTCATCCAAGTGAGTCGATGATTCCCTCAAGCTGCTCGATGGCGTCCGGTCCCTCGTAGACCTCGAAGCGCAGGTCGTAGGTGCGGCTCTCGCCGGGTTCGAGTTCGACGAGCGTTCCGCGTTCGCGCTCGGTGGGCCGGCCCTCGACGAGGCAGTTGGCAGGCTCGATGCCCATCACGTAGGTGGTCTGTCCGGGCATCTTCCACTGCACGAGATTCGGCAGCACCTCGGTGTTGTATGTGAGCGCGAGGCCGATGCCGGCGCCGAGGTCCCGGTTGATCACCGCGACCATCGTGTTGCCTTCATCGTCGGAGTTGAGCGTGTGGTAGTAGACGCGCTCATCGACATCGCCCGGCCCCTCGAAGGTGGTGTGGGTGTCGATGGTCTCCTGCGCGAAATCCGTCTGGCCGCGGACCTCCGCGCTGGGGGCCAGCAACTGCGTGCCCTCGTCCATCAGGGGGAAGCCGAGGTTGCAGTGGTAGACGAGCATGTGCTCCTGGGGGGAGAATCCCTGGTTCTCCACGACGTCCTGCACGTGCAGCATCGGGTATCCGAGGAACGAGGATACGCGTCGGGTCATGAGCACGTTCGGTCCGAAGACGGAGGTTTCGCGGACCTCGCCCTGTGCCATGAGCACGTAGCTTTCGTCATGCCAGCTTGCGCCCCACGACAGATTCTTCGCGGGGATGTTGGAGACGCGACCGTGCAGGCCGAGTTGCTCATCATCGTCGGTGGAGGGCGCTCCGGCGTAGGTGAGTCCGCAGGTGGAGATCAGGCCGCCGTGGAAGCTGCGCAGCCAGCCGAGGCCCTCGGGCTCGAAGAAAGATGCGGCGGGAACGCCGGTGGGGGAGAGCCACGCGAGCGGATAGCTGCGGTAGTTCACCGCGCCGATGTCCATGCCTCGCCCGGCCAGCACGGTGTAGTCGAGTCCCGAGCCGGTGCGGAAGTCGAACGCCTCGACGCCCCTTTCGTTTCCGTCGGCGAGTTCGACCCGTCGTACGCCTCCGATCTGATCCATGCTCCCGACGCGTTTGCGCATTTCGGTCTGGTCGTACTGCTTGCCGTAGAGTGCAGGCATGATCCTCGGCCTCCCTGGATTGTGTGTCGTTTCTTCTGTCGTTGTGGAGGGGCCGGAGAGCCAGCCCTCGCGCCGTTTGCGAGGGCGGCGAGGCCGGCCCGTGTCGTTTGACGTTGTCGTGTCGCGCGGGCGAACGACCAACGACGGAACGGCCGGGCCAAACGGCCGGCGTCTCGCCGCTTCCCGTTTCCCGGTCGTTCCTACAGCCGCCCCACGATCTCCCCGTAGCCGCTTGCGCGCAGCCAGATGCAGGTCGCGCCGAGGCCGATCGCAAGGACCAGGAGCATCGTGTCGCCCCATGTCCACGGATACTCGTAGTACTCCGTACTCTCGCGTGCCGCTGCGCCGGCCCCCCGCGATTCGAGCGCCCGCGTGAGGTCATCGGCCGAACGCATTGCGTAGGCCAGTACCGGCACCATCAGCGGTACATAACGCTTCAGCCGCGTGAGCGGTCCGCCGCTGCGGAAGTCGAGGCCCCGCGCCATCTGCGCCTGCGTCACTGTCTGCGCGGTGCCTGCGAACATCGGCACGAGCCGGAAAGTCAGCGACAGCGCCAGCGTCATCGTTGCGGGAACTCCGACTCGCCTGAGCGACCACGTGAACTCCTCGGGCCGCGTGCAACTCACGTAGGCCACGCCGAGCATCAGCAGCCCGTTGAGGCGCAGGCCCATCGCGAAGCCGTAGGCCAGCGATGTCGGCGATGCGTAGAGCGGGCCAAGCTGCCAGACGACCTCGCGATCAGGGAGCATCAGCGCCCACAGCAGCGTGCTCATCACCAGCAGGATCGCGCCGAGGCCCCAGATGCGCCGGAAGTTCGGCAGCGCGCCGGCCGCCACCATGAGACCGAAGCTCACCAGCAGCGTCGCGAGCGCCCAGCGCGGATCATTGAATGCCAGGGGCGCCACGAACAGCGGCGCCAGCGCCAGCAGCTTCGCCACCGGATGGCGGCGATGGGCGATCGTCTCCCGGTGTCGGTAGAGCGACATGTTCATCGGTGAAGCGCCTACTCCTCCAGCAACAGATTCGCGATGTTCTCGACGATCGGGTCGCCGAATATGACGGCCACGGTGGCGGCGATCAGCGCCCAGAGTATGATCGCGCCCGGGCTCCGCCACCATGGGATATTCCCGCGTAATCCGTGTTCGTCGGGCATCTCGATCGCCTCGGTGATCGTTACTTCAACGGCTGCCTCGATCCCAGCCGGCTGCTTTTGCCGTCGGAGGGGCCGGCCCGAAGGGCTGAGATGGCGCGAATGTCGTGTATTCGCGGCATCTCAGTCGCCTGACCGGCCCGTCGTTCTTGCCGAGCCACCGATCCCCGTCGGCCGGCCGAAGACTACTCGAGCCCGTAGCGTTTCGGATCATCGTTCAACCATGTATACCGCCACTGGTTCCAGTGATCACAGAGACCGCCGTCCACTGGATTCCACGCAATATATTGCACAAGTTGCGCCAGCGTTTCCTTCGGGCGAAGATGCCGATCCCAGAAGCTCCGTTGCCAGATCGGTCCGGCAACTCCTGCTTCGTGTATTGTTCGCCCCGTCCTCTTTTTGAATGCGTGGATAAACTTGAGCAGATCCCCGCCATCGCTGCCCACTTGCGCGGCTACGTGTAGATGGTCCGGCATGATGCTCCATGCGATCAACTCGACGCCGTTATTCTCTGCATTGAACTCAACAGCTTCCCTGACACGCGACGGGATGTCCCGCGCATTCAGCACCGGTCGATCAGGATTCGTGCAGAACACAATGCCGACGGGTTGCAGCGGCATCCGGTATTGCGACGGATCGAGGCGTTTCGGATGCCGCCGATTGTATCCATTGTGCAGGAACACCTGAGTTCCCCTCGCTTGTGAATCGTCCGATGTGTCATCGACATATCGACCAAAACGACGGGCCGGTGAGTTCGCTGGCGAACTCCCGGCGACTGATCCCGCCTAAACGACAGGCGGGATCACCGGACGCCCGCTAAACGACAGCGGTCGCCCGGCGGCCCCTCCGACGACAACGGCGTCCGCCGCCCCGCAAGGGATCGGCTTATACCGGAGGGGCCGGCCGGTTCGCCGCTCTTGTCAAAACTTCGACTCGTTTCGCCCGCCTTTGCCGTCGGAGGGGCCGGCCCGAAGGGCTGAGATGGCGCGAATGTCGTGTATTCGCGGCATCTCAGTCGCCTGACCGGCCCGTCGTTCTTGCCGAGCCACCGATCCCCGTCGGCCGGCCGAAGGCGGCAACGGTCATATGATGCGACGCGAAGTCGTAATGCCGACCAAACGACGGGCCGGTCAGGCGACTGAGGGATGCTCGCAAACGGCGCTCACATACCTCACCGCGCCGCTAAACGGCAGCGGGCGCGGCGGCCCCTCCAACGACGGTTCTGCGCCGCCTCACCGGCCCGTCGTTCTTGGCGCCCTTCCAATCCCTTTCGGCATCTCATTCGGCGGTCGGCCGCAAACACCGAACCATCTCGTCCACCGACAGGAGCGTCTCGCCGCCAAGCTCCTGCGACAACACCGCCACGTCCGGCGGCACCTGGCCCGTCCCCGCGAGCAGCGCCTCGTCGCCGAACACCTCGCGCACCGGGCGATCCGCCTCCAGCCGCCCCTCGTCGAGCACCAGCGCCCGCCGCGCATACTCCGCCGCCGCCCACGTGCAGTGCGTGATCACGATCACCGTCGTCCCCTCGGCGTTCAATCGCGCCAAAAGCTCCATCATCGCCCGCTGCTGGAGGCCGTCAAGGCCCGTCGTCGGCTCATCGAAGACGATCACCCGAGGCCGGCACGCCAGCACCGACGCCAGCGCCACCCGCTGCCGCTCCCCCCGTGTGAGCACAAACGGATCGCGCTCCTCCCAGCCCGAAAGCTCCGTCGCCTCCAGCGCCTCGGCGACACGCTCGGAGACTTCGTCCTCGTCCGCGCCGATATTTCGCGGGCCGAAGGCAACCTCCTCGCGCACCGTCGACGAGAAGATCTGGTGATCGGGGTTTTGAAAGAGGTAGCCCACCTGCGCTGCAAGCTGCTGGACGGGCGTCTCGCGCGTGTCCATCCCAGCCACCTGCACCGCCCCCGCCGCCGGGCGGAGCAGGCCGTTGAGGTGCTTCGCCAGCGTGCTCTTCCCCGAGCCGTTCTCGCCGAGCAGCACCACGAACTCGCCCTCGCGCACCGTCAGCGTCACGCCCCGCAGCGCCTCTTCACCGGCCTCCGGATAGCTGAAGCGCACGTTCTCGAGTTCGATCAGCGGCTCTCCAGGCTCCGCCCCCTCGCGATCGAGCAGGGCGCACTCGTCGCTGTCGAGCCGCCACCCCTCCTCGGCCAGCGTCCCCGCGGCCGCCCGCGGCTCCAGCGGCAGTTCGATCCCAAGCCGTGTCCCGAGTTCCGCAAGCTGCAGCGGCATGATGCCAAGCTCCCGGCAGCGGTCGGGGTCGCGCAGCAGCGCCTCCGGCGGCCCGTCATACTCCTTCACGCCCTCGCTCAGCACCACGAGCGTCTCGGCCACGAGCGCGTCGGCGGACTCGTGGTCGGCGATCAGCAGCGTGACGCCTCGTTCCGACAGCTCCTCGACGATGCCCGCAAGCTCCCGCTGGGCGAGCGGGTCGAGGTCGGTCGTCGGCTCGTCGAGCACCAGCACCGCCGGCCGTGGCGCGAGCACCGCCGCCAGCGCCAGCCGCTGCTTCTGTCCGCCCGAGAGCGTCGCCGGGTCGCGGCCGCGCAGGTCGCTCAGTCCGACAAGCTTGAGCGCCTCGGCCACTCGCCGGCGCATCTCATTGCGTGGAAAGCCCGCCGCTTCGAGGCCGAACGCCACCTCGCGCTCGACGTCGCTGGCGAGCAGTTGCGCCTCGAAGTTCTGAAAGAGCGCGCCGACGGTCCGCGCGACCTCGAAGACCGGCCGGCCGCTGATAATCTCATCGCCCACGGACACCTCGCCGCGGAATGTCCCCGGCTGAAGCTTCGGGATCACGCCGTTGAGGCACAGGCAGAGGGTGGACTTCCCCGCGCCCGTGCGGCCCATCAGATACGCAAGCTCCCCAGCGCGCAAGTCGAGACTGACGTTTTGTAGGGCGGGGACCTGTGCCCCGCCGGGCCGTTTACCTCCCCCCTCTCCCGCCCTCGCCGCGTCGTTTGCGGCGACAGGGGGAGGGGGAGCGATGTCGTTTATCGCCGGGGGAGGGGCGCCGTTGCCGTGCGCCCGCCCCCGATACGCGAACGTCACCCCCCGCACACTGACCGGCAGGCCCTTCTCACTCACGCCTCATCACGCTCGAAGGGCGGCTCGATTGCATTTTCCGGCCCCCGGCCTGTCAGCGGCGACATCAGAACGCTGCCGATGAAGATGATGGCCATCGCGATCCCCGCGGCCAGCACCTGCGGGTCGGTGATGCCGGTGCCCTCGGAGATTGCGAAGCCCTCGACCACCTGGCCGGCCACGTTCGCCGAGACCGCGACGATGAGCCCGAGCCCAGCGCCCACCGCCGCGAGGATCATGCCCGTCCAGCCGATGCGGCTGGAGGTGTACTCGCCGGGGTCGAGGATGTCGGTGTAAAGCAGGCCGAAAGAGTGTGCCAGCGGGTAGAGGATCGGCAGGAGGATCGCGGCGACGATCGTGCCGATGACCGCGTTGTTGAGCGTGATGGCGATGCCGAGCACCGGGTAGGGCACAAGCTGCATCGCGGCCACGCCGAATGCGATGATGACCGCGCATGCGACGCCGCCCACCACCGCGCAGGCCGCCAGCCACGGGAGTTGTCGCGGCGAGCCGTCGGCAGGCTGAGAGCCGCGCAACACGCGCCACATGCGGTAGGGTATGTACGCGAAGAAGAAGTTCCCGACGAAGCCGGGGATGCTGCCGGGAGTGAGCGTGCCGCCGAAGATGTCGCCGACAAGGTTGCCGAACGCCGAACCCCATGCGGCGGCGGGGCCGAACAGCAGTCCGCAGACGATGGGGATGCCGGAGGCGGGGCGAATCTCGGTGAAGCCGGGGACGATGGTGGCTATCTTGAAGGGCAGCAGGATGGCCACGTATGCGGCGCCGGTGAGGGCGACGAGCACGACCATCCTGGTGTGACGCCACATGGTGAATGCGTCGCGCATGAGAGCTACCTCCAGACGAATCTGATGCGGGGAGACAATTCGCCGAAGAGGGCCCACGTCCTTCATTTGCGGGGCGAGGGACGTCCAGCCGTTGTGGAGGGCGGGAAAGGGTGAGTTCGCCGCCCGTTCCGACAACGACAAACAGCCGGGCTGGCGTCGCGTGGAGATAAACGGCATCTCCACACTCTCCAGCCCCTCCAAAACGGCACAACCACGGAGGCCTCGGCGCTCATCCGGCGAAGGAGCCCCGCGAAGGTAACGGCACAGGTCCCGCCCACGGGCGGGAGGTCCCGCCTCTCCGACGACAACAGCTACAGGAGGCGCATTGTGATGAGCGACCAGCAGCGTCCCAACATCATCCTCTTCACCACCGATCAGCACCGCGGCGACTGGATCGGACTCGCTGGCGAGAGCCCCATCGAGACGCCGAATCTCGACGCGTGGATCCACGAAGGCCTCTACTTCCGACACGCCTACTCCGAGATCCCCTCCACCACCGGCGCGCGGCGGATGATGCACCTCGGACAGGGCCCCTACGACTGCGGCGTCATCGGATACGCAGCCGGCCCGTGGGATGAGGACATCTCGCTGCCCGGCGTGCTTGCGAAGGCCGGCTACCACTGCCTCAACGCGGGCTGGCGCAACATGCACCCGCGCCGGAAGCTCTTCGGCTACCACCACTCGATCATCCACGACCTGCGCCCTGGCGTCGATGACTACATGGAGTGGCTGGAGCGCGAGGTCGGCCCCAGAGCGCATGAGCGCGGCCACGGCTCCGACGCCAACGGCTGGCTCGCGCGCCCCTGGCACCTCGAGGAGCGCTTCCACCCGACCGTCTGGACGGTGGACACCGCGCTGGAGATGATCGAGAAGCGCGACCCCACCCGGCCGTTCTTCATGTGGTGCTCGCACCTGCGCCCCCACTCGCCTTACGACCCGCCGCAGTTCTACTGGGACATGTACATCGATCGGGACCTCGGCGAGCCGCCGATCGGGGACTGGGCGGAGAAACACAACGTCGAGGGCCCGGCGGGTCGCACCGACTGGCAGGGAGACCTGGGCCCCGAACGCACGCATCGGTGCCGCGCGGGGTACATGGGCTGCATCACGCACATCGACTACGAACTGGGGAGGATGGAGGAGACTCTGCGACGCACCGACGGGGTGGACCCGCAGAACACCATCTGGCTCTTCACCTCAGACCACGGCGACATGATGGGCGATCACTACCTGCACCGCAAGAGCTTCGCGTATGAAGGCTCGGCACGGATCCCCTTCGTGGTGCGCTACCCGAAGGGCTACGACGGCCCGACCGGTGAGTTCGACCACCCCGTCGGCATCCAGGACGTGATGCCGACGTTGCTGGACATCGCAGGCGTGGAAGCGCCGGACACGATGACAGGCGAGAGCGTGGTCAGGGCCGCGCGCGATGAGGGCTTCCGCGAGTTCATCCATGGCGAGCACTCGCCCTGCTACTCGGAGACCAACGCGATGCAGTATGTCACCGACGGGCACGAGAAGTTCATCTGGTTCCCGGTGACCGACCAGGAGCAGTTCTTTGATCTCGACGCCGATCCGCAGGAGACGCGCGACCTCATCGACGACCCGGCCTCACAGGAGCGCGTTGGGCTGTGGCGGCAGCGGCTGATCGACCGCCTCGCCAGCCGCGACGATGGATTCTCCGACGGTGAGAAGCTGATCCCGAGGCCCGACGGCTACGGCCCGTGGGTCGAGGGCTACGGGCCGGATCACGTTGGGAAAAGGGGAGAGTGAAAGCCGTTGGTGTTGTGGCCCCGGCGCCCTCGCCGGGGGGCGGGACAGGCGAACGACGCACGGGTCCCGCCCGCAGGCGGGATGCCACGGAACGACAAAACCGCGCTCCAGGTCAGGAGAGCCTGATATTCTCGCCCCACAGGGCTCGTACACAATGAGAACGGGCCGCCCTGGGGGATGTAGGCGGCCCGCTCTCTCGTCCCCACCGATCTCGCTAACATCTCATCGCCACCGCTTGATCGGCGGGTTTGGCGGCGAAGAAGGAAGGCGAATCCTCGCCGCCTACGCCACCGCGTTATGCCAATGACCACTGTGCGGCGGCGTCTTCGGCGGCCATGCGCATCCAGCCGCCGGCGGGATGTGTCAGGCCTCTCCTTCTGTGCGCCTTCTTCGGAGAGACCACGCCCGGGACCATGTTGCTCCCGGGTTTGCCGGGACCGTCACGGACAACCGCGGGGGATGTCGGTCGCCCGCATTCTCATTGTCACACAACAGAAAAATTCTGTCCATCAGTAAGTCACTGGATATTCGGGGTTCGAAAAACCTGAGAAGCCAGCTCGATGACCGTCAGCCGCCTTGCTCGATCACCGGGCGACACGGCACCGAGCGCTCGCAACTCTGGCAGTACGAGCAGTCGGGGAGAATTCGGGAGTTGATCGATTCGCCGGTCGCGCCGCAGATCCATGCAATCTTCTGCTCCCGCACCGACTCGACGCTGGCGCCGAGGTGGTAGCAGTCCACGCGGTCGAGAATCGGCGGAACCCTGCATCTGTCACAATCCGCATCTGTCACAATCGAGACCGTGCGCGCCGCCCAGCACACGTCTACACCCGCGAGGCGGCGGCGATAGCGACACTCGCTGGCTGAGCCCGGCAGCAGCACCTGGAGGTCTGCCGACGCGCTCTGACCCTGGTCGATTCTCGTGCTCATCGTGGTCCCCCGATCGAACTGCGGTCGGTCGCTGCGGTCATCAGCGGTTTGCTCAGGTCAACTGCCGGCGAGAGTCATCAGAGACAATCGAGGCAGCCGGAGGGCGACTCGGTGTCCACCAGGTCATCGGTAGCCCCGCATCTCCACTCCACCGTCAGTGTCGGCGCGAGTTTCACATTCGCCTGCAGAAAGAAGCAGTCCACCTTCTTGAGCGTCTCCGGCACCGGGCATTTCCCGCAGTCCGTGCCCGTAACGATCGCCACGTGGTTCGTCGCTCGGCAGACGTAGAAGCCGGCGAGTTCCCTGCGGTAGCGGCACCGCGGTGAGATCTTTTCGCCAGTGATCCCCTGCCCGACGCGGTGCTGGGCGTGACGGTCGGACTGATGTCGCCTCTCAATGACCTCAGGCATCCTCACTACCCCTGCGCACCCCCGCTTGCCACGGGTTAAAGTATGACCGTTCGCGCCTCCGCGGTCTATCAGTGGATGCACTGAGATCGGGCTTCGGCTGCCCTTAGTCT
>JBNJEK010000010.1:0-37894 GCA_051745855.1 Armatimonadota bacterium
GCAAACGGCTGCAAACGGCGGCAAACGGCTGCAAACGGCTGCTAACCTGCTAACGGCTGCTAACGGCTGCTAACGGCCGCGAGTTTTTTTGTCTGCTCTGGATGGATGATCCGGTGCCGACCGCACCCACGCATCACGCCCGACCGGGAGACGACATGCGAATGATACCGGCGCTGTGTATGACTTTGTTGATGCTCGCGTTCTTCACCATGAGCGGCTGCGCGCAGGCGGCCGACCTGACACTTGTTGAAGACGGGCAGCCGAGAGCCGTCATCGCGATCCATCCGAGTGCGAGCCCGGTTGAGAGAGATGCGGCCGATGACCTGCAGGGGCACCTGCTGAGGGCCTCCGGCGGCGAGCTTCCGATCATTGAGACCGAGGACGTGGAGACCCTCCC
The DNA here is from genome assembly GCA_051745855.1 of Armatimonadota bacterium. Classification (GTDB taxonomy): domain Bacteria; phylum Armatimonadota; class Zipacnadia; order Zipacnadales; family UBA5352; genus UBA5352. The sequence goes on from JBNJEK010000010.1 coordinate 398, forward strand.
GGCCGACAGCGTTCATCTCGTGGTGGGGAGCCACCTGGCGAGGGCGCTGGGCGTGGAGGTCGGCGATCTCGCGCGCGAGGAGTATATCGTGCGCACCATCGGCGACCGCATCGTCTTCACCGGCCATGACCTCGGCAGCACCGAGGGGGGGCCGGCGGCGAAGGTCAATGCCTCGGCAGCCACCCTCTGGGCTGTGGGCTGGTTCCTCGACAACCACCTCGGCGCCCGCTGGCTGTGGCCCGGGGAGTTTGGGACGTACGTCCCCGCCACTGAGACGATCGTGGCGCCCGAGATGGACGTGCGGGCGCAGCCGACGCTGCAGCAGCGCAAGCTGCGCACCTACGTGCACACGGGGCCGACCGATGAGAAGTGGGCATTGCTGAGCGACGAGCAGCGGGCAACGCTCGCGGCCGAACTCGACCAGTGGAAGCATCACCATCAGATGGGCAGCCGGTCAACCTTCCGCTTCGGTCACGCCTTCGGACACTGGTGGGAGGACTACGGCGAGGAGCACCCTGAGTGGTTCGCCGTGCCGCCTGAGGGCAGAAGCCCCCGGCAGGACAACCGGGCGAAGCTGTGCATATCGAACCCCGAGGTGGCCGACCAGGTGATCGCCGAGTGGAAAGCCGCCGGATCACCGGATAACTGGAACGTCTGCCCCAACGACAGTTCGTCCTTCTGCACCTGCGACGACTGCCGCGCGATGGATGAGCCGGCGAACCAGGACCCCGAAGATATCTGGCGCGGCCGGGCGAATCTGACTGCCCGCTACGTGAAGTTCTGGAACCGGCTGATCACCGAGATGCGCGAGACGAACCCCGATGTGACGATCTCCAGCTACGCGTACAGCGCCTACAGGCAGCCGCCCGAGGGCCTCAAGATTGAGCCGGGCATCGTGCTGGGCATGGTGCATACCTACCACTCCTACGACGAGTGGCAGGCGTGGAGTGACGCGGGAGCGGAGCTTTTCCTGCGCCCGAACTGGTGGCACATGGGCGGCCCGGCGCCGCACATGCCGCTGCACGCGCAGGGCGAATACTTTCTCTTCGCACGCGAGAATTCGATGATCGGCCTCGACTTCGACAGCCTGCTGGGCCACTGGGGCACGCAGGGGCCGCTTTACTATCTGATTGCGAGACTCGGATATCGCGACGACCTCACCGTCGATGACGTGATTGATGAGTACGCCGAGGCGTTCGGTGAGGCGGCGCCGGCCGTGAAGGAGTATCTGCTCTTCTGGGATGACTTCGCCGACCGGGCGGTCTACGCCGTCCCGGCGGGCGGGGCGGTCTCCGTGGACCCGGACGGGCTCTACGAGCAGGCCGCGCGGAAGTACGACATGAACATCCACCCGATCGCGAGCAGTTGGCCGATCCTGCCGGCGCTTTACACCGACGAGCGTCTCGGCGAGGCCGAGGCGATCCTCAACCGCGCGGAGGCGGCGGACGACTCGCCGGAGGTGAAGGCGCGCGTGCAGTTCCTCAAGGACGGCCTGACGCACCTGCGGCTTACGCGGGACACCGTGGCCCTGGCCGATCCGCGCTTCCGACCGGAGGGCTCGACTGGGGAGGACTTCGCGGCTGCCGCCGAGGCGCTGCAGCAGTTCCGGCGGGATGTGACCATGCAGCATGTGGTCTGGGGCGAGACGGTGAATAACTACGAGGCCCGCCGCAAATGTGCGACGGGGCTGGTCGAGTCGGGCTGGATTGAGACGGAAGGGCTGTGAACGGCGGCAACGACAGCGGACAACGGCTCAAGACTGCGAACGACTGCAAACGGCGGAAAGGATCTCGGAATGACCTTGCGATGGGCGAAGACGGGCGTTCTCCAGGCAATCATACTCGTGGTGGCGGTGACGGTGGCTGCGGCTGCCGAGACGCCGTCGGCGATCTGTCCGATCGTGGAGGATGCGCCAGACGTCGATGGGGCGCTCGATGATGCCGTGTGGGCGGAGAGCAAGGTCTACGGCCCTCTGCTGACCGCGCGGACGGGTAGCACCGTGGCGGAGCCGGAGATGACATTTCGCACGGTGACAGACGGAACATCGTTGTTTTTCGGCTGCGAGGTCACGCACCCGAACCCCGCTGAGCTTGCGGACGTGCCCGTCGAGAAAGACGAGGTCACGATCTTCAAGCATGACACCGTCGAGATCTTTCTCGCGCCCGATGCGAAAGAAGCCGCGTACTACCACTTCGCATTCGGTCCCACCGGCAGCGTCTGGGACACCCACGAGCAGCAGGGCGCCGGTGATTACAACTATCCGCTGCAGCATGCCGCCAGCATCGGCGACGACGGCTGGACTCTCGAGGTCGCCATCCCACTCGCGGAGCTTGGCCTGCCTGACGGCGTCGAGCAGGGGCATACGATGGCGCTGAACGTGTGCCGCGAGGCGCACGGCACCGGCGCCGACGAGCCGCTGCAGGCGTGGAGCCCGACCGGCGGGTTCTTTCATAACCGCGGCATCTTCGGCGAACTGCTCATCGGCACGTACGAGGGCGCGGTGAACTGGCGGGTGGGCAAGCTCCGGGAACTTCACGGTCAGGCGGCGGAGTCGGCGGGGGAGAGGGCCGCCGAGGAGCTTGCGTTCTGGCGCGATCGACTCGCCGACCTCAAGCAGCGCGGCCCGGCGCTTGCGTCCGCGGAGGACTGGCAGTCGTTTCAGTCGGCCGCGCGGCAGGCCGAGTCGGAGATCCGGCGGCTTGGCCTCGGCGGCGAGGGGCTCTTCGTCTACGAGGTGAGCCCGTGGCAGCTTCCGTCGAGCACGTCGCTGCCCGATCCGGGTGTGGACGAGCTTCAGACGCTCGCGCCCGTCGCGCTGGAGGGCGAGTGGACGACCTCCGCGTTCGCCATCGCCAACACGCTCGCCGAGCCGGTGCGGGTGCAGGTGAAGATGACCGACCTGCTCTCGGCGAAGATGGACCGGCAGGTGTCGGCGGCAGAACGCGTGAGGATCTGCGAGGCGGTGGAGGTGGGCCTGCTGGGCGGCGGCCAGGTGCGAGATGCGCTGCCGCCGCTGAGCGAATCGCATCACGTGGTCGTGCCGAGCGGGCGTAACGGCGTGGTGTGGGCCACGGTGGACACGCGCGGGCTTGAGCCGGGCACGTGGATCCTCGGGATCAAGCTGATGCCGCTGAAGCGCCCTGAGCTTGCGCGGTCTCTGCGGATGAAGCTGGAGGTGCTGCCCGCGGCACTGCCGGACGGGCCGCGTCCTTACTCGTTCAACTGGTACCGCTACGATCGCTATCCCTCGAAGCCCTACCCGGAGGCGACGGCAAGAGACCTCAAGGAGCACTTCAACAACATCGTGGGTGTGCAGATCGGCTGGCCGGAGTTCGACGAAGAGGGCAACGTGACGAAGGAGATCGACTTCAGCGAGGTCGAGCGGGAGATTGAGCGCCACGGGACGGACGGCAGGCACTACCTGATCCGGCATTTCTACCGCTGGTTCCCCGGCGAATCTCTCGGGAACGAGACGGAGTGGACGGATGCGCAGCAGCGGAACTTCGAGTACACCGTCCGGGCCGTGCGCGAGTTCTTCGAGAGCAAGGGCCTGACGGTCGAGGATTTCTCATGGTACGTCGATGACGAGCCTTCGAGCGTCGAGCGGGCGGAACTGGTCGCGGCGTTCGGGCGGCGGATGGAGCAGGCCGACCCCGAGCAGCGGCGATGGGTGACGGTCTACGGCGCGGTGACCCGCGAGGCGCTGGAGACGATGGTTCCGTGGGTGAACCTGTGGGTGCCGAAGTTCAGCCTCAATGAGTGGCAGCAGGAGCTTGTGCACAGCCGTCGCGACGAGGGCGTGCGCTACTTCTCGTACTCGGTGCTGTCGAAGAGCGCCGGCGCCTACTGGCACTACCGCCTGGACTCGTGGCGGGCGCTCGAGCGCGGCTACGACGGCGTCGGCTTTTGGAATTACAACGACACCGGCGGGCCGAACAAGACGGCGTGGGATGACACCGACGGGACGAAGTCGGATTACTCGGTGGTCTACCGCGGCGCCGACGGGCCGACGAGCAGTGCGCGGTGGGAGGCGCATCGCCATGGCGTGCAGGACTACCGCATCTACGAGTGGGTGCGAGAGCTTGCGCGCGAGCACGCCGACACCGAGGCGGGCAGAGAGGCCGCGGAGTACGTGGACGGCGCGATCGCGGAGGTGCTGGGCAATCGCGAGCGCGACACCGCCGACCGCGTGGTGAGCCGCCTGCGTGAACTGGGGCTGGCGGTGCTGAAGGAGACCGGCGAACTGCCTGCCGACGCGATGCCCGAGCAGCGCGACCTGCCCGTCTGCCTCACGGCAAACTGCGGGTACCTGACTCCGTCGCTGGATACCGCGGGCTTTTACACGTACAACTCATACCCTTCGCCGGATCACCACGGCGAGGCCTGTCGCGTGACCGAGGGGCCGGTGTACTTCGAGGCGAGGCACGCGACCGAGGGGCCGCAGTCGGAGAATCAGCTTGATGGCGACCTCACCGATGAGAACATTTACTACCCGACCGGGTACGCGATCTGGTTCTGGCCGCCCTCGAAGATCACAGTCACCTTCGACTTTCGCGCGCCTTACCGCCTGAGCCACGCGCTGATGCGCTTCGATCCGATCGAGACACAGGGCGTGACCGTGTGGATCAGCACCGGCGACGGGGAGGACGACTGGCGGCAGGTGGACGCGAACTCCGGCGCCGACCCGAGGCTCGGCTGGCAGGATGATCTCGCCTTCGACCTCGGCGATGAAGTGGCGCAGCGGGTGCGCTTTGAGGTCGACTCCGCGAAGGAACCGGTGCGCCTCGGCGAGGTGCGGATCTGGGGCTGGCCGACGGAGTAGCGTTCGCTGCATCCCACGGAGTTGAGCAGTGATGACGCCGGCCGACAGAGCGGACGTGATTGTGTGTGGAGGAGGCCTGGCGGGAGTCAGTGCCGCGCTCGCCTCGGCGCGCGCCGGTGCCGAGACGGTGCTGATTGAGCGCGAGAGCTACGTCGGAGGCATCCCTGCCCGCGGGATCTGCTCCTCGATCTTCAACTGCTACGCGACCGCTGGCGGTGAGCAGGCGATCACCGGTCTCCCGGTCGAGATCGCGGATGCGCTCGCCGCGGACGCGGGCTACGGTCGCAGATGGCGCGAGCACGCAGGCCCGATCGTCTTCGACACCGAGGGCGCCCGACGCGTCCTCGCGGAGATGCTGCAGGAGGCGGGAGCGCGCACGCTCCTTGATGCCACCGTCGTCGGAGCGCTGACAGATGGCAACGTTATACGCGGCGTCGAGATCGAGTGTGCGTCGGGCCACGAGGAACGTGAGGCCCGGGTCGTGGTGGATTGCACGGGCACGGCTGAGGTCGCGGCGGTTGCCGGCGCAAAGCTGCGCACCTCGGAGCGCGCGCCGGGTCGCGCGTTCAGCATCCGCATCGGCAACGTGGACCTTGACGCGCTTGCGGGCTTTTACGAGGTGCATCCGGATGAGTACCCGGCGTACATGGACGTCAACTGGTCGGCGGCGGAAGCCCTCGCAGCGTGGCGGGCGACGGGGGCGTTCGTGCTCCCACACGGCGGGCCACGCTTCACGAAGATCGTCAGCGATGCCGCGGAGGACGGGGGCTTCGCGCACGGCTTCGGGCTGCACGGGAGCCCCGGCACGGCGCAGACGCACGGGTTGCGCTCCACCGGCGTGCTGCAGGTGGTGACGGGTCTGCTCGGCGCCGACCCATCAGACCAGGATGACATCAGCAGGGAGATCGATGAAGCGCGGTCGCTGGCGCAGGCGGTGGTGGAGCGGCTGCGGGAGGAGATGCCGGGCTTCGGACGCGCTTACATCTGCGGCACTGCGGAGAGGCTGGGGGCGCCGCCGGCGCGGTGGAGCGAAGGGGCGGTGGAGTTCACGCGGGAGATGCGGGCGGAGGGAGCGCGCTTCGATGACGCGGTCGGGCGGGGGGCGTGCTATCATCAGGAGACGAAGAGCGATGCGCCGGACGCGTGGAGGGCGCAGGTGATGGGCGATCAGACCTTCGACCTGCCGTGGCGAAGTTTGCTTCCGATCGGCGTTGAGGGACTGCTGATGGGCTCGGGGCGGACAGTCAGTGGCGACTCGCCGACGGTCCTGTGGGTGATGGCGCTGACAATGATGGTGGGGCAGGCGGCGGGAGCGGGCGCGGCGGTTGCGTCGCGGAGTAACCAACCGCTGCGGGCCGTGGCCGCGCACGAGGTGCAGGAGAAGTTGGCGCGGCAGGGAGTCGAACTGAACTAAGCATGGACAATGCCGCGCTCTCCCTCATCCGCCGGACTATCCGCGCGCTGCGCCTCGAACGCAGGCGCGGATGCGACGATTCGGTGCCGGGTGGGGTCGAGGAGATGATCCGGCACGTCGTCGGAGAGCTCGCGGGCGCGGGCCTCCCCGGGCCTGCCCGTGAGTCGCTGCGTCGGCTTGAGCGCGATGCGTGCTGCTACCACGAACTCCCCGTCGCACAGCGCGAGCCACTGATCACGCGCGCGGAGAAGCTGCTGGAGGCGATCTTTCCCGATCAGGCGACCGCGACGGACGAGGCGACGCGGTCGTCGAGTGCAGCCACGAAGTCCGACGAGTCGAACGCCGATGAACCCGCTCCGCTGGTGCTGCATGATAGCGTCACCGAACTCAAGGGCGTCGGGCCGTCGCGGGCGGAGGCGCTTGCGCGGCTGAACATCGAGTGCGCCGGCGACCTGCTGCTGCACTGCCCGTCGCGCTACGATGACCGCCGCCAGGTGCTGACGATGCGTGAACTGAGGCACGGGCAGAGCGCGGTCGTCCGCGTGACCATCTCCGGGAAGGGCCATCGCACGAACCCCTTCCGCGGGGCGGCGGCGGTGATCCCCGCGCGGTCGGGCGGGATAGAGGGCGAACTGCTCTTCTTCGGCCGCCCGTGGCTGATCGACAGCCTCTCGGAGGGCGATGAGCTGCTCGCGATCGGCACCGCGAAGATCGATGACGGGAAGCCGACGCTGTCGGTGAGCGAGTTCGAGACGCTCGACGGCGACCTGAGCGAGGCCGCGCGGATTGTCCCCGTCTACCCCACCACCGACGGCGTCTCACAGAATATGCTGCGAAGCTGGGTGGAGCAGGCGCTCGAACGCTGCCCGCTGCCGGATGACCCGCTGCCCGAGCGCCTGCGGGACAAGCGCGGACTGATGCCGCTGCCGCAGGCGCTGCGCGAGATGCACTGCCCGTCCGACCTCCCCGCCACACGCGCCTCGCGCCACCGCCTCGCCTACCAGGAACTGCTCGGGCTGCAACTTGCGCTGGCTCTGCGGAAAGGGCGTGCGAAGGCACCTGAGCCCGGATCGGCGCTGGAGGCCGCGGGTGTGCGGGAGGAGCTTGTCTCGGCGGTGCCCTTCACGCCGACCGGTGCGCAGGACCGCGTGATGGACGAGATCGCGGCGGACCTGGCCTCTGACGCGCCCGCGCACCGGCTTATCCACGGCGAGGTGGGCTCGGGGAAGACGGTGGTGGCCGCGCTGGCGCTGGCGGTGGCGGCGAGCGAGGGGGCGCAGGCGGCGATGATGGCGCCGACGGAGGTGCTGGCCGAGCAGCATCACGAGAGCCTGCGGGAGCTCCTGGGCCCGCTGGGGATCGAGCCGGTGCTCCTGACCGGCAGCATGGCCGGAGCCGAGCGCAGAGCGACGCTCGAGGCGCTCGCGGAGGGCCGGACGGCCTGCGCGGTCGGCACCCACGCGCTCTTCTCCGAGGGCGTTGAGTTCGCCAACCTCGCGGTCGCTGTGATCGATGAGCAGCACCGCTTCGGCGTGCGCCAGCGGGCGCGGCTCTCGCGCAAGGGCGAGCGGCCGAACATCTTCGTGATGTCGGCCACGCCGATCCCGCGGACACTCGCGCTGGCGGTGCACGGGGACTTCGACATCTCGGTGATCGACGAGCTTCCGCCCGGCCGCCGGGACCCGAAGACTGAACTGCTGCCCGAGGGGCAACGCGCGCTCGCGTGGGCGTTCGTGCGCGAGCGCGTCGCTGAAGGGCGGCAGGCCTACGTGGTCTGCCCGGCGATCGACCCCTCGGAGGAGATGGCGGCGGCGACGGAGACGTTCGAGGCACTGGGAGGCGGACCGCTGAGTGACCTTCGGCTGGGGCTGGTGCACGGGCGGCTTGAGACCGACGCCCGCCATGAAGTGATGCGGGCCTTCCGCGAGGGGGAGACGGACGTGCTGGTTGCCACGAGCCTGATCGAGGTCGGGTTGAACGTGGTGAATGCGAGCACGATCGTGATCGAGAACGCGGAGCGCTTCGGCCTGGCGCAGCTTCACCAGCTTCGCGGGCGCGTGGCGAGGGCGGGATGGCAGCCGCACTGCCTGCTGCTGACCGGCAGCGGGAAGCCGGAGACGCTGGATCGCCTCGCGGTGCTCACTCGCACCAGCGACGGCTTCGAGATCGCCGAGGAGGACCTGCGGCGCCGCGGCCCGGGGGAGCTTGACGGCGTCCGGCAGAGCGGGCTGCCGGACTTTCGCATCGCGAGTCTGATCGCGGACACCGGGGCGCTGGTGGACGCGCGGGAGGACGCGTTCGCGATCATCGAGCGCGACCCACGGCTCGAGCGTCCGGAGCACCTTCCCCTGCGGGAGCTTGTGCGGAGGGCGCGAGGCAGCGACATGTGGACGCTCTGAGTGGCCTTTCTTCGCGGGCGGCGCGGATTGGACGGCAGGAACCCCCGAGGCGGGCGGTGAAATCCTACCCGGATTGAGGAGGAGAGAGATCGTGGGCAGACGGGCAGCCGTCATTGCAATTATCATCACCGTCATCGCCGGCGTGTGGTACTACCTCACGATCTACCGCCCCCCACGACGCGGCACCGACCGTCAGCAGATCATGCGGGTCATCGCCAGCGTGGAGAAGGCCGTCGAGCAGAATCGCGTCTCCGGGGTGATGGAGCATATCTCCGAAGAGTATCAGGATTCGCAGGGGCTGAACCGTCGCGCGATCCATCGGATGGTCCTCGCAGGGGCGCGCCAGCAGCGGAACATCGATCTCTCCGTGCAGGTGCCGGAGGTCGAGGTGACCGGGGACACCGCGCGGTTCGTCGCCGAGGTGCAGATGAGCGTCAGCGGCGGAGAGCCTGAGGAGTTCAGTGTCACCGGAGATTTGCAGCGCGAGAGCGGGCGCTGGATGGTTGTCAGCGCCGAGGGATGGCAGGGAGCGCGCTCGGCATATTACTGACGCGTATGACATGTGTCACATGGATGAGGGGTTGATGACCGATGTTCCACCGCGGGATGATCGTGGTAATGATCGGAGTGCTCGCCTGCACGGTGGTGAGCGCCGAAGTATTCGTGGGGTCGCAGACGCCCGAGCGCGACCTCGGGATCGTGCAGAACGCTTACTTTGAGAGCGGGGGGATGTCGTACGCCGATCACTGGCGGCCGCTGCCCGGCACACTCAGGATGCACCGCAGGCCCCGCGAGATGGGCGGACACTCGCTCTTCCTGCAGCTTCGCGAGGACGGTGATGGCGGCGTCATTCAGACGGTCAACCTCCCGCCGCGGCGCAAGCTGAGCCTGCGCGTGCTCGCCACCTGCCACGCCAATGCGGAGTGCGCCGTGGTGGCCACCCTGACGCGAGCGGCCGACGGCGTGGTGCTCGCGGAGGTGGTCGTGGATGGGATCGAGCGCGGTGTGCTCGCGCAGGCGTTCGAGACCGGCAGCGGCGGCCCCGCGGAGTTGATGGTGCGGGTGGTCGGCGAGGCGGGTGGCCGGGCGCTGATCGATCGCGTGACCATCGCGGAGCCGGTCGCGGCGCGCCACGCGCACAGTCCGGACTACGCCGGGCAGGACCTGGTGCTCGCGCCGGGCGAGGGACTGCGAGTTGATGCGGATTTTGAACCACGCCTCCTGCCGCAGGCCGCACTGATGCTGCAGGAGGCGATCGAGGATATCAGCGGCGCGCCGACCACGACAGTCGTGTCTGCCGTGACCGTGACTGTCGATGAGCCGCAGGCCACCGACTGGCCCGAGCGCGAGTCATTCCGGCTGGTCGCCGGTGCGGACGGCGTGACGATCGATGCGGCCGCCGAGCAGGGCGCGATGTGGGGGATGATGACGCTGATCGACCTGCTGCGACCGGAGCCGGACGGCGGCGCGCGCGTGGTGGCGGTGGACGTGCGCGATGAGCCGGCGCTGCCGTGGCGGATGGCCGCTGATGCGCTCTCGGGCACATCGGAGAACGCGGCCCGCCGCCTTGCGCGGCTGAAGCTGAACATGGCGGAGGTTGACGCGGATCGAGAGAGCGCCCGGTCGCTGGTCGAGGCGCTGCGCTCGGTCGGGATCGAGCCGGTGCTCAGGGTCGGGGCCGGGGATGCCGATGACATCACTGAGCCGATGCAGGATGCGGTCGAGCGGCTTGGAGCGCGCTATCTGCTCGTGCCGCCTTTGTCCCATGCCGACTCGGACGGGGAAATGCGCCCGCATCACTGGGACAGGCCGCCGCTGTCAGGGGTGGCGGAGTTCGCCCGCGACCGTGCAGATGAGGTCACGGTGATCGTGCCGGCCAGTCGCCTTGCCCGCACGACTTCTGCGAGCGTGGTGGAGCTTGATCTCCACGCAGCGGCCCGTGTGACGCCCGAGGGGTGGCCGTCGGAGATCGTCGCGATGCTGCCGGTGCTGCCCGATGACGACGGGCAGTGGCGTCAGGCCTGGCGGGACACGGACGTGCGCTTCGTCACGAGCAATCTCCGCTCCTCCGAGACGGTGGCGGTCGAGGAGGCGCTTGAGGCGCGCGCCGCCGGTGAGCGCTGCCTCGGCGCGCAGATGCGCAGTTGGCCGGGCGAGCAGGCAGCCCGGCTGCGCGTCGCGACGCTGCAGGCGCAGGCAGATCGCGCGTGGGGAGGACTGATCGGACAGGAGTAGAATACCTCCATCCGGGGAAACCTGGCAGTGCGCTTCATCGTCAGTTAAGATGCGAGGATTTTATTAATGATCCGGGGAGGTAGCTCGTGTGCAAGCATCAGAGATACCATCGCTTTGCAATTGTCATCATCAGCACCGCGCTTTTCGCACTCGTAGGGGCTGCCTTCGGTCATGCGAGCCCCGTGGGCTACCGGGTTGAGTTCGTCAGCGGCATCGGCGTTCACATCGTCCAGGTCAACCTCGGCAGCCCCTCGGTGAAGGTCACACCGATCCTCTCAGCGCGTTATCCCGGTGGCGCGGAGCCCCTCGGCACTATTTGCGCGCGTGAGAAGCCGGTGGCGGCGATCACGGGCACGTTCTTTTCGCGGACCTCGCTTCTTCCCATCGGCGATATCATGATCGACGGCCGTCTCGTGCACTTCGGCGGGATGGGCTCGGCGCTGGCGATCACTCCTGACAACAAGGTGGATTTCCGCCGGATCCCGTGGGGACGGCAGCAGGACTGGGGCATGTACGAGAGCGTGATGGCCGCGGGCCCGATGCTGCTTGAGGGCGGTGAGGTGGCGCTTGCGCCGGCACATGAGAAGTTTCGCGACCCGCGGGTGCTGGGGCGGGCGAGCCGCGCGGCGATCGGAGTGACCGGGCACAACAAGCTGCTGATGGTCACCACCCGGCAGAGCATCAGCCTGTGGCAGCTTGCGAAGGTGATGCGCGGTCTGGGTTGCACGGACGCGATCAACCTCGACGGCGGCAGTTCGACCGGGCTTTACTACCGCGGCTCGACCATCGTCAGGCCGAGTCGCTCGCTGGTGAACGTGCTTGCGGTCCATGTGAACGCTGATCCCGAAATACGCCTGTGTCAGGCGGACCGCATCGAGCAGCTTGCACAGGCCGACAGCTTCCGCAGAGCGAAGGCCCACGAGGCGTATATGAAAGCGCAGATACCGCTGGCGACGGGGCAGCTCAAGGAGGCAGTTCGGCTCCTGAGCAGCGCCTGCGAGCTTGATCCGGTCAACGCTTCGTATCACGCGCGCCTCGGGGAGGCGCTCGATGGTCTCGAGGATGGCCTGTCGGCTGCCGCGGCGTGGACCCGGGCCGGCGAGATCCTGCTGGAGAAGCAGCAGTGGGACCGCGCGCTGACGCACTTCCAGGCGGCCCTCGAGCGCGATCCGGACAATCAGCGGGCGAAGGAGGGCCTGCCTGCAGCCTACCGCGGTCTCGGGATGACCGCACGGGCCAGCGCGGTCGAGGGCCAGTTGGCGTTCGAGGCCATCCAGGCGAGTCTCATCCGGGCTCCGCGCAGCCTGATGGCGGATCTCGTACACGAGAGCTTCAAGCTGGCCGGTCTGCCGATGTCGCCCAGCTTCAACGCCGCTCTCTCCGACGGGTAGGACGCGTCCTTGCCACGCGCATACACGAGAACGCCGCGCCCAATCGGGGCGCGGCGTTCACACTGCCGGCCGTCTCTCCGGGCACCTTTACTCCTCGATCAGCACCCACTCGCCGTCCTCGATGGTAACCATCGCGAAGGCGTCGGGCGAAAGGCCGTAGTGATCGTCCGGACCGTAGGTGAAGATGCCGCCGATCCCAATGAAGTCCTCGGTGGCCTCGATCTCGTCGCGGATGGCGGCGGTGTCGGCGTCCGCGCCGGCCCGCTCAATCGCCGCTTTGACGATCTGGAGGGCGTCCCACGCGTGTCCGCCGTAGTGATCGGGCTCGCGGTTGTACTCCTCCACGAACATGTCGTGGTACTGCTGGAGCACCTCGATCTGCGGCTCGTCCTCGGGAAGCTGGTCGAGCACGATCAGCTTCGCCGCCGGCATGATGACGCCGTTGGCAGCCTCGCCAGCGCCCTCGATGAACGCCGCGTTGGCCACGCCTGAGCTCTGGAAGAGCGGGATCTCCATGCCAAGCTGCCTCATGTTCCTCGTCAGCAGCGCCGGGGCCTTGCCGACGCCCCAGCAGACCACGGCCTCCGCATCGGTGCTCCGGATCCGCGTGAGCTGGGTGGTCATGTCATTGTCACTGTCGTTGAAGGATTCCTCGGCTACGATCTCGATCCCGGCGTCGGGGGCCTGCTCGGTGAGCTGCTTGTGCCCCTCCGCGCCGTAGCCGCTTGAGGCGGTGATGATCGCGATCTTCGCGATGCCCTCGGCATTCATGTATTCGTAGATCCGGTGAACCGCATCGGCGTCACCGGGCGGCACCTGGAAGACCCAGTCCTTGACCGGGTCGCTGATCGCCCGTGCCGCCGCGCACGAGATCAGCGGCACCTCCGAGCGCTCAACGAAGTCCACGATCGCCATCGTCGAACCCGAGCGACTCGGGCCCACGAGCGCGACGACATTCTCCCGCTCGACCAGTTCGCGGGCGACGCTGAGCGCCTCAGTCTCCCCGCTCCTGGTGTCGCGGATGATGATCTCGACCGGTCGGCCGTCGATGCCGCCGGTCTCATTGAAGTGCTTCTCGAGCATCTTCGCGGTGTCCGCCTCGGGCTCACCGAGCGATGACCCCGGCCCGGTGATGGCGAAGATGCCGCCGATCTTGACCGGATCGCCCTCAAGCTGCGCCCCATCGCCGTCGGGCGGCGAGGTGTCGACGATCGGCGCCTCCGGCTCGACCGTATCCTCGGGTGCCGGGCACCCGGTGAGCGCGACCATCATTGCGACACTGACAAACGCCGCCAGTGATACTACCAGTAGACCACGTGTGTGATGCTTCATATTCCTCTCTTACCCTCCTGAGCGGCTCGCGCCGCCGGTCTCTTACTCCTGAAGTCCACGGACCATCGACACGACCTTCGCGGGCAGACCGAACAGTTCGATGAACCCGCGCGCGCTGCTCTGATCGAAGATGTCCTCGTCGCCGTAGGTTGCCAGCGAGAAGTCGTAGAGCGACTCGTCGGATTCGCGGGCCACCGCCTCGGCGCGGCCCTTGTAAAGCTTCACGGTCACGTCGCCCGAAACCGGCTTCTGAGTCTCCGCCAGGAACGCGTCCAGCGCCAGGCGCAACGGGGTGAACCACAGGCCGTAGTACACCATCTCCGCGTACTTCAGTTCCATCTGCTGCTTGAAGTGCATCGTCTCCCTGTCGAGCACCAGGCTCTCGAGGTCCTTGTGCGCCTCGAGCAGGATCGTCGCCGCGGGGCACTCGTAAAGCTCGCGCGACTTGATCCCCACGAGGCGGTTCTCCATCATGTTCACGCGGCCGACGCCGTGTGCGCCGCCGATGGCGTTAAGCTCGGAGACGAGATCGACGCCGCCCATCGAGTTGCCATCAAGCGCCACCGGGACGCCGGCATCGAAGGTCACGGTCACGTACTTCGGCTCATCAGGCGCCTCGAGCGGACTGACCGTCCACTCCCACGCGTCATCGGGGGCCTCCTGGGAGGGATCCTCGATGACGCCGCACTCGATCGAGCGGCCCCACAGGTTCGTGTCCGTCGAGTAGGGGCTCTTCTTGCCGACCGGCACGGGTATGTCATGCTTGCTGGCGTAGTCGATCTCCTCTTCGCGTGTCATGCCCCACTCCCGGGCCGGGGCGATGATCTCAAGGCTGGGCTCCAGCGCCGCGTAGGAGACCTCGAAGCGCACCTGGTCGTTGCCCTTGCCGGTGCAGCCGTGTGCCACCGAGTTGGCGCCTTTGTCCAGCGCCACCTCCACCTGCTTCTGCGCCAGCAGCGGCCGCGCCAGCGCGGTGAACGCCACGTACTTCCGCTCGTACGTCAGGTTCGCGGCCAGCGCCCGGGTGATGTAGTCGTCGAAGAATTCATCCTTCGCGTCAACCACGATCGATTCGACCGCGCCGACCTTCTCGCCCTTCGCGCGGATCCCCTCGTAGTCGGCCTCCTCGCCGACGTCCACCGCGACGGCGATCACATCCACCTCGTAGGTCTCGGCGATCCAGCGGATCGCCACGGAGGTGTCGAGGCCTCCGGAATATGCAAGCACGCACTTGTCTGCCATCTCAGTCACTTCCCTCGGTCATATCTCATATTGAGCGCGCGGAGCGCGTTATCTGCGGGTCGCACGAGGTGCATCATTCCACGCGCAGGCGGGCCTCACCTGCACGTGAGGCCCGCCAGTGATCGTACGACCTTCTGCGCCCGCGGTCAAGGAGATCCCGAGCGCCGCCGGCGCTTACTCCTCAAAGCCGATCCAGTCGAGGAAGTTCTGCCCGAAGATCCCGCGCACATCCTCCTCGATCTGCCCTGCGGTGAGCTGCCAGCCGGTGGCGCACAGGTCGCGATACTTGTCGGTGAGCACCTCGGCGATCTTCTGTCGCGAGTGCTCCCACTTGTACACAAGCTGGTCGAGCACACGGCAGTCGGAGTGCTGGGCGACGTAGCTCAGGCCCAGCAGCTCCAGCCGCTCACGGGTCATCTCGTCGATGATGCTCGGGTCGTTGAGGAACCACCAGCAGCCGAAGGGCATCAGGTTCGGGAACTTGCGGGCCGAGACGCACAATTCGTGCTGATTCTCCCGCGAGAGCAGCGTGACGAAGAAGTCGCACTCCGGGTGCGTCCGGCAGAGGCGCTCGATGACGCCGATGTCGCACTTGCCCACCGCGTCGCCGGCCAGCTTCAGTGACGGGTTGACCTGCCTCTTCACGCCGATCATCGGCGAGAAGGGAATGCCGAGATCGATGCACGCGGGCACGATCGCCTCATCGATGATCGCGGTGCTCGAGTGCTCCTCGTCGGGATACTGGAAGTTGAAGCCCAGCGACGCGGCCATGTAAAGCGGGTCCATCCGCTCCGCCCAGTCCATCAAAAAGCGCCGCACTTCGCCGAGCGTGTTGCCCGACAGGTCGAGCGAGACGTCGTAGCCCCACTCCGCAAGCTGCGGCTGCGCGTCATGCCACGTCACCAGCAGCGGGTCGATCCGCAGTGCCGCGAGGAAGCGCTCGTCGGTCTCCGGGCCCTGGTCCCAGACAGGGCGCTCCTCGTCGTCGAAGGGGTCGTTGGTCATGATGACCTTCTCGCAGTTCGCCATCTCGAAGACCCGGTCGATGTGCTCCTCGACGGTGGTGGAGGCGAAGAATTCGCGGTACTCATCGACGTTGCGGCCCTCGACGTCCAGGCCGTACTTCTTCAGGCAGGTAAGTACGCCCCGTCGCGCCTCCGAGATCGGGCTCTCGTCGATGAACAGGCTCTGCCAGATGTGATCGGCCTGCTCGGTCCTGGTCATCGCGTAGAACTCGTCCGGGCTCACGGAGCGGTTGGTGCGGCAGACCTCCGCGATCAGGTAGTGGTAGGTGATCAGTTCGTCGAACCCCCACAGCAGCAGGTCGCCGAATCGCGCAGAGTAAAGGTGCGTATGTACGTCCACCGGCAGCGGCGTCTCCATGCAGATACGCTCCACCGCGTTCTTGATCTCCGTCGGCCCGCACAGGATCGTCTCGTTGGTTCTCGGTGTCATGTTGATTCCTCTCCCACGACGTCGGCTGATATCTGGTGTATACTTTGCCCATCGCGGCAGGGATTCCTCCCATGCGGATTTTCCTCACCGGGAGCGATCGGGAAGACCGTGCGTTTGATATGCCTGAGGTCGAATTGTCGCAGTGCAGGAAGGTCGTCGGTTGTGTCGAACACTCACACGGAGATGGAGATGAGATCCGAAGCTCGGGGCGATGTCAGGATCGACCATGTCGCCTTTGTCCTCAACCCGTGCTCGGGTGGGGGCGGGGGCGATCGCATCTACCTGGCGGTTGCGAATGAGCTGCGCCGACACGGAGTGCAGATCGCGGTCTTCGAGACCACTCTCGAGGGCGGCGCTCGTCCTGCCGCGGAAGCGGCCCTGCGCGCCGGCTTCACCGAGATCTGGACCATCGGCGGCGACGGCACCATCCAGGAGGTGCTTGAGCCGATCATCGATGCGGGGGCGGTGCTGGGGCCCCTGCCCGGCGGCACCGGAAATCGCCTCGTCGAGGTGGTCGGGCGCCATCATGACGACCCGGTGGCCCAGGCCCGCTGGATGATGCACCGGCCCGCCGGCTGGATGGACGTCGGCAGGTGCAACGGGCGGTACTTCACCGTGCGCGTCGGCGTTGGCTTCGAGGCGGTCGTGGCGGGCAAGACGGAGGATGACAAGTCCGGCCTCGGCAACTTCGCCTACGTGCTGGCGACGCTGCGGGCGGCGAGGCAGGTTCAAAGCTGGAACGTGCGGCTGACCAGCGCCGATGAGGTCGTCTACGAGGGCCCGATGGTCGCGGGGATGTTCGCCAACGTCCCCGTCCGCGTGGTGCTGCGCGTGCCCGCGCTGGAGGCGGCCGACCCGGTCGATGGGAACCTGCACGCCATCATCGTCCCGGAGCGACCCGGAATTGAGGCGCTGTGGCGCTGGCTCACCGGACTGGGCCCCGAACCGGCGGGCGATGAGGTGCTCGAGCACGGCGCCTGCGCCTACCGCATGTCCGTGGACGGCGGTGCTGCCCTGCACATCGACGGCGAGGCCGCCGGGGTGCCCGAGGAGATCGATGTGCACTGTGTGCCGGGCGGCCTTCGCGTCCGCGGTCTCGATCTCTCGACCGCCGCGGCGGCGCCGGAGACGGAACTCGGCTGAGTCCGGGCTTCCGAGCGCCCACGCCAGTACGACAGGCAGGATCAACAATCTGCGCGCACCACCGATCGATCGTGTCAGGTGGCGCACGCAATACTCATTACTGACAGATACCACGGTCAGGCGCGTTTGCGGAGGAGAGTTCTACCGTGACTGACAAGAGCAGAATCCCTTTTGGCATGGACCGGCCTTCCTCGAAGGAGCCCGGTGAGCGTGATGAAGCGGTCGCGTACTTCTCGATGGAGATCGGCATCAATGCGGATATCCCGACCTACTCAGGCGGCCTCGGTGTGCTCGCTGGCGACACCGTGCGCGCCGCTGCCGACCTGAACATCCCGATGATCGTCGTCACCCTGCTCTACCGTAACGGCTACATCACCCAGCACCTCGACGCAGAGGGCAATCAGACCGAGTCGCCGGTGAAGTGGAGCCCCGAGAGCGTGCTGCGGCCGGTCTCGCGGCGGGTGACGGTGGAGATCGAGGGCCGTGAGGTACAGGTGCGCGCATGGCGGCACACCGTCGAGGGTGTGTACGACGGCCACGTCAACGTGCTCTTCCTCGACACCGACCTCGAGGAGAATGACCCGTGGGATCGCTCGCTCACCGACGATCTCTACGGCGGTGACCGGCGCTACCGACTCGCGCAGGAGGCGCTGCTTGGACTTGGCGGTGTGGAGATGCTGCGGGCGCTTGGGCTCGACGGCGGACTCATCTACCACATGAACGAGGGGCACTCGGCACTGCTCACGCTGGGACTGCTCGAACGCGCCGCCGGCAGCGAGGCGCCCGACGAGGTCAGCGAGGACGTCATCGACACCGTCCGCAACAACTGCGTGTTCACCACTCACACGCCGGTGCCAGCGGGGCATGACAAGTTCGCGTGGGATCTGGTCACGCGTGTGCTCGGGCCGCGCCGCACGCGTACGCTCGAGAGCGTGGGCTGCAAGCATGACGGGATGCTCAACATGACCTACCTTGCTCTGCGCTTTTCGCGGCACGTCAACGGGGTTGCGCTGCGCCACGGCGAGATTTCCTCGGACATGTTCCCCGACTATCCCGTTGACTCGATCACCAACGGCGCGGACGTGGACATGTGGACGGCGCCCCCCTTCCGACAGCTCTTCAGTGAGCACATCCCTGAGTGGAAGCATGACAATCAGTACCTCCGCTACGCGTTGATGCTCGCGCCCGAGGATATCTGGGACGCGCACATGGAGGCCAAGCAGGCGCTGATGGATGAGGTCAAAAAGCGCTCGGGTGAGGAGCTTGACACCGACGCGTTCACCATCGGCTTCGCGCGCCGCGCCACCGAGTACAAGCGCACCGACCTGCTCTTCGAGGACCTCGAGCGGCTCAAGCGCATCTCGCGGAAGGCCGGGCCGCTGCAGATCCTCTACGCAGGGAAGGCCCACCCGCGCGACGAGGGCGGCAAGCGGATGATCCGGCGGGTCTTCGACGCTGCCAGGGAGCTTGAGGGGCATGTGAAGGTGCTCTACCTCGAGGACTACGAGATCGATCTGGCGAAGTACCTCGTCTCAGGAGTGGACCTGTGGCTGAACACCCCGCTCAAGCCCCACGAGGCCTCGGGGACCAGCGGCATGAAGTGCGCATTCAACGGCATCCCGAGCCTCAGCGTGCTCGATGGATGGTGGCTGGAGGGGCATATCGAGGGCATCACCGGGTGGGCGATCGGCGACCGCGACAGGACGTCCGAACCCGACCGCGAGCGCGCCGACCTTTATGATAAGCTTCAGCACACCATCATGCACACGTACTACGATCATCCGATGGACTATGCGGTATTGATGCGCTACTGCATCGCATTCAACGGCTCGTTCTTCAACACTCAGCGGATGGTCTCTCAGTACTGGAAGAGCGCCTACCATCGCGTCATCACCGAGGCGGGGCCGCTGGTCGAGAGAGAGCAGTGACGGCAGCGACGAAAGCGACGGCAGCAACGACAGCAACGGCAGTAACGACAGCAGCGGGAGCGACGACACGGGGGTTGGCCTGTCCAGCGGCGACAACCTCACCTTGCATCAGGAGCGCACCATGCAGATCATCGACATCCACCGCCACTATCATCGTACCGAGGGCGACCTTGAGAAGTACATCGCCCGCGCCGACGAGGCCGGGATCACGCAGGTCGGCATGTCCACCTGCGGCCCGCTCTTTAACCAGCTTGACAACGAGGGCGTCATCCGCGCGAAAAAAGCATACCCCGACCGGATCATCGGCTTCGGCTACGTGAAACTCGGCATCGACGGGCCGGAGAAGGTCGACCACCTGCACACACTCGGCTTCGAAGCGCTCAAGATGATCGTGCCGAAAGTCCGCTACGACGACCGCTCGCTGCTGCCGATCTACCAGCGGGCGGAGGCCCTCGGCATGCCATGCAACATCCACTGCGGCATCCTCGGACGCCTGCATGGCGAATCCGGCCACGACATCTGCTCGTCGCGGATGCGTCCGGTGTACCTCGACATGGCGCTGCGCTCGTGCCCCGACCTGAAGATTCTCATGCCACACCTCGGGCAGCCGTGGTATGATGAGGCGTGGATGATGATCGCGACGTATGATAACCTCTACTGGGACATCTCCAGCGTATCCAACAAGCGCCCGACGCAGTTCTTCGTGGAACTCTTCGGAAGCTGGGGCGATGAGGTCTTCGAGCGCGTGTCACAGCGATGGTGCTTCTGTTCGGACGCCTCCGACCCGGTGGAGATGGTCGATCGCCACGAGGAGATCCTCGACGCGATCGGCGCGGATGACGGCCTGCGCGAGAGCGTCTTCCACGGCGCGGCGGAGCGGCTGATGGGTTGACCGGCGGCGCAGGGGCGCGGCCGCGGGCCGGAACTGGTGAAAGCGCATTGTAAGCACATGGCGCGCATTGGACCCATGTGGCGCGGGCTTGTAGCCCGTGGTCATTGCGACTGAAAACCGGAGACTTCATGCCCTGCCTTCTTCTCGGATATGATGTAGAGGCCACCGACCCGCAGGTTACGCGCGGGTTCATCGAGGCGCTGCGTCGAGCGCACGGGGATCTCGGCGCGCCCGGAACGCTCTTTCTGCGCGGCGAGACGCTGGTCGCCAATCCGGAGGCCATCCGCGCCACCATGGCGGATGATCTTTTCGAATACGGCCAGCACACCTGGTCCCACGTGCGCTTCAAGACCCTCTGGCAGGTCAACGAGCACGGTGAAAAGGTCTTCGAGGGGGCAACCTTCGGCGAGATCGCCCGGGAGATCGAGCGCGCGCAGACGGCTGTCCGCGAAGTGCTTGGCGTCGCGCCGCTGGGGCTGACCACCCCGTGGGGATACTACCGCGGACTGGGCGACCGGCCGGACCTGCTCTCGCTGCTGCAGATGGCGGGGATCCGCTATGTGCGAAGCTGGATGCGCAACGCGAATGACTGGGTGCCGGTGCCGCTGTCGCGCCAGCCGTTCTTTTACGAGGCGCAGGGCTTTCCGGAGATGCTCGAATGTCCCATCACCGGCCGCCATGATTGCGACTGGGGCAACCACCTCGGATTCGAGCCGCGGGAGTTCGGCACGGTGACCGCGTACGCACAGTATGTCGCCGGGCAGCTTGACGAGATCGCGGTGAATGATGCAGTCTTTGTCTACAACCAGCACGACACGACCACGATGCGATGGGATTCGGAGATGATCGTGGTGCGCACATTGATCGACCGCGCACGCGAACTGGGGATCGAGGTCGC
The DNA here is from genome assembly GCA_051745855.1 of Armatimonadota bacterium. Lineage (GTDB taxonomy): Bacteria > Armatimonadota > Zipacnadia > Zipacnadales > UBA5352 > UBA5352. The sequence continues at coordinate 21,549 of JBNJEK010000010.1, forward strand.
CCGCTATGCGGACTACCACCGTCATTGTGTGGAGGCGCGGGAGGCGCGTTGACCGGTGACAGAGTATAATGTCACGGGCATCAAGGTCGGAAACGTCGAAGAGTTCCGCTGGCGCTTTATGGATGCGCTGGTGGGGCTGGAGCTGTCACTTCGCGTCGGTGACCGGGTGCAGATTGTGGGGCCGGAGACCGACTTTCGACAGACGATCGACGAGATTCGCGTGGATCGAGAGAAGGTCAAGAGGGGCAAGTCGGCGCAAAAGGTGTGGATACCGGTCGCTGAGCATGTGCGGCCGGGCGATGCAGTGGTGGTGCTGCCATCAGATGACGGCACCGGCGACGCGTCGGCAACGGGGCGGACTCAGAGGGGGATGTAAGGACACAACCTTGCCGCGCGAGAGCGCGGGTAGGAGGACTTTTTTTGCGCACAGGCAGAATTCTACTGATTGGCTTTGTCTTTCTCGTCCTGGCGAATTTGTGGGCTCGCCAGGGCGAGCTTGTTACCCTGGCGTCTCAGGCGACGATGGCCGTCCCGCCGGTTCCGGCCGTGGCGGCGCTGCTGATACTGCTCGTGGCGCTGGGGCTTTTGAGGCATCTGGGGATCCGGCGCCGCGAAGTCATCGGCGTCTACGCGTTTCTGACGCTGGCGGTCGCGCTGACCTCCGGTGCGGCGATGCGGTTCTTCTTGCCCTCGCTGACGGTCCCCACGTACTTCGCGGCGCCCGAGAACCGGTGGGAGGAGTTCCACGAGTACATCCCCGACTGGCTGGTGCCGCACGGCGGTGAAGTGATCCGCACCTACTTCGAGGGCTCGGATGCGGGCATGGTGCCGTGGGGCGCGTGGGCGCAGCCGCTGGCAATCTGGCTGGTCTTCTTCCTCGCGTTCTACACAATGTTGATGTGCGTGGGCCTGATCTTCCGACCGGTGTGGGAGGAGGACGAGCACCTCAACTACCCGATGGCCGAACTGCCGCTTATGCTGGCCGGGTTCCGCAAGGAGGTACTCTCCGGCCTCTGGACCAGCGGGCTGTTCTGGGTCGGCTTCGGGCTGATCGTCCTGCATAACGGCCTGAACATCATGAACGCGTTCAACCCCGCGATCACCTCGCTGGGGCTGGACACGAACCTGAACAATCTCATCAGCGAGCATCCGCTCAACTCCCTTCAGCCGCTGGTCTGGCGGCACCGCCCGCTTGTCTTCGGGATGGCCTATCTGATGCCCGGGGACATCGTGATCTCCACGCTGATCTTCTACTTCTTCTACATCAAGGGCCTCTCGTTCTACGGGGCCGTGACAGGAGTGCAGAATCCGCAGTTCCCATTCTACCGCAAGCAGTCGATGGGCTCGATGGTCGGGATTACGCTCGTAGTGATCTACGGGGCCCGCAAGCGCATTGCGAACGTCTTCCGCCGACTCTACGAGAGCAACGACGTCCCGCTGTGGTTGCCGATGGGCCTGCTGATCTCAACCGCCGTCGTCCTCGGCTTCTGGATCATCGCGGGGATGAACCCGGTCGTCACCGTGGTTTACTACGGGCTGATCCTCTCCTCCGCGATCGGCTACATGCGCGGCCGGGCGCTGACCGGCTACCCGCATCACTGGATCAAGCCGCTCGACCAGGAGCGCGACGTGCTGATCGACTTTGTCGGCAGCGCGCGCCTGGCGCCGGGCGGGAACTTCCGCACACTCACGCTGCTTACGCTGCAGCACTGGCTGTCACGCGGATATATGCCCCAGCTTGCGGCCTTCCCGCTCGAATCATTCAAGCTCGCGGGGGAGATCAAGGTCCGCGTGGGGCAGATGATGCGCCTGATGCTGTGGGCGGTGGTGCTCGGAGCGGTCGTAAGCTGGTGGATGCATCTCAGCGCGGCCTACGAGTTCGGCTCGAACGTGCTGGAGGGTGGCTCCACCTCCGGCGGCGCGCGCGTGAACCTGATGATCACCGCCAACAACGCCCTCGCGACGTGGATGCGTGGCGAGCAGGACCCGAATCAGGCACATCAGATCGCCATGGGCGTGGGCATCGGCGGCACGGTGCTGCTGGCGGCGCTGCGGCGGCTCTTTATCCAGTTCCCGCTGCACCCCATGGGCTTTGTGTTCGCATTCACCGGCGCGGCCGAGAACGGCTGGGGACAGTTGATCCTCGTCACGATCATCAAGTCCGTCGCCCTGCGGGTCGGCGGGATGGCCCTCTATAACCGCCTGATCCCCTTCTTCCTCGGCGTGATGGTCGGCGAGTTCTTCGCGGCTGGCACGGTCTGGAGCCTCATCGCAACCTACGGTGGTGAGGGATTCAACAAGTATCCGGTTGTGTTCTAAGGAGGCGGCGCGAGCGCACTCGCCGTTCTCCGAATCGAAGGCGCCGGCCGATGCGTCTCGCCGGATGACGACGCCGACAGAGGCACATTGCAGGTGGAGGTTCAGTCGTAATGCGCGTGATCGCCGGCAGTGCGGGCTCACTGCAGCTTCAGTGCCCGAAGGGGTTGCGCATTCGCCCGACTGCTGATATTATTAGGGAGACGTTGTTCAACAGCCTCGGACCGATCGTTGCCGGAGCGGCTTTCTGCGATCTCTACGCGGGCTGCGGCACCGTCGGGATCGAGGCGGCCAGTCGCGGGGCCGCGCCGGTGGTGTTCATCGAGCGGACGCGCCTCGGCGTGGAGGCCATCCGCGCGAACGCGGAGCACTGCAACGTGGCGGATGTCTGTGAAGTGATCCGCGGGGACGTCGTCGCCCGCTACATGGACGCGGCAGAGCAGTTCGGGCCCTTCGATATCGTCTTCGTCGATCCGCCCTACGGGGCCGCGGAGCTTCCGGGGCTCGCGAAAAGGCTTGTCGGCGGCGACGGGATGGCCGAGCAGGGCACGGTGGTGCTTCAGTACCCGGGCCGGCAGGAGCTTGAGGGCGTCCGCGAGGCCGATCGTGTCAAGGAGTTCGGCGAGACAGAACTTGCGTTCTTTTTCCTTGAGACGTAGACTCGGCCCGCCGCGCTGGCAGACGGGGCATGCGCACGGTGACTGCATGAGCGAACTTCGCACAGTATTGTGTCCGGGGACCTTCGATCCGGTCCACCTGGGCCATCTGGACATATTCGAGCGGGCTGCGGGGCTCTTCGACCGCGTGATCGTGCCCGTGGCGGCCGTTTCCGGCAAAGATCCACTGCTTCCGCTGTCGCAGCGCACCGATCTGGTGCGAGCGGCGGCGGCGCACATTGAAAACGTCGAAGTTGACAGCTTTGAGGGTCTGCTGGTCGATTACGCGCGCCGGGAGGGGGCGGCGGCTATCGTCAAAGGACTCCGATCGGTCGACGACTTTGAGCACGAGCAGCAGATGGCGATGATGAACCGCTCGATGCTGCCTGAGGTGGATACCGTCCTTCTCGTGACCTCACCGAATGTGCAATACATCAGCTCATCACTGATTCGTGAAATCTGGACACTCGGCGGCGACGTGAGCCGATTTGTGCCGCAAGCGGTCGCCGAGGCTCTGGAGAGAATGCGCCATTAATCGCAGCAGAGACGAAGCCGAGGCACAGGACGCGCAGGATCAGTCTCGCCAGGCGCCGGAACGCGGCGAAGGCGAGGCTGGCGGTGCGCATGAGCAGGGAGGTCATCGCATGGACATCTACCGACTGCTCGACGAGCTGAAGGCCATCGCCGATGAGGGGGAGAAGTGGTACTGCCGCGTCCCGCCGTTCATCGGAAAGACTGTCATCGACGCGGGCGACCTGTGGGACCTTATCACCGAGATGGAGCGCACATTGCCCCATGAGGTCACGGAGGCGAGGCAACTCGCCGGCGACCGCGACCGTATCCTCGAGGAAGCCCATCAGCAGCGGGCAAAGATCATCGAGGCAGCGCGTGAGCAGGCCCAGTTGATGACCTCCAACGACGAACTGGTCAAACAGGCCGAATCGCGAGCCGACCAGATTGTCGACGAGGCCGAAGTGGAGGCCGACCACATCCGCTCCGAGGCAGAGGCCTGGGCCCGGAGCATGGTGGAGCGGCTGGAGAACTACACCGATCGCATCCAGGCCACGGTGCAGAAGACGAAGAAGATGCTGCTTACCGAGCAGTCCGGGCGCGAGCCTGAGGAGCCCGGGGCGCCGAACGAGCAGTAGCGGGTTGCGGGCATCGGTCACGCCGGTCCACCTCAAACCCGCCGGGGAGAGACTGCTCCCCGGCCGATTCGCGCCTGTCCCCTTACCCCGACGGAGGGAAGCACGTGAACGTACTCGTTGTCAATGCCGGCAGTTCCTCTTTAAAATATGAGCTTTATGACATGGACGGAGAGCGCTCCCTCGCAAAGGGCCTGTGCGAGCGGGTCGGCGGAGAGGGCGCGAACGTCGAACAGCAAGCCCACGACGGTCGGGAGTACGAGGCGGACGTGGAGATGCCTGATCATTCGGTCGCCTTCGAGCAGGCCATCGCGGCGCTCACCGGCGACGAGGCCGGCGTGATCGAATCGCTCGATGCGATCGGCGCGGTCGGCCACAGAGTGGTGCATGGCGGCGAGGATTTTGCGTCTTCGGTGGTTATCGACGAGGAGGTCGAGGGCGCGATCGACCGCTTCGGTCAGCTTGCCCCGCTGCATAACCCGCCGAATCTGATGGGTATCCAGGCCGCTCGGAAGGCGCTTCCGGACGTTCCGCACGTTGCAGTCTTCGACACCGCATTTCATCAGACAATGCCCCGCCACGCATTCATCTACGGACTGCCGTGGGAGATGTACGCCGATCACGGGATTCGCCGCTACGGCTTCCATGGCACGTCTCACCGCTATGTGTCTTTGCGCGCGTCGGAGTATTTGCGCGAGCAGGGAATCCCGAACGAGGATCACAGGATTGTGACCTGCCACCTCGGCAACGGCTGCTCGATGACGGCGGTGAAGGCGGGCAGGTCGATCGACAACACGCTCGGCTTCACACCCCTCGAGGGCCTGCTGATGGGCACTCGTTCGGGGGATCTCGATCCGGCGATCGTGATCTATCTTGAGCAGAACCTCGGGTATACGACCGAGGAGATCGACGAACTGCTCAACAAGCAGTCGGGGCTGCTGGGCCTCTCGGGGATCAGCAACGACATGCGCGATCTGCAGGCGGCGGCCGCCGACGGCAACGAGCGCGCGCAACTGGCGATGGACCTGTTCGCCTACCGCGTCCGCAAGTACATCGGCGCCTACGCGGCGGCGATGGGCGGCGTGAACTGCGTGGTCCTCACCGGCGGGATCGGCGAGAACGATCACCTCCAGCGCCGCTGGTGTGTGCAGGATCTGGAGTTCCTCGGCATCGCCGAGGATCCGGAAAAGAACGTGCATCCGCTTCCTTTCGATGATGGCATGGTGGCGATCGGCACCGATGACACACCGACGCATCTGCTGGTCATCCGCACCGACGAGGAACTGATGATCGCGCGGGATACGGTGGAGGTACTGGAGGGCTGACCCCACCCCCCGGCCCCCTCTCGACCCCTTCGGGGTTGCCGGAGAGGGGGAGAACGACTAACGGCGCGAGAGATCGCCGACTTTTCGTTGAAGACAACGTCGTTTTCCCCCTCCGGAACGGAGGGGGTGGCCGAGTGCCCGCTGTCGTTTAGCGGCACGAGGGCGGGGGAGGTCCGGCGCTGGAGTAGCTGACGTCTCCACAGCGAGTAGTTTCCGTCGCATCTGGTAATGCAAACATCATCCCCGCAGGGACGCCGGGAGGTCGCGGCCACATGCCCGGCGAACCCGGCGCGGTGAGATCTGAAAGTATACAGGGCTGGCCCTCCGGAGGTCCGGGAGCGATGACGCTCGCGGTCACGGGGAGGCTTCGTGTACGTGCGACAGCGGCCCTGAGAGAGGCGCCCCGGCGGCGCCGAATGTAAGGAGACAGCACATCATGGCGATCCAGGTTCTCAACTGGGTTGCTCTCGGTCTGGTCCTGCTTCTGGCGGTGCTGGCAGTGCATATGCGCGACCTGCTCAAGGGCGCGCTGGCGCTGGCGGCGATGTCCGCGGTACTCGCGGCGGTGTTCTATCAGTTCGGCGCCCACTGGGCAGCGATGTTCGAACTGAGCGTGTGCGCGGGCTTCATCACCGTCCTCTTTCTCGCAGTGATCGCGCTGACGGAGGCGAGGGAGCAGAATGAATAAGGCCGCGGGCGTTCTCGTGTCAGTGGCGATCCTTCTGGGCCTGCTGGCGATCTTTTTCCTCGAACCGGAAACACCCGTACGCGTTGCCGAGAGCGGCGGCCAGTTCCGTGAGATGCTCTGGGGGAACCGCTCCCTCGATCTCATCGGGCAGATGATGGTCATCCTGGCCGGGGCATTCGGCGTGCTCGTTCTGACGAAAGAGAGGCTTGAAAGCTGATGAGTGGCTACGCAGCCGCGGGAGTGGCTCTGGTCATCATAGGGCTCTACGCCACCATCACCCGCACGAATCTCTTCCAGATCGTCATGGGCCTCGCGATCATGTCTCGGGGCGTGTCACTGGTGTTCATCGTCGGTGGCATGCAGACCGGCACCATGGCGGCGGCGCAGTCCCTTGTCGTCACCGCGATCCTGATCGAGGCCGTGACCGTGGCAATCGCACTCTCCCTGGTGGTTGCCGCCTACCATCACAACAAGAGCCTGTCAACCACGGCTCTCCGGCGGCTGAAGGGGTGAGCCGACACGTCTATTGAACTGCTCGCATTGCTGACAATCGTCGTGCCGCTCGGAGGCTGTCTGCTGATTCCGATTCTCGGCAGGATCAACGAGCGGCTCATGAAGTGGTACTCGGTTGCGGTGGCCTTTGTCACCGCGGGCCTGACTGTCTCATTGATCCGGCAGGCGGGCGGCGAGGAGATCGCCGCTCTCTACTGGATCCCCGGAGTGGACGCCACCTTCGGCCTGCAGCTTACCGGCATCGGCATGTTCGTCGCCGCGGTCGCCGGCTGCATCGGCTCGCTGGCCGTCCTCTACTCGATCAAGTACATGGAGGAGCTTGAGGAAGAGTACGGGCCGACCCGCTACTACTTCCTGACCATCCTCTTCATCGGTTCGATGATCGCGCTGGCGCTCGCCGACAGCTTCCTGACACTGTACATCTTCTGGGAGATCATCGGCTTCTGCTCGTTCGCGCTGATCGCGTACGAGTATCACAAGTCGAAGGCGCGCGAGGCCGGCGCAAAGGCCTTCATCGTCACCCGCTTCGGTGACATCGGCCTGCTGGTGGGCGTCGCGATCCTGTGGTCGGTCATGCGTGATCTCGGCGCGGAGGACCCGTTCAGCATCAAGGCGACTATCGAGGCGGCCGTCGCAGGCCAGATCCCGATGCACCTGCTCGCGATCGCCGGCGGCGGCTTCATCGCCGCGGCGGCGGGCAAGTCCGCGCAGTTTCCGCTGCACGTGTGGCTGCCCGACGCGATGGAGGCGCCGACGACCATCAGCGCCCTCATCCACGCGGCCACGCTGGTCAACGCCGGGATCTACCTGGCGGTGCGCACGCTGCCGATGTTCTCGCTGATCGCCTGGTGGCTGCCGACGCTGGCGTGGATCGGCGCGATCTCCGCGCTGCTCACGGCGGTGCTGGCGCTGTTCGAGAAAGACCTCAAGCGAGTGCTGGCGTTCTCGACGATCTCGCAGCTTGGCTACATGATGGCGGGCGTTGGGGCGGCCTCGGTCTTCGCGAGCCAGTTCCACCTGCTCAACCACGCCATCTTCAAGGCGTTGCTGTTTCTGTGCGCCGGGTCGGTGATCCATGCCGCGCACACGCGGAACATGTACGAGATGGGCGGCCTCAAGCGCTCAATGCCCATCACGCATATCACGTTCCTGATCGGCACCCTGGCACTCGCCGGTGTCCCGCTGCTGAACGGCTTCTTCTCGAAGGACGCGATCCTCGAGGCGCTGCTGCACCAGGGCATGATCGGGCCGCTGGTGATCCTGCTGATCACCACTATCCTCACCGCCATCTACTCGTGGCGGATGTACTGGCTGACCTTCCAGGCCGAGCCGCGCACGGAGGTCGAGCCTCACGAGTCGCCGTGGCAGATGACGGTGCCGCTGATGGCGCTTGGCCTCGGTGCGGTCTTCTCGTGGTTTTACGTCGGCGGCTACACCACGAAGCTCGGCCTCCAACTGCCCTACCATGAGGTCGGGATCATGGAGTTGGGCGAGCTGTGGCATCACACGCTCTACGGCGCCGGGCACGGGCTCAACGCGATGCTCCTCGTCGGAGCAGGCGTTGTGGCGATCATCATCGTGCTGACGTTGCGATGGAGCCGCCACGGTGCGCCGGTGCCTGAGGGCCCGCGGATGTGGGCCGACCTCGTCACCGACACCAAGGGCTTCATGGACTGGTTCTGGGGCTTCTGGTACGTATTGATGCGAGCCGTAGCGTCCGTGCTGAGCCTCTTCCAGACGGGCGATCTCAACAACAACAGCCTGTGGCTGGCGATCGGCTTCATCGCCGTGCTGCTGATGTTCCTGGGTTGGGGATAGAGCAATGGAAGTGCTACTTCCCATCGCAATACTGTCGGGCGCGGCGCTGCTGGCGTACATCGTGGGCAGACTGTCGCGCAGCCGGATGCTGACGGGCTTCGTGGCGTTCGTCGCCGTGCTGGGCGCCGCCCATGCCGTCTACCAGGTCTGGACGATTCTCGACGAGGGCCTCGCCATCGGCTGGCCCGTCTCCGAGGCGCTCCGGCCGCTTCAGGCCTACGTCACCGGTAATCACCTGGGCATATTCCTCGCGGCAACCGCCCTGCTGCTGACACTGCTGGTCGTCATCTACTCGATGCGCTACATGCACCGGCGCAACATCGGCAAGTTCTACGCGCTGCTTCTGCTGATGACCGCCGGCATCGTCGGGATCGGCTTCGCGGGCGACCTCTTCACGATGTTCGTGCTTTTTGAGGCGATGAGCGTGGCGTCGTTCGTTCTCGTGGCATTCGAGCGCGAGGAGTGGGAGCCGGTCGAGGCGGGCGTTAAGTACGTGGTGATCTCCACCGTCGGCTCACTGCTGGCGCTGCTTGGCATCGCCATCGTCTACTCGTGGACCGGTACACTCGACCTCGCCGCGCTCCCTGGGGTGATGGAGGCGCACGTCGGGACCGCGCAGATGATGGCCGTCGTGGCGCTGCTGGTCGTGGGCTTCGGCGTGAAAGCCGCGATCGTGCCGATGCACACCTGGCTGCCTGACGCCCACTCGGCCGCGCCGAGCGGCATCTCGGCGATGCTGTCAGGGATCGTCATCGAGGCCGGCCTGATCACGATGCTCAAGGCGCTCCTGGCCCTCTCCGCGGTCCAGTTCGGCATGCTGCTGGTGCTGCTTGCCGTCGTCACGATGTTCGTCGGCAACCTGATCGCATTGCGCCAGAGCGACCTCAAGCGCATGTTCGCCTACTCGTCCGTCGCACAGATGGGCTACATCCTGATGGGCGTGGGCCTCGCCATCGGCTTCCCGGCGATGGCCGGCTTCAGCGGAATGCGCGGAGGGCTCTACCACATTCTCAATCACGCGATCATGAAGGGCGGCGCATTCCTCTGTGCGGGCGCCTTCCTCTACATCCTCGGCACCCGCGATATGCGCAAGCTGTCGGGGATCGGCCGAAGCTTCCCGCTCGTCGGGGTATGCTTTTTGATGTTCGCCCTCTCGCTGGCCGGCGCGCCGCCGTTCAACGGCTGGTTCTCGAAAGTCCTGCTGGCGAAGGCCGGCGCGGATGTCGGCGGATGGGGCATCTTCATGATCGTCATGCTGGTGCTCAACAGCGTCATATCCCTGTTCTACTACCTCGATGCGGTCAACACGGTCGTCTTCGGCCCGGTCCCCGAGGACCGGCCTCAGACGCTCAAGCCGCTGCCCTTCCTGATCGTGCTGCCGATCGTCGCGCTCGCCGCGCTGACGCTGCTTCTCGGCGTGCTGCCCGACATCGGCCTCGTGATCGTCGATCCGGCCGCCGAGCAGATCGCGAATATGCTCGGCGGGATGTAGGCCGCGGGCGAGGAGACAGGTTGATCTCCGCATAAGCGCACTGATATACTGAACAATAGGCGATCGATCGCGGTCACAGAACACGAGATCGGTCGGCGTACGGAGGCACATGCAGATGACGGCGGCAGGCATCCTTTACCATCCGGCGACGGTGTTCGGTCTCAGTCTCATCGCGGGCTGGCTGCTGTATGCGTTCGGCAAGGCGATAGCCGCGCCGGCGCGAGATGTCGGCGGCAAGCTCAAGACGTACGCTTGCGGTGAGAACGTAGAGGGCGAATCGTTCCCGACGGCCTACCACCTGTTCCACGCCGCCTTCATCTTCACGCTTCTGGACGTCGTCGCGCTGGTACTCGGCACCACGCCGAGGGTCGCGAGCCTGTGGCTGGTGGGAGCGTACCTTCTCGTTGGCCTGTTCGCGATCGTGGTATTGTTCAAGGACTGACGCCTCAGCGGCGCAAAGTCGCCCCAACAAAGGAAATATCATGCTGAATGGACTGGTGAAGTGGGCTCGGGGCAAAAGCCCATGGGTCTGCCATCTCAACTGCGGTTCGTGCAACGGCTGTGACATCGAGATCATCGCGGCGTTGATGCCGCGCTTCGACCTCGAGCGGCTCGGTGTGCTTCTGGAGGGCACCCCTCGCCATGCCGACGTGCTGATGGCGACGGGACCGGTTACCCGTCAGATCCGTGACCGCGTGGTGCGGGTCTACGACCAGGTCCCCGACCCGAAATTCGTCGTTGCGGTGGGCACCTGCGGGGTCTCCGGGGCGCCCTTCTATCCCGGATACAACGTGCTCGGCGGCGTTGACGCGGCTATCCCGGTTGATATGTACGTGCCTGGCTGCCCGGCTCGCCCCGACGCGATTGCCTACGGCGTGCTGAGGCTGCTGGCGACACTCGACCCGGACGCGCAGGCGCTGGTCGAGGAGATCGAGGCCAATCACGACACCGAGGGCCTGATCTACACGCCCGAGCAGATGGCTGCGCAGCGCGAGGGCACGGAAGCGACGCTCGGCGAGAGCCCCGCGCGGAACAACGATGCCGCTGAAGCCTGACCTGACGTGCCGGCGCTATCAGGCCGGAGAGCCCCGCGAATGACGAGAACCTGCCAGCGCTTAGAGAGGGATTTCGGTGACGGCGCCCGAGCTTGTCGAATACATCCAGTCGCATTATGACGGTGAACTGACCGAGGCGGAGGCCCCCCTGGCTCATGACTGCTGGGTCGGCGTGCCGCGCGAAGACGTGCAGAAGATGGCGCAGTTCATCGTCGATGAGTGGGGGCCGGTGCATCTGTCAACGATCACCGGCAATGACCGCGGGGGTCACATCGACGTCATCTATCACTTTGTCGCCGACGGCGTGTCACTGAACCTGCGCGTCGGCGTGGACAAGGCGATCGACGAGATCGACACGATTACCCCTGTCGTCCCCGCTGCGATCATGTACGAGCGGGAGATCACGGATATGTTCGGCGTCATTATCGTCGGGCATCCCGATCCGCGCCGGCTGGTGCTCCCTGAGGACTGGCCGGAGGGCGATTACCCGCTGCGGAAAGACGACACAGGGGATGAGGAGGGCGAGGAGAACAATGGCTAAGCTTTCGTTCCCCATCGGGCCGCAACATCCGGCCCTTAAAGAGCCTGAAAATCTGAGATTCTCCGTGGATGGCGAGCTTGTCGTTGACGCCGACATCCGCATTGGATATGTGCACCGCTCCATCGAACGAAGCTGCTCGGAGCGCAATTTCGTGCAGGACGTGTACCTGTGTGAGCGCGTCTGCGGCATCTGCTCGAACGCGCACACCCAGGCCTTCTGCCTGGCGGTCGAGCAGATTGCGGAGTTCGAGATTCCCGAGCGCGCCCAGTGGATCCGCATGCTCATGCACGAGTTTGAGCGCATCCACAGCCACCTGCTCTGGCTGGGTGTCGCCGGCCACGAGGTCGGCTTCGAGTCGCTGTTTATGTACGTCTGGCGCGATCGCGAGGTCATCCAGGATATCCTCGAGATGGTCTCCGGGAATCGCGGCCACTACGCGATGACGATACTCGGCGGCGTGCGCTACGATATCACCGATGAGATGGCCACGAAGATCCGCGAGGGCGTGGACTTTCTCCGCGGCCGCGCCGAGTACTACGCGGATATCGCCACCTCCGAGCAGACGTTCCTCGACCGCGTGGAGGGCGTGGGCGGTCTGTCGACCGAACTGGCCCACGAGCTTGGCGCCTGCGGGCCGGTGCAGCGGGCGTCGAACGTCGCCTATGATGTGCGCCGCGCCTTCCCCTACCTGCAGTACGAGAAGGTGGATTTCCCGATTCGCACCTCGGAACTGTGCGACGTGCTCGGTCGGACGCTCGTGCGCGTGCAGGAGGTCATCGACGCCTGCGACATCATCACTCAGTGCCTCGACATGATGCCTGAGGGCGACATCAACGCTCGCTTCCCCCGACGCGTGCCGGAGGGTGAGGCCACGGTGCGAGTCGAGGCGCAGCGCGGTGAGTTGATCTACTATGTGCGCAGCAACGGCACCGACGTCCCCGAGCGCGTGAAGATCCGCACACCAACCCTGGCGAATCTCCCGGCTTCGCTCGAGATGCTCATCGGCGGGCAGATCGCCGACATCCCGATCGCTTTCGCGTCGATCGACCCGTGCTTCTCATGCACCGACCGCATGGTGGTACTCGACGACGTGAACTCAGGCGACACCGAGACGATGACGTGGCCTGAACTGGTCAAGCTCAGCCGCAATCGCTGAGCGCAGGGCTTTCCGGGCGGCGGCACTGCTTCCTGCAGACGTCGCCGCCCGGGCTGGACGTATTTCGCCGCACGACGGCCAGACGGCCGAAGACAGAAGTCAAGGACGCCCGGACGGGCCGGAGGGTTCCGCAAAGAGACGGGGCCCGCTTCGGGATCAACAGGAGACGAGAGGACCGTCAATGCAGGTGTTGACGCCGCTATTTCACGTATTTGTCTTCCCGGGGTTCCTCTTCCTGGTGGCCTTCGGGCTGTTTGCATCCTGGGTAGACCGCAAGCTCATCGCAAAGATGCAAAACCGCGTTGGGCCGCCGATCACACAGCCATTCGCCGACCTGATCAAGCTGCTGGCCAAGGAGGACATCATCCCCGAGCACGCGAACCGGGCGATGTTTGCCGTGGCCCCGCTGATCGCGTTTGCCGGTGTCATCGCATCGGCGATCTACGTGCCGATGTGGTCGTTCACAGCGGTGAATTCGTTCGCCGGCGACCTGATCGTGGTCATCTACCTGCTGACGCTGCCGGCCTTCGCGCTGTTCCTCGGCGGCTGGTACTCCACGAATCCCTTCGCCACGATAGGTGCGACGCGCGTGCTTTCGCAGCTTTTCGGCTACGAGGTCCCGTTCTTTCTCGCGTGCCTTGGGCCCGCGGTGGCGGCAAACAGTTGGTCGATCACCGACATCACCTTCGCACAGTCCGATGGCACGTGGCTGATCGTCGCTGCGCCGCTTTCGTTCGCGGTCGCGATGATCGCGCTGATCGGAAAGCTCGAGCGCGTTCCGTTCGATATTCCGCAGGCCAAGACGGAGATCGTCACCGGCCCGGAGGTTGAATACACCGGCCGTCGTCTCGCCGTGTGGAAGCTGACCTTCATGACCGAGACGATCGTCGGTTCGGCGCTGATCGCGGCGCTTTTCCTCGGAGGGCCGCATTTCTGGGGCATCCCCTTTGACGCGATGGCCCCGTGGCTTGCGGGTGTGGTCGGGATGATCGTGCTGGCGGTGAAGATCCTGCTGATCGTATTCTTCCTGTCACTGACCCAGGCCGCGCTGGCCCGCATCCGCATCGAGCAGATGGTGCAGTGGTGCCTGGTGTGGCTGGGGATCCCGGCCCTGCTGAATCTGGGTATCATTATATTCACGACGAGCCAGGCAGGAGTTTAAACCATGGCCCGCAAATTCGGAATTGCCGCGATGGCGATGGAGTTGATGGAGTCACTGCTCGTGCGCAAGCCGGCGACGGTGATGTATCCGGTCGAGCGCCTCACCCCGCCCGAGCGCTTCCGGGGCAAGATGGTGTACGACCCCTCGGACTGCAGCCTCTGCGGTCTGTGCCAGCGCGACTGCCCCGCGGACGTGATCAAGGTTGTGCGCAAACGCATCGAGCGCGAGGACGGCACGAAAGAGACGGTGGGGCACGTCGAGTTCGAGATGGACCGCTGCATCTTCTGTGGCCAGTGCGCATACTCGTGCCACCAGGGCTCGATCACTTTCTCGACCGAGTTTGAACTCGCTCAGGCCGACCGCAAGGACTTCATGATGCGCGAGGAACCCGAGCAGGTGGATGACGAGGAGTGCGACCTCGACGAGGACGTCGTTCCGTAGCGCGACCGAGGACATCTGACCTCACATTCGAGAGGCGGCGCCATGATGGCGCCGCCTCTGTGCGTGATGTGGCGCTGAATTGTCAGACCCCGCTCATTGCGGGCCCTCGGCCGCTGCGGCGGGCCTCTCAGGCCTTCACGTCCTCCACGGCCTCGCTGAGCGTGTCCATCAGGTCGTCGAAGGGATCGTTGAACTTCTCGATGCCCTCATCGACGAGTTGAGCGGTGACGTTGTCGATGTCTACCCCCACCTCAGGCAGCAGGTCGAGGATCTCCGCGGCGTCGTCGAGGCCCTCTTCGAGCGTCTCGCGCGGCTCGCCGTGATCCCGCCAGGCTTCGAGGGTGTCCATCGGCACGGTGTTGATCGTCTCCGGTCCGATCAATGCCTCGACGTACTTCACGTCGCGGAACTCGGGATTCTTCGTCGAGGTCGATGCCCACAGCAGGCGCTGCACGCGGGCGCCGCGATCCGCCAGCTTGCGCCAGCGCGAGGTGCCGAAGATGTCCTTGTACATCTGATACGCGATCTTCGCCGAGGCGATGGCGACCTGCCCGTAGAGCTTGTTGGCGATCTCCGCCTCGCGTCCCTCGCCCTGGGCCTTGACCTCCAGCATCGAGTCGACGAGCACGTCGATCCGGCTGAGGAAGAAGCTTGCGACGGAGGTGATGCGGTAGACCGATTCGCCCCGCGAAACCCGTTCCTCGATGCCGGCGATGTACGCCTCCGCGACCTCCCGGTAGCGTGGCAGGCCGAAGAGGAGCGTCACGTTGACGTTGATGCCCTCGGCGATAAGTTGCTGGATCGCCGGCAGGCCCTCCTTCGTGGCGGGGACCTTGATCAGCACGTTCGGCCGATCGACGTCCCTCCAAAGCCTCCGGGCCTCCTCGATGGTGCCGGAGGTGTCACGCGCCAGGTGCGGATTGACCTCGAGACTGACGAAGCCGTGGTGCCCGTCGGATTCATCCCACATGCGGCGGAAGAGGTCGGTGCCCGCCTGGATGTCCTCGACGGCAAGGCGCTCGTAGATCTCGTCGGCACCGTGCCCCTCTTCGGCAAGTTCTCTGATGGCGTCGTCATAGTCGCCGCTGCCGGCGATCGCCTTCTCGAAGATCGACGGATTTGAGGTCACGCCGCGCACGCCGTCGTTGTCGATCAGGCCCTGCAATTCGCCAGATTCGATCAGTTGGCGGCGAAGAAAGTCAAGCCAGATGCTTTGCCCGAAATCCTGCAACTTCATGACCGGATTGTCACTCATCGGTGTCGCTCCCTGTCTCCAGTTGTCGTACCTTCTCAAGACGCCGCTCGAAGCGCGGCAGCCCGAGGTAGTCGGCGGCGAGGAATGTGCGGGCAAGCTCCAGTGCGAGGGCGTTGCCGATGACGCGGCCTCCAAGGCAGATGACGTTCATGTCATCATCCTCGACGCCCTGGCGGGCGGAGAAAACCTCCGTGATCAGCGCCGCGCGCACCCCGGTGACCTTGTTGGCGGTGAAACATGCGCCCACGCCGCTGCCGCAGACGACTATGCCCCTGTCAACCTCACCGGCGGCCACGGCACGGGCGAGTGGCGCCACGAAATCCGGGTAGTCGTCGGTCGGGTCAAGCTCGGTCGCGCCGTAGTCAACCAACTCGTGCCCGTCGTCAGACAACTGCTCAAGCAGTGACTGCTTGAGCGCGAAGCCCCCATGATCAGCCGCAAGCCCCACACGCATCGTCTTCGCCTCCCGCCACACACTCGTACGCCTCCACGGTGCATTTCGCCGGTGACGGCGCTGGTCCTGCATGCAATCGCACAGAACGCGAAAAAGGCCGAACGCGCGCGCGTCCGACCTCGGCGGGACGGCAACGGCGAACGACTCAACGGCAGGGCTGGCGTCGCTGGGGTACACGACACCCCTGGGCAAACGGCGGGCCCCATCCTCTCCAGCCCCTCCACAACGACCTTACCTTTATACACATCTCGAACCGCGGTCGTTTGCCGTCGGAGGGGCCGCACGAGCCGCGATTGCCGTTTATCGCGGCGAGGTCGGCCCATGCGGTT
>JBNJEK010000011.1:0-37372 GCA_051745855.1 Armatimonadota bacterium
CCACGCAGACATTCGGTTGACAGCGGTTGGGCGTTAACCTACAATCCTGACCGAGCCAATGACGCCCTCATCCGACCGCTTCGGGGATTTCGTCACGCGGTCCGGAGGGATTGCAGCCATGTTTCGCAGCCATCGCGGGGGCCTGACACCATCGGAGACCCTCATCACAGCCGCCATCCTGGCGGCATTCGCGCTCATGCTGGCATCGCGATTCGTCGGCGATCCTCAGCAGGAGGCGCGGGAAGTCACCATCGAGCGGGTCGAGACGGTGATGGACGCGCTTGATCGTTACGCAATCGACTCAGGCGGCGTCTTCCCGACCACCGATCAGGGACTGAATGCGCTGATCGAGCGGCCGGAGGCTGGGGGCGCGAATGCCCGCTGGAAGGGCCCCTACGTGGAGGATCGCGAGGTTTTCATCGATGCCTGGGGGGCGCCTCTGCACTACGTATCACCCGTCAGCGGGGATGAGCCCTATCACCTGTGGTCCAGCGGGGCGGACCGTGCCGAGGGAGGCGAAGGCGCAGACGCCGACATCAAGTCATGGCATCGCCCCACCATGGTACCCTGAAGCCCGCGCTTGTTCTCCTGACTGCTCTTCTGCTTGGCGTTTCATCTCACGAAGCGCGCACCGACGCTCGCTCGAACATCCTGTCTGCATGCGAAGATACGGCGGATTTCAGCGCGGCCCGCAGTCCGGATGATCCCGACTTCGACTTCTCGGCGTGGGAAGCCACGATATTCGACGGAGCGCGCGTCAAGGGCAGCAGTCTGCGCTGGCACCTGCGCCCGTCGAGCACATCGCAGACCTCAGCGCGCCTCGCACTTTCGCGGCCTGCCACGCTGGCGGCGGAGACAGTCGCTGTCTGGGTGAAGAACCCCAACGCTCACGACCTCACACTACGCGCGGAGATCATCGATGCGGATGGTGCGAGGTATCTCAGTCCCCCCGTCAATCTGCTTGAGGAGACCGGCTGGCGCGAAGTGGTCTTCGACCTTCGAACGATGACCGGCCCGGATGACGACCCGGCCCCGGGTATCGACGCACCGGTGGCGGGCCTTGCGTTTGTGCTCGAAGGTCTCACGGCCGACAGGCCGCACACCATCTACCTCGATGAGATCACCGCCCGCTCGACGGAAGCCGCCGCGCTTGCGGTGCGCAACGTGCGCTGTCAGACGAGCCTCGGCCCCGGTGAGCCGCTGCCCCTGCGAGCGGAGGTCTCTCCCGGCGACGCCGTCGTGGGCGCGCAGATCAGTGCGGAACTGGCTGCGGACGCCGGCGGCGCGGTCGCGTGGGCGCCGGTGGAGATCGCGGAGAGGTCCGGGGACAGCGCCCTCGTCACCGCCAGACTGCGCGTGCCCGAGTGGGTGGCGCCCGGACGCTACGAAGTGCGGCTGGTCTCGGGCCTCTCGGAGATCACACACGCAGAGACGGTCGGAGTGGTGGTCGCGGGCCAGGCGCAGGCGTCCGCGCGTTCATCGATCGACACCGATGTCAGGCCGCCCACCGTCGTGATCGACGGGGAGAAGCATCTGCCGCTGGTCGAGGAGTTGCGCGGGAGTCTGCCCGGTGAGTTGAGCGAGGATGCGAAGATCGTCGCGCTTCCGGCCACCACCGACGTGCATCCCTTCAGGTGGGCGCCCCCGACCATGCGTGATGATGCCGGAAAACTGCAGTTCACCGGTCTCGAACGTCGGGCGGCCGCGGTGCTTGATGAGCGCCCTCGGGCCGCGCTTGTGCTGCAGGTGTTCCTCGACGCTTCACCCGAGTGGAAGGACGCGCACAACGACCATCTTCAGCATTTCGACGGAGGCGCGCTGGCCCCCCCGACTATCCTTGCGGCGGCGCGGAGACACCCTGATCTCCTCTCTCCCACCTGGCAGTCGGCCGCGCAGGAGCACCTGCGCGCGCTGATCCAGCATGTCAAGCAGTCTCCCTGGGGGCACCGGGTGATCGGCTACGAACTCCAGGCCGGCGATCTCGGCGCCTGGCGACCGTGGGGCGCTTCGCTGGCCATCGGTGACGACACGACCGTGGTCCGGAAGCAGGAGTTCCTCGCGTGGCTTCACGAACGCTACCCCAGCGCGAGCGACTTGCGCGACGGCTGGCTGGGTCGCAGGCGCGGCTTCGGCCGGCCTCGTGCGGCATTCGAGTCGGTGGAGATTCCGCTGCCGCTGGAGGGCGCGCCTGAGCCGTCGCTTTATGACCCGGCCGCGGACCAGCCGATGATCGATCTGCGGCATTTCAAGGCCGAGAGCATGGCGGATGCGCTGCTTGGGATGGCCGCGGTGGTGCGCGAGGAGGCGGGGGGAGAAGTGCTCGTGGGCGCGTGCTACGGGCACCTGCTGGCACAGGCGCGGTCGAACGACTGGGCGTGGCCGCACACGGCACTGACGCGAGTGCTTGAGAGCGGGGCGCTGGACTTTCTGACCGGGCCGCAGATGCGCCTTGATGACGCGGGGCAGCCGTCGTCGCTGGGGGAGTCGATCCGACGAGGTGGGGCTGTCTATCTCGAGCGCTTGCACGCAGGCGCGGCGCCCGACGACTGCGGCGCGCTCGTGCCCGCGGGCGCCGTGCCGCAGGCGCAATTTGTGACCGAACCCGCGGCGCCATCGGCGGACTCGACGGTGATCGAGGTGGTGGATGACCGCAGCGCCCGCTACCTCTCCGGCGACGCACAACTGCCGCGCGAGTTGCTCACACGTCCGATCTCGGGCTCGATCCCGCACGAGACGTATCTCGTCAGGGACCTGCTGGCCACGCGTCCCCCGCGCGGGAGCATCTTCATCTTCCGCAATCTCTTCACCATCGAGCCTGACAATGGCCGACTGCTCGGTCGGAACACCGCCCGCGATGACTCGCTGCTGATCTGGGTCTACGCGCCGGGCGCGGTCGATCGCCATCTGATCACCGGCCGCACGATGCAGTATCTGACCGGCCTGAAGCTTGTTCCGCTCATGGGCAGACAGACGGCGACGGTCAGGCCTGAGAGCGGAATGCTGTCGCCTTTCGGCTACCCTCACGCCATCGACCCGATGTTCATCTGCGCCGATGAGAACGCTGAGTGGCTCGGGACGATCGCGGGCAGCAGCGAGCAATGCGCCTTCGCGCTGCGTGAATTCCCCCACTGCACGTCGGTGTTCTCACTTGCACCGCCAACCGAGGAAGTCATCCGCCACCTCGCACGAAGGGCGGGCATTGACCCTGGATCGCATGATCGGCAGTAAATCGTCGGCAGGAGCATGCCGAGACATGTTACACGTTTGCACGTTGCGAACTCCGGGTTGATTCAATGAATCTCCTCCATCATCTCGTGGTTGCCGAGAAGCTGCGCGAGACCCTTGGGTGGTCGCAATCGCTCCGCGCACAGATGCTGCTCGGAGCGATCGCGCCCGACGCCCACTCAGAGGTCCCGGGTATCGGTCGCGCAGCACTCCACCCGCGCCGCGGCGAGGACGCAATTACCTTCATCCTCAAGCTTGCGGATCGGGGCCGCTGCCCGGAAGATGCGTCGGGCCGCGCATTCGCCGTCTCCGCGATCGCACACGTTGTCGCCGATGAGTTGACGCGCAAACACGACTACCATCTTCCTCCCCACGCTCCAACCGGCTTCCAGCCGATCGACGCCGATGCTCTCGATGGGCACTTCGTGATCGATGTCCGCGCCATCACCCGATCGCTTATGCGCGCCCCCTCCGAGTGCTCACTTGGCGCGCTGTCGGCAACCGCAATCGATCGCAAACGCTGGGAAGTGCTCGGGCGATGGCCGCTGACGGAGGGACGCGGCAGTTATCTGGTGGTCGAACCGCTCGCCGGACTTGCCCGGCACTGTGCGGGTGAGGCGCTCATGCGGATGTTCCGCTCCGATGCCGGTGCGGCTTTGCTTGGAAGCTGGCGGACATAGCGGGAGGCGGTCGCGCTCTCACGACGAATACTCCTCCACCGGATATCACCAGCAAGCCACAGCTCGACGGGAGTGTTTCGCCGTGATCAAACTTGGGATGGTCGATCTTTGCACATCACACCCCGGGGCCTGGGTCCCGATCATCGAGAAGATGCAGAACGTGGAGGTTGTGGCCGTTCACGACAGTGGCGGGGTCCGCCCGGCCGGCTACGCGGAACAATTCGCCCGGGAGCATGAGATTGAGACCGTCACCGAGACGATCGATGAGATGGTCGAGAGCGTGGACGCGGCGATCGTGCACAGCGCCAACTGGGACCTTCATCTCCCCCACGCCCGACCGTTCATCGAGGCGGCGATCCCAGTGCTGATCGACAAGCCGATGGTCGGCAATCTCCCCGATCTGCACGAACTTCAGCGCCTGCAGGCCAAGTACGGCGGACTGGTGATGGGCGGCTCCAGTGTGCGTTACGCGACCGAAGTGCAGGAACTGGCGGCGATGCAGAACGAGATGGGTGCGCTCGGCGTGGGGTGGGCTCAGGGACGTGGTGACTTCTTCAACTACGGCATTCATACCATCGAGATGTTCCAGGGATTCTTCGGGGCGGGCGTTCGGGCTGTCGAACACGTTGGGGACAACGGGCCGATGGACGTCTTCCGCGCCGACTACGACAGTGGCGTCCCGGTCTTCTTTGCACTGGGAGTTATCTCCAAGCAGTGGTTCATCTCGGTCTCAGGCTCGCTCGGTGTCTTCGAGCGCATTCTCACTGCCGGTGATAACTACCGGCGGTTGATCGAGGCGTACGTCGGCGCAATCGAGGAGGGCGAGCCGCCGATCTCGCTCGAAGACAACCTCGAGGCAGTGAAGGTCGCGCTGGCGGCGAAGGCGGCCCGACGCGAGCGCAAGATCTGCTACCTCGAGGATTTGACTAACGAGGAGCGCTTTGACGGAGACGCGTTCGCGGAAGAGTACGCGAAGATGCGGCAGTAGATCGCCCTGAGAGTTGCTCGGACAGCGAAGACCCGCGGAGGCCCGGGCCCCGCGGGTCATCTGCGTACCCGGCTTCGCGGATGGCCTGAAGGTTCAGATCAGTCGCTTGACCCAGCGGTGCCACGCGGCGGTTGTGGCGAAGCCAAGCTTCTCGTAAAGGCGAATTGCCGGCACTCGGAATGGCTGTGTTATCAGCAGCACCGGGAGGAAGTCGCGTTCGGATGCATAGTTCATGCATGCGACGACCAGTTCCTCGCCGAGGTGGAGCCCTCGGTGCTCATGGAGCACTCCCACCCACTCGATCTGCGCTCCGCGAAGACATTCAGGATCGCGCTCGCCGCTGGTGCAGACAGCCGCTGAGATCCCGACGATTCTTCCTTCGTGACGCGCGATCTTCCAACCGGCGGGGTCGTAGTCGGGCCGACTCATGAAACGCTCACGGAACCACCCCGGACCGTGGGCCCCGCCGAACACTTCGTTGCGCACCGCCATCCACTCGTCGAGATGGTTCTCGCGCAGCGTGTCAAGCTGGTAGCCGTCGGGCAGTTCGACGGGCCGCGGCGTCCACTGCGGCGCAACCATCGTGATGTTGCGCCTGTCGGGGTCGTCGAGGTCGTAGGCTAGCGATCTCCGGAATCCATCCGCGGCCTCCCAGCGGCTGTCCACCGTCGCGTGCGTCCGCACTTCGTGCTGACCGGCGGCCGCAAGTTCGCTCTCTCCCGCGGCGACACACGCCGCGGCGAGGCCCTGTCGGCGGAAGCGGGGCGCGGTTGCGATGCGCCACCAGCCCGGGCCGTCGGGGCCGCGAATCGCCAGCGCAGTGGAGACAGGTCGGCCGTCCTCGATCGCGACATGACTTGCCTCGTGGTAAAGTGCATCGGAGGTCAATGTGGCGAGCAGATCCTCGAGCCTCGTCCACGGCTCGGGGGGTGCGAGAAACGTCAGAGGCGGCGCTTTCCGATGCTCGGCAAAGCATTCTTCGATCAGGGAAGCCACGTCGGCAGCGATCTCCACGGTGTAACGCTCGATCTGCAAGGCACTCACCACTCCCGATGACATTCGCTGGAGTGCCTAAGGTTCTTCGCGGAGTTATCAGGACCTTTGCTGGCGGCATGCTGAGGAGTGGTCATCTGCTGGATGCTCTTCGACGCGCGAGAGGCGCTTGCGGCTGGACCGGCTTTGTGATATACTCCGATCAACGTGAAAGCTACTGACTGCCGCTTGTGGTCGTAAGAGACAGGCGGCGAATCATGTCTGAGGGGTTCGGAATCAATGCCGCAGAGGGCACAGATGGAAAAGCACGTGCGTAAGACGCGAACGCGCACGCTCAGGAATCGCAATCGCCGCAAAGAGATGAAGCAGGCTATCCGCAGCGTCGTCGAGGCCGCTGAGGCCGGCGACGCCGAAGCCGTCAAAGCCGCGATGCCGGAGGCCCAGCAGGCGATCGACAAGGCGGCCCGTCACGGCATCATCCATCAGAACAAGGCCGACCGGCGCAAGTCTCGACTCGTGGCGCGAGCCCGTCGCATGCTCGGCGAGGAGTAAAGACAGCGGAGCGCGCGTTTTCTCGGGCCGGCCCTCCGTCGGCCCGTTTCGCGTGTACGTCGTTGCTCAGGACGACGCAGGACTGCGAACGTACGCGCCGAACGAACGGGTGAGCGTCCACTCAATGATCAGGAGCGGTTCGCCATGCCTGCCCCTTCAGCACGCCCGAACATCATTATCCTCAACACCGATCAGCAGCGTTTTGACACCATCGCGGCGGCCGGCAATGGTGTGATGCACACACCCAACCTCGATCGCCTCGCCGAATCAGGTGCGCTATTGGAACGATTCTACGTGCAGGCTCCGGTGTGCATGCCCTCCCGCGCGTCGATGATGTCCGGGCAGTACCCTAACTCAACCGGCGTCACGTGCAACGGTCCCCGTATGCCAGAGGATGTCCGATGCATCCAGCACATGCTCGGGGACGCGGGGTATTTCACCGGGGTCATCGGCAAGCTGCACTTCCTCCCGCACTCCGCTCGCGACCACCGCGATCCGCATCCGCCCTACGGCTTCGACCACCTGCAGATCTGCGACGAGCCGGGCTGCTACCGCGACGCCTACCGCGAGTGGGTCCGCGAGCAGGATCCGTCGCAGCTTGACGCCATCAACTGCGGATTGCCGCCCGCGCGGGCGCGGTGGGAGCAGATGATGGGCTGGGAGGGCACGGTGCGGCCACCCGTCGCGCGCGAGGGCTTTGAGCCGCAGATATTCGAGGGGCCCGATGACCTGACGAATGCGAGCTTCGTGGCCGACCGCAGTGTGCAGTTTCTTCGCGAGCGCGGCCGTCGGCCGTTCTTTCTTTGGGCGGGCTTCTACCACCCGCACTCTCCGCTGATCCCGCCGCAGTCCTGCGTGGACCTTTACGATCCTGATGAGATCCCCCTGCCAGCAGGCGGCCCGCGGGCTAAAACGCCCGACGGCGCCCGGGAGTTGGCGGATGATGAACTGCGCGAGATCCGGCGGGCGTATTACGCGATGGTCAGTGACGTGGACCGCCACGTGGGCCGCGTGCTCGATGCCATTGATGACCTCGGCCTGCGCGAGAACACGATCGTTGTGTTTACCAGCGACCACGGCGAGTACATCGGCGAGCACGGCAAATTCGGCAAAGGCACGCCTGGTTACAACTGCATCATGCACGTCCCCTGCCTCATCTCATATCCGGGCCGGATCGAGCCGGGAATCCGGGTGAGTGGGATGATGGAGGCCGTTGATATTGCGCCGACGCTGCTGGAATATGCCGGCGTTGTTCGTGAACCATCGCTGCAGGGCCGATCGATGTGTAACCTCATCGCGGGTGATGACGCCGCGGCCCGCGAATCAGTCTACGGGGAGTACGCGAGCCCCGGAAGGACGAACTGGGCGATGGCCCGGACGGCAGAGTGGTTCTACGCGTACGATGCCCTGGGCGGCGAAGTCCTCTTCGACGTGCCCAATGACCCTGACGAGTTGCACAACGTCGCGCACGAGTCGGATTTCGCAGCGCCCCTCTGTGAGATGCGCGAACTGGCTCTGAAGCGCTCGCTTGACGCCCGCCCGGACGCGAGGCTCGAGGCGAGGTACTGATCGATCTTTTCGGCGAGGAGGTGGCCGGGGATGAATTTGCCGGGCGTTCAGATCAAGCCCAAGCACAGGCGGGAGATCTACGAGGACGTCTCCGAGCAGTCGCGTCCAAGTGGTTCGTACTACGTCATGATGGCGCTGTCCACGGTCATCGCGGCCTACGGCCTGCTGATCAACAGCGCTGCGGTCGTAGTCGGCGCGATGCTGGTCGCGCCGCTGATGGGCCCGATCTTCGGCATCGCCCTCGCGCTTGTTTCGGGCAACCGGCGCCTGCTGTGGCAGGCAGTTCAATCTGAGGTGTTCGGGATCCTCATTGCTCTCTCCGTCGGCGTACTGATCGGCCTCGCTCCGCTGCGCATGCCACTGGGTTCCGAAGACTGGCTGGTGCGCACGCAGCCGACGCTTCACGATCTTGCGATAGCGCTCGCCTCTGGCCTCGCGGGGGCGTACGCGATGATCGACGAGCGGGTCTCGCCCTCACTGCCGGGTGTTGCGATCTCAGTAGCGGTGCTTCCTCCCCTGGCGACCTGCGGGCTTGCGACGGCGGCGATGAACTGGGAGATGGCCCTGGGAGCGATGCAGCTTTTCATCGCCAACTTCTTCGCGATCCAGGTCGCGGCCGCAGTGGTTTTCTCGCTCTTCGGCATGCTGCGCGTCAAGCGGGATCCTCGCGCCCGGCGGGAGGAGGAGGAAGAGCGCAAGTTGATGCACTTCTTCGCGCGCTTTTCCGTGAGCATCGCGATTCTGCTCGTGATGGCCGCGTTTATGACGCAGACGCTGCTGAGGCTTGCGACCGATCGTCGGCTCTCATCGACGATCGAGCACACCCTCGACGCCTCAGTAGGCACCGTCAGTGGTGCTCGCCTCTCCGACACCGACTTCAGCCGGCAGGACGGTCGCCTGCGGGTGACGGCCCGCGTCATGACCCCAAGGCTCTTCGACACTGATGAGATTGCCGCGATGGAGGAGCAGCTTGAGGATGAGGTCGAGCAAGATGTCAATCTTGTCCTGCGGTTGCTGATTTCTCGGGACATGGATCGAGAAGGAACCGTCTACGCCACGCCCGAGGATGAGCAACTCGCCCAGGAGCAGCGCGAGCGTCGTCGATTCCTGCAGCGCGCCTCCACGATCGTCTCCGAGCATCTCGAGTCTCTGCCTGGAGCGGAACTGAGCGACGTTCATCGCTCCGCACCGGATGGTCTGACGACTGTCACAGCCGTAGTGCGGGCGCCCGATCCCATCGGCCCGGAGACGGTTGCCGCAATTGAGGAGGCGCTGCAGTCGGAGTTCGACAGGTCTCTCCGCTTCACGGTGCGCACGGTGCTCACGCGAGCGGCGACCTCGGATGACTTCCTCTACGAGGAGGAAGCGCGGAGAGCATTGAGCGAACGCGAGGCGCTTATCAGCGCGGTTCAGACGGTGGTCGACTCGTGGCTATCGGAGAACCTGGAGGGCGCGGTCGTTGAGGAGGTTCGAGTTGAATCGCTTGATCCTCGCGCGATCGTAGTGACGATGCTGACGCCGCGGTCGCTCGCCGAGGATGAGCCCGCGCAGATACGCGGCGCGCTTTCGGACGTGATCGGTCCGGAGTTCGACCTGACGGTGCGCTATGCACTGGGCGGACTTGCCATGCCGGCGGAGTCCCAACACGATGAGGATGAGCGACCGTCGGAGGTGCCGGAGGACTGAGTCCTCGTCGCGCGCAAGCCCTCCAACTACCAGCGTGTGTCCTCACGTATCATGCGCAGGCTCCCATCACGATCAAGCCGGACGATGTGATTCGGCTCCACGCGGACCAGCGAGGCATCAAACCCCGCCGCCTCGTAGACCAGGCGCAGTGCGCAGGTCTCCGGTAGGAACTTCCTCAAGCCGCCTCCCAGGAGCAACAGGTGCCGAACGTCTTCATGCACGACCGGGGGAGCGACGAGGTACGTCGAATGCTTGTGCATGGAGTTCGGCAATCTGCCGACCGGGCCCGGGACTTCCAGTGGGAAGTAGTAGAGGTGTGCGTCTGGCAAAAGGTAGCCCGCGTGTCTGAACGGAAGGTATCCTTCCGCGGCCTCCTGCTCTCCCCCCGTCGTCACGAGTGCAACCGTGCGATCATCGGCCAGCGGCTGGAGCGCCTCCTTGATCTCTGCGAAGTTGCTATCCGCCCTTCCCCGCTCACGGACGACGTTTCCATAGATCAAGCTTCCCTGTATCAGCACCACTATGGCGAGAGTGAGGACAGGCTCGCGCTTATCAGACACCATTGCTCTCCCGATCTCCGCGAGTCCCGCAGAAACGACGGCAAGCAGGGGCGCGGCAAAAACCATGGCGTAGAGTGGCGTGCCTGTATGCATGAGGAGAAAGAATGCCAGCGCGGGGAGAATCCACAGGAGCAACCACCAGGTCGACTCTGTGAGTGATGAACGCAGGCCGCGAACCACGCCCACGATTCCCACGCCGACAAGCAGCGCGAGACCGGAACCGAGGCGTTTGAGGTTGGTAGCCAGGGCAGCGACGCCACCACCGTGGAGAGGCGATGATTCTGAAACGGGGCCACCGAGTCGCGCGGAAAGATCCATGAAGTGAGCAAGTCCGCCCACCTCGGCGAGAAATGGCATCACCCAGATGGTCGTCGCCAAGCCTGCGGCAGCCACTCCTGTCAGTGCCGGTCGCCATCCGCTTTGAACAAGAGCCCAAACCCACAGGGGCAGCAGAAAGACGGCCGTGGTCGGTCGGAAGCCCGCCGTGAGTGCGACAGCTATCGCAGACGGGATCACCCACCTGCTGTCGCCTCGTAGCATGCGCCAACTCAAGTAACCAATGACCGCCGCCCCGAGCGCCCCCGTCATGTACGTACGTCCCTCTGTCGCGGCCGTTATGACGAGTGGACTGCTGACGGTCAGCGCTGCCGCTGCGATGGCCGCCGGGGAACCCGCGACCTCCCCGACCCACCAGACCACCAGCCCGACAAAGACTGCACCCGCCAGCATGCTCACGCTGATCAGAGATTCACGCTCGTTGAGACCAACGGCGTGAGCAATACCGGCTGTCCTGACGTGCAGGTAATACCCTGGCGGATGGGGCTGATGCTTCTCAACGTCAAATTCACGCACCGCAAGGATGTACTGAACCTCATCCCACGTCTGGGGATAGTCGCTGACCAGCGGTGTCCATACGAGCACAGCCACGACTCCCGCGACGAGGGCAAGCCTAAGGCGTGTGAAGGCAGCGCCATGCGAGGGCGCGGCCCGAAATCCTCTCGCCCCGCACTCCTGCGGCTGGGACATGCTACGCCCCCACCACCGGCGTGCGCAGGACACCCACGGGCGGGATCTCCACCTCCAGCACGTCGCCGTCCTTCAGCCGAATGTCCTGATGCTTGCCGACCCCGGCCGGGGTGCCCATCGCGATCACGTCGCCGGTCTCAAGCGTGCAGATGTGCGAGATGTACGAGACCGTCTCCGCCACGTTGAAGATCATCTCGCGGGTGTTGGCATCCTGCTTGACCTCGCCGTTGAGCCGCAGCGTGATGTCGAGGTCATCGGGATCGCCTGCATCCTCCAGCGGCACCGCGCAGGGCCCCATCGGTGCAAATCCGTCGCACCACTTGCCGTTGAGCCAGTCGAAGAACTTGTCCCAGTCGCGCTCCTCTTCACGCTCCCAGATCTTTAACTCGCGCTCGGAGATGTCGTTGAACGCAGTGACGCCTGAAACGTGTGCCATCGCATCCTCGACGGCGACCTCCTTGGCGGGCTTGCCGATGATGACCGCCATCTCCGCCTCGTAGTCCACGAACTGCGAGCCTGCATCCAGCTTGAGCGGCGCGCCAGAGCCGATGACGGTGTTCGTGGAGGGTTTCATAAACACGCGCGGGGTGTCCAACTCGCGCTTCTGCTCGCCGCCCTGAAGCTGCTGGGAGATGCTCTCATTCATGTGCGACATGAAGTTTGTGGCGAGGCAGAAGAGCTTGGGCGGATGCGGAATCGGCGCGAGTATCTGCGCGCCGTCCACCACCGCCGCGTCGGTGCCCGCGTCAAGGGCCTCGCGCGCCAGGTCGAGGCACTCCGGGCAGGCCAGCAGGCTTGCGACCGAGCCGAAGCACGCGTGATCCGGCAGTGGCAGATCCGCGACCTCGACGGCCCGGAGGAGATCGTGGGGGGTATCTCCAAGGAGTGCACCCGCTCGGATCGGCGCGTCATCACTTAGTCGGTAGCTGATCAGTCGCAGTGTCATATCTCAAACTCCTCAGGTTCGTTGGATGTCGCCGCTCTGCAGACCGGCTCGAAGTGCGCAGACGGCCGTGACATTGATGATATCCTCGGGCGTGGCTGCTCGGGAAAGGTCCATCGCGGGCTTGGCGAGGCCCTGCAGCAGCGGGCCGAACGCTCCGGCTCCCCCGATCCACTGGCTGAGCTTGTACCCGATGTTGCCGGCCTGCAGATCAGGGAAGATGAGCACATTCGCCCGGCCCTGGATGGCGCTGTCGGGAGCTTTCCGCTCCGCCACGTCCGGCACGAGTGCCGCGTCCACCTGCAGTTCGCCGTCGACAAGCAGATCGGGAGCGCGCCGCTCGACGAGCCTCTTCGCCGCGACAACGCGGTGCGCCATCGGGTGATCCGCGCTGCCGTGTGTGGAGAACGAGAGCATCGCGACCCGAGGCTCGACCTCGAGGTAGGCCTCGCAGCTTTCGGCCGCGCTGATGGCGATGTCGGCAAGCTGCTCCTCGCTCGGATCGGGGACGACGCCGCAGTCGGCGTAGATGAGCGCGCCGTCAACACCAAACTCCGACACCTGCGTGGTCATGATGAAGCAACTCGACACCGTCTCCACGTCCGGCGCACAGCCGATGCATCTCAGTGACGCGCGCAGCACGTTGGGCGTTGAGTTGACCGCTCCGGCGACCATTCCGTCCACATCGCCGTTGCTCACCATCGCGGCGGCCGCGTAGAGCGGGTCTGCCATCGTCTCATACGCTTCTTCCTCGGTGACGCCGCGGGCCTTGCGGCGCTCGAAGTAGAGATCCGCGTTGCGCTCCCGCACCGATTCTTCGTCCACGTCAACGACCTCAACCCCATCGAGCGGCACGTCGTGCTCATCAGCGAGCGTTTCTATGACATCCGGCCGGCCCACCAGCACAACCTGCGCGAGGTGCTCCTCGACGATAGTCTTCGTCGCGAGGATCATCCGCTCGTCATCGGCCTCCGGGAGCGCGATGCGCTCGCCGAGACCGCGAACCCTGTCCTTTATCCGCGCCATTACATCGGCCATGAGTCTAACCCTTCCTGCATCTCAAGTGATCGTGTCAGTTGTAAATGTACATCGACCGCACCATGTACCTCCCGACCAATATTCCGCGCGCACACGTCTATTCCTTCAGCGCCGGGCGCGATTTGCCTCCCCGGGAGGTCAAACCCGCTAACCAGCAGAATACCCGGCCGGAAAGGGGCGGTCATACTCATGATGCGACACGCACTGATCTTCGTTCTACTGCTTGCGACGGTGACCGTCGCGAGCGCGCAGGAAGAGCCCGTCATAAATCATCTCTCAACTGACGCGATCCTTCACGAGGACGGTGTCGGCTGGCATGTGAGGGTCCGTTTCACCACCCCGGTGCCTGCCGTCTGCCATGTGGAAGCGGGACCGTCCGCTGATGCTCTCAGCGCAACTGAGCCCGAGAGCGAGGCGCTGCGGAACCACCGCTTCAACATTCCCGCGGAGCACGGTGAGCCCCGATTTCTCCGGATTACTGCTGTCGCCGAGGCAGCGGAGGTCGCTTCGGACGTGATCGAGGTGGCCCCGCCCGCGCCCTTCCCGACCGGGAGCATTGAGCGCGTAGAGGTGCCGTTGACGGTCGAGGAGACCGCTGGCGTCGCTCGGGACGAGCCGGTCACATTCGGCATCCCGCTGCCTGAAGGCGCGCTGGGCCGCCCATCTCTCGTCACCCTCATGGACGGCCCTCTGCCGATGCCCGTCCAGACACAGGCGCTGGTGCGCTGGCCTGACCGCAGCATCAAGTGGCTGCTGGTGAGCGGCAACCTGACACTGGAGCCGAATGAGACGAAGACCGTGACGCTTGCGCTGGGGACGGGCGTGCAGGGCCCGCCCGAGCCACCCGTGATGGTCGCCTCGACCGGTGAGCGGATCGAGGTCAATACGGGGCAGGTCGTGATGACCATCAACCGCAGCACCGGTGAGGGCACGATCGAGGGACCGGAGGGCACGCTCACGCCTCTGCCGATCTCCCGCCTGACTGCCGATGACGGCACCGTATACACGGGGAAGGTCGAAAGCGTCGAAGTGGAGGAGGCGGGCGCTCAGCGCGTCGTCATCCTCACGCGCGGCCATCACGTGAATGAGGCTGGAGAGCCCTACTTCGGCTTTGAGCTTCGCTACTTCCTGAACTCCGGCGACCCCTTCGTTCGCGTCGATCACATCCTCCAGCACGACATTGTCTCGGCCGAGATGGAATACGGTGACGAGATGAAGTCCTTCCGCTCGCTTGACCTCGTCTTCCCCACCGGAGCCGAATCCGCGACCCTCGCCCTCGAGGACGGCGGCTCCATGGACATCTCGCGCGGCCAGCGCCTCTTCCAGCATGAGAGCAACGAGTATCTGCTCCCGGACGGCGAGGGTTCACGCGCGCCGGGCCTCGCGACCGCGGGCGGCCTGCGGGTGGCGGTGCGCGACTTCTGGCAGAACTGGCCGAAGGCAATCAGCGTGGAGGATGGGGGCCTGGCGCTGGGACTCTATCCGCAGATCACTCCGGCCGATCGCTACGCAGATCGGCCGAACGAGCACGTCCTTTACTACTACGTCCGCGACGGGAAGTACACATTCCGATCGGGCTTTGAGAAGCGCCATGAACTGCTCATCGGCCCGGCCGGCGCCGCCTCTCCCGAGCAGGTCCTCGCGCGGGTGAACGAACCGCTGCTTGCGACCGGTCCGCCCGAGTGGTACATCGGCTCGGGAGCGCTCCACGCAATCGCAGGCGTCGATGGTCGCGACTTTGAGGCCTACGATGAGGTCCTCAGTGAGGCCGTGGACGCACATGTCGAGGTCCGTGAGGAGAACGACTGGTTCGGCCTGATGAACTTCGGCGACTGGTGGGGCGAGCGCGGGAATAACTGGGGAAATATTGAGTACGACCTGCAGCACGCGATGCTGACGCAGTACTTCCGCACCGGCGACCGGCGTTTCTTCAACCTTGCTGAGGAGGCTGCGCGGCACAACGCGGACGTTGACGTCGTCCACTTCGCCGCCGGGCAGAAGGCAGGCCCCGGCAATGAGCGACGCGTCGGGCAGGCGTGGGTGCACTCGATGGGCCACACAGGCGGGTACTACCCTTACGACTACATGGACATGTCGATCTATGCCCAGGGCTACGCCGAGAACGAGGGGCACATGTGGAATCAGGGCAACCTCGAGTACTGGCTACTCACCGGCGATCGACAGGTCCGGCGCGCGGCGATGCAGCTTGCCGACTGGCTCGCCGGCCCCAACACGGTGAACTTCGGCTACGGGAACGCGCGCGTTCCCGGCTGGATGGGCATCATTGCCATGTCGACGTACTTCGCCACCTACGACCCCTACTATCTCAACGCGATGCACCTGATCTACGAGGAAGTGCAGGAGAAGGCCGATCCGGACGCCGGACTGTGGGTGCACAAGCTCGGAGGCGGACACTGCCGCTGCGAGGAGCCGCACTACGGCGAGGCGGGTTTCATGTCCGGAGTGCTCATGACCTCTCTGAAGTACTATCACCTGGCGACCGGAGATGAAGAGATCGCTCAGCGGATCGTGAAGATCGCCAACTGGCTGGTGGAGAACCTTTACGAACCCGAGGAGGACAGCTTCCGCTACACCGCCTGCCCGCACACGTGGATTTCGAGCACCAGTCCGATGATCATGGGCAACGGACTGGCCTTCGCGGCAAACTTCTCGGGCGACGAGGACCTGATGGAGCTTACGCGTCGGACATTCCTGCGGGGCTTCATCGCATTCTCGGGCGGCTCGGCGGGCAAATCGATCGCGTCATCCACATCCTCGGCCCCGATGGCGATCCATGAGATCTCGCAATTCCGAGGGCCAGCGCTCGACGAGTTGCACGCTCAGCTTGTTGAGGCCGCGCACGACCCGGCGCGGCGGCGACTCCCCGGCATCGTGCCGAACCCGGATTTCGAGCGCGATCTCGGCGGATGGACGGTGCGGAGCGGGCTCACGCTGACGCGCAGCACGGACGTCGCCCACACCGGACAGGCATCGGCGATGGCCGAGGGTACGATAGAAAGGCAGAACGAGTACTTCGTAACCCGCTACTCCTGCGGTCCGCCCTGGGAGATCATGTGGCTGGAGTCCGGCGAAGAGTACCGCATGCAACTGTGGCTGCGAATCGACGACATCAGCGATGGAGCGCCGCCGCCAACGGCTCGCCTCGCCGTTCGCAGCAAGGGCGTGACGAAGGGCGCGTTCGCCACCAACGAGTACGATCTCACCCGCCTCGGCGAGTGGCAGTTGCTGGAGACGGAGTTCACGGTGCCCGAGGGCACCGATGCGGCTTACATCGCCGTCAGTTCACATACACCCGACCCGGTCACCACCCGCATGTATCTCGACGACGTCGCGATCGTTCCTGCGAGTGCACAGCAGCGCGACACCTATGCGTGGGCGATCGCCGAGGCGGTTGAGGCGACCCTTGAGGGCGGAGTTGCCGTCGTATCCGAGGGCATACTTGATGGCTGGGATGTCCTCGCCACGTCTGAGGAAGACTCCGGCACCGCGACATTCACGCTCGACCTGCCGTTGGAGGACGAGTACACGCTGATGGTCCGGGCAAAGGCAACCGGTGACGATGTCACCAGCCTCGAGGCCACCCTTGGCGGAGAGCCGGCGGGAGAGGCCTTGGTCGCCGATGACGGTTGGAGCTGGACCACGATCGGGCAGCGTCGCCTCGAAGCGGGCGCGCATTCCGTCACCGTCGGTTTCCCGGCGGGCGGCGAGGCGATGGTTCATTCTGTGTTGCTGACAAACCAGTGACAGGCGCATGACGCCTCAGAAGTGATGAACGGGGCATGCAGATGATCGACGACCTGATCGTAGAACCGGCCGAGATTTCAGGCAACGGGTGCATCGTGGACGTAAGCCGCGTGGACGTTGGCTGGAAGGTGCGCTTCGCGTCGGAGCCGCGCACCAGCCCGCAGCCACTGTGGTTTTACATCGAAGCGCGGGGCGCCGGCGGCGCGCCGGTCGAGTTCATCTGGGAGAACCCGGACATCTGCCTCGGCAACCGCAACGAGCTTCACGTCCTCCGCCCGGTGCTCCGCGCCGATGACGGACAGTGGCGGCGGGTCGATGCCGTGAAGGTCGATGAGCATCCCGACGGCCGCCGGTCGTTGCGCTTCTCACATGAGGGCGGAGGGCGCACCATCGCCGCCGCATTCTGCTTCCCCTACGCTCCACCCGACCTTGAGGAAACGCTGGGAGACGTCGGCGAAAGGTGGGAGCGCACCGTCATCGGGGTTACACGCGAGGGCCGTCCGCTCGAGCGTCTCCGCCTGACCGGCGACCACTCGGTGCAGCGCGCCGGCATCTATCTGATGGCCCGCCAGCACGCCGGTGAGACTCCCGGATCGTGGATTCTCGACGGGATGCTGCGTTTCCTGGCCGGACAGGCGGCTCAGAGGAGTGAACTGCGCGACGCGATCGACGTGTGGGTCTGCCCTTTCGTGGACCTCGATGGCGTCGTGAACGGCGACTACGGCAAGGACGCGCTGCCGTGGGATTTCAACCGTGCGTGGGAGCACATGCCGATGCGCCCGGCAGTACATGCCATCCAGCGAGACATGCAGCGCTTCAAAGCTCGCACGCATCCGCGGATTGTCATCGACTGTCACGGCCCCGGGCACAGCACACCGGGCGTCTACGTCCAACTCCCCCGCGCCGAGCGCCCTGAGGCGCAGATGCTGGGTGCGCGTGAATTTGCCGCCGACCTCGCGCGCCATCTGTCGGAGATGCCGGCCGAACTGTGCGCGCGAGAGACCACCTACGCCAGTCGGTGGAACAAACTCGCCACCCAGGCCTCGTGGGTCTGGGACGCGCTCGATCAAACCCAGGCGGTCTCCGTCGAGACGAGCTACCAGCGCCTCGGCGACAGGCTCCTCTACCCCGCCGACTACCAC
Organism: Armatimonadota bacterium; assembly: GCA_051745855.1. Lineage (GTDB taxonomy): Bacteria > Armatimonadota > Zipacnadia > Zipacnadales > UBA5352 > UBA5352. The sequence continues at coordinate 18,168 of JBNJEK010000011.1, forward strand.
GACATCGGCCAGCGTGTGCTGCTCGCCGCGGAGGACTGGCTCAGGCGGCGGCGCGGGGGATGATCTTGAGGACCGCGCCCCAGCGCTTACCTCTATGCATGATTTCGGAAAGAGCGGAGAGGTGCCGTTTTCCGTTGGGAGGGGCCGCCTGAGGTCCCCCGCGTCGTCTGCAGGGGCCGAAGTCGGCCCGCGATCTACCAGCGACCGTGGCTCGTGAAGCGGTCTGTGGTCGTTCACACGCGGGCCTCCTGCGGCAAACGCCCCCGGTTCGAGATGTGTGCAAACGTGAGGCCCCAGCGGCGGGAACGGCCGAACGGTGAGAGCAGCGCCCGCCTCCCGAGCGGTGTCCCTTCCTCTCATGTGGCTTACGCCTCAACCTCCGTTGGCCATGGACTCAAGCACGCGCTCTCGTGTCGCATCGCTGACCGGGCCACTCACGATCACCATCGTGCCGTCTATGACGCCCCGCGACGCATCCGCACCCGCTCCGCGAAGGTGCCGCGCCCCGCGCTGATCCATCCAACGACGCGCTGGCCGGTCTGGTTGATCGGGACCTTCCGGCCGCTCCGGTCTTTCACGTCGCGGGCGTCGTTCGTCATCAGCATCGCGTGAGTCGTGTGCCCGCCCGGGGTCAGGCCGGTCTTCCCGCCGTACCTGCAGCCTCTCGCGAAGGTCAGTCGCACTGAGCTGAATGATGGTCATCGGCCGCAGCCCGTCACTGAAACGTGCCTGCACCATCGTGCCCGCGGGGCGGTCGTTGAGGTACCACCCCTGCAACTCCCACCCCTCGGGCAGCCAGCCGGGCTCAAAGACCTCGAAGTCAACGGCCGCCCGCACCTCCTCAAGCGTCATGGCCTTCCTGCGCGCTCGATCACCCGGAGGGGGTGGGACAGCTTCCGGCGGCGGATCCGCCGAGAAATCGGCTTCCATCCACGTTGTCTCGCTGATCACTTCACCTCGTTGATCGCGCCGGCTGATATGCAGCGGGAAACCCGTCTCAGGATCCACCGCAAGCTGGATCGACCCGCCCGGACCCGCCCCGCGCACCAGCGTGGTCATCCGTCCCGCGACTCTGCGCGTCCCCGCAGTCGTGAAAGCCCAGTTCCTCGCCAGCAACTCCCCGCGCATCGTGTGATCGCCGACATGGGCACGCCGAACGCGCTCTCCGTCCGGGCGCTCGACCCATACCGCGCCCTCCTGGCGGTAGACCACAGTGCCCTCCCCCGGACCACCCAGGAGGCGCATTCTGAAGCGCCCGTCGCCCCGATGCATCTCCGCGCGCGTCTCTCTCCGCCCCTGCGGGGTGCGTACGACGGTGACGACGGTGCCGCGGACCGCGACCTCGTCAAGCGCGTCGGCCGCCCGGCCGACGATGGCGCTCGCATCCTCGTCCGGACCACCTGTGTAATGCAGGATCAGGCCGATCACAAGCAGCGCCGCGACGACGATCGCGATGCCTCCGAGCACCTTCATCCAGCCGCGCATTACTGCGCCTCCCCCGAGCCGTTGAGGCTTGCGAACATCACGCCGAGGGCCGCGTCATCGGCCAGCGGCTGCGACCACTGTGCCACGATCTGCTGCTCCTGGTAATCCGACGCCAGCACCTCGTAGCTCTGCACGTCCGACGGACCGCCACTGAGCCCGAGCCACACACCGGCGACCGCCAGCAACATCGCCGCCGCCATCGCCAGCGCCGGCTTCGGTGCCTCTCGCCACACCTGCCACCACGGGCTGCGCCGCGGCTTCATCCGCGACTGCACACCCGACCACATGTTCGCAGGCGCCGGCACCTGCTCCGCCGGCTTGATGAGCCCGTCGAGTCGCTCGAGCGCGAGAAGCTCCTCGCGACATCCGTCGCAGTTCCGGAGATGTCGCTGCACCTCCGCCTCCTCCGCCCTCTCGAGCAGGCCAAGCTGGTATTCGGTGAGTTTTTCCCGGACCTGTGCGCACCGCACTGGTCATCATTCTTTCACGCGTCGATGTAAGGCGCAAGGCGGCGCCTCAAGTTCTCTCTGCCGCGCGACAATCGTGACACCACCGTCCCCTTCGGCAGTCCCATCTCATCCATGATCTCCTGCACCGGCCGCCCCTCGAGGTAGTGCATCGAGACGATCACCCGCTGGTGATCGGGAAGGCCGAGGATGGCGTCGCGGACGGCCTGCTGCTGCTCGTCGCGCTCGATCGAGCTATCCGGTCCCGCGTCCCCGCTTGGAAGTGGGTTGCTTTCATCCAGCGGGTGCTCTTCACGCCGCGAGCGAAAATGATCGCGCACCATGTTGATCGTCAGCGCCCGCATCCATCCTCCGAAGGCGACCGCTTCGCGCAGCTTCGGAAGCTGGTCCCATGCGCGCACGAATGCATCCTGCGTCACATCCTCGGCGACATCGCGATCACCCAGATAGTGCATCGCCATTGAGAAGATGCTGTCTCGGTAGGCCCGAAAGAGCGCCTCAAACGCGTCCCTGTCACCCGCCTGTGCCGCCTCGACCGTTTGTACGAGGGCCGAATCCTTCACCAGCACTGTCCTCTGCCGTATATGACGCACCTGCACGCTGTCAGATTCCATTAACGTTGCGGAATTCCTGCTCTGAGGACGAATCGGGGAGACCGCGGCATGAAGGGGCCTCGCGACCCGTGCCACTTACCCCTATATATCCCTGCATGTCTCGCAGGGACGGGATGCCCGTCGTGCGCAACTTTGGAGGTCCCGCTCCCCGCCCCTCGGCGGGATCGTTAACGTCGTGATCGATCGAACGACCGAGTGGGCCGAACTCGTAGTGCACAGGCCTGCGCTTGCACAGCGCCACGAGATGCGCGCTCGTGCGCCCTCTCCCACGACAGCAGGCCATCTCCGGCCGCTGCTCACATCGCGTACTCCCGACGCCTGTGCAGCAGGTAAAGGAAGAACGGCGCGCCGATCAGCGACGTGATGATCCCCACCGGGATCTCCGTGGGAGCCGCGATCGTTCGCGCGACCACATCCGCCAGCACAAGCAGCGTGCCGCCGGCGAGGGCCGATGCCGGCAACAACGCGCGGTGGTCGGGCCCGGCGATGATGCGCATAAGGTGCGGCACCACGAGGCCGACGAAGCCGATCACGCCGCTGACCGCCACCGCCCCCGCGGTCAGCAGCGACGAGAGGGCCAGCAGGATCAACCTCACTTGCTCGACGTTGAGCCCGAGGTACCATGCAGTGTCATCCCCGAGTGTCAGCACGTTCAGGTCGCGCCCGAAGATCCACGTCAGCACGCCCGCGATGCCGATGTACGGCAGCACCACCAGCACATGCGTCCATGTCCTCCCTGCGACGCTCCCGAGCATCCAGTACACGACCTGGTCGAGATCGCGCCGTGATGGGTCCTGCCCCATCACGAGCACCAGCGCAGCGAGCGCGGACATCAGCGAGCCCATCGCGATCCCTGTCAGCAGCAGGACGCCGACCGGCGTTCGCCCACCCCTGCGAGAAAGCACGTACACAAGTGCGGTCACAAGAAGCGCCCCCGCGAATGCCGCGACAGGCACCGCGCCGAGGCCGGCAAAGCCGATCCCGGCGCCCGCGCCGCTCACCACCGCGACAGTCGCACCAAGGGATGCCCCCGCGGAGATGCCGATGATCGACGGCGCGGCCATCGGGTTCTGAAAGAAGGCCTGCATCACGACCCCCGCGACTGACAGAGAAGCTCCAACGAGCAGCGCCAGCGCCAGCCTCGGCAGCCGAAGATCGAACACGATCGTCTGCTCCCCACCAGACAGGCCCGGATCAAGGCTCGCCAGCCCCGGCAGGCGGCTCAGCAGCGCAAGACCGACGTCGCTCGGCGCGAGGCTCGCCGCCCCGAACGACAGTGACATCATCACCGACCCGATCAGCAGCGCGACCAGCGCCACCCACATCACCACCCGCCTGCTCACGGAGCATCAACACCCGCGAGTGCGCTCAGCGGCGTGATACGGGGCCTCCCGCCAGGCCCCGTCTCGACACGGACCGAGCAGCGGTAGAGCTCCGAGATGCGCTCTTCGGTCAGCACCTCGGCGGGCGCCCCCGAGGCCGCGAGCCGCCCCTCCGCCATCGCCACCAGCCGGTCGCAGTAGCGCGCAGCGAGGTTGAGGTCGTGTGAGACGCACAGCAGGCTGCGGCCCTCGTCGCGGTTCAGTCGCAGTAGAAGGTCGAAGATGTCCACCTGGTGGCCGATGTCGAGGTGCGCCGCGGGCTCGTCGAGCAGCATCAGCGGTGCTTCCTGCGCCAGCGCACGGGCGATCACCACGCGCTGGAACTCGCCACCGGAAAGCTCCGTCACCGGGCGATCCCGCAGCCGCTCGGTGTGTGTGAGGGCCAGTGCCCGCTCGATCGCCGCTCGATCCTCGGGCCGCTCACCCTGCAGTCGGCCCAGGTGTGGGGTGCGGCCCATCGCCACCACCTCGCCGACGGTGAACTCGAAGGGCGGTGAGGAGATCTGCGGCACCACCGCCAGCAGTCGCGCGACTTTCTGCCGCGGCCGCGAGTGCATCGGCTCTCCGTCCAGCAGGATCTGCCCCGACGCGGGGGACAGCCTCCCCGCCAACGCACGCAGAAGCGTCGTCTTCCCTGACCCGTTCGGGCCGATCAGGGCGAGGAACTCGCCACGCCGCAGCGCCACATTGACGTCCGTGACCACCTCGACGCCGTCGTAGCCGCAATGCAGTCCGCGGGCTTCGAGCACCGCCTCACCCATCACGCTCGCCACCGCCGACCGCATCCTCGATGATCTCCACCATCCGCTCGAGCGCATCGGCCAGGCGCGGGCCGGCGCGCAAGGCCGTGTCGGGGTTGATCGTATACACGTGCCCGCGCTCAACCGCCGAGAGATCCTTCCAGCCCGGTTGATCGCTGAGGGCCTCGATTCCGTCCATCTCGCCGAGGTCCTCCTCCAGCATCATCGCGACCACCACGATGTCGGGATCAAGCTCCACCACCGTCTCCAGCGAGAAGCTCGGCCACTGCCCTCCGTTGCCGCCCTCCACCAGCGTGGTCGCGTTGATGCCCCCCGCCGTCCAGATCATGTCATCCACGAAATGCCCTTCACCGGCGACAAAAACCGGCTCGAGGGAGACGACGAAGAGTACACTGGCGCGTCCCGGCCTGATGGCCACCATCTCTCCGCGTTCGGCCGCCTCCTCAACACGTGCAGCGAGATCGTCGGCAAGCTCATCCGCGTCATCCTCCACGCCGAGGTAGCGGCCGATGTCGCGGATGCAGTCGAGGACCTCGTCGATGCTGGTCGGATCACGCGCGATGACCGGGATTCCCGCGCGCCGGATACTCTTCACCACGTCCTGCGGGGTCCCCCTCACCGTCAACACAAGGTCGGGCTCCTGCTCGACGATCGCCTCGAGGCTCGGGTCGGTCACCCCGCCGACAGAGGCCACATCGCGCGCCTCGGGGGGGTAGTCGGCAAATGACACTCGGCCGACCAGAAGGTCGCCCGCGCCCATCGCGAAGATCGCCTCGGTGAATCCGGTCGAGAGGCTCACGACGCGCCGGGGAGGAGCCTCAAGCGTGACTTCCTCTCCCATCGCGTCGGTGAATGTGCGAGGCCAGTCGGCGGCCTCGTCTGATGGCTCCGGGGGTTCGACAGCCGGGGGCGGCAGCTCCGACGGGCAGCCGGTCAGAAGCGTCGTCGCAGCTACGACGATGATGAGTGCCAGAGATCCGGTGATGCGTTTCATACGCGGTCGCTCCATTGCCCCGACAGGGCCCGGTCGCCGCTCTCCATGAGCCGCCTCGCTCGTTGGTAAGCGCCGCGACCGCAAGAACCGCCGCAGCCCCGCACGGAAGCTGCGGGGCCACACGGTATCCATCGGTCACCGTCCGCCCTCGCGGGATGATCCGTGGCATGCATGCCGGTGTCTGACTGACAGCCCGATCGGGCTGAACACAGTTGCGGGGCAGCGACGGAATCTCACCGTCTTCCCGATGCGGCCGCATGACCGCACGCGCTGCTGGCGCAGCACGCATACCTCGTTAGAAGCCGGGCTGATCCCCGGCGGCGAGTTTGCGGACACGATAGCACAAACGTCCGCTTCCGGCAAGCTTTCGCAAGACGTCGAGTGCTCGGGGAGGTGCGCCTCAGTTCTTGGCGAAACACACCCGGGGCCGGAGCGATTCGGCCTGATACTAAGCTGTCTCCCACTCGACGCGGGCACACTCGTAGCGCCGGCAGGGCGCGCTGCTGCCGGTGTGGTCACCTCCTGCGGAGAGATGCGGGCGCAAACATATCACACCGGAGGTACAAATCCATGGACGACAACAAGATATTCCTGTCGGAAAGCGAGATGCCGCAGGCGTGGTACAACATCAACCCCGACCTGCCGGCTCCACTGAAGCCGCCGATCCATCCCGAGACCGGTGAGCCCCTCGGCCCTGATGCCCTCGCGCCGCTGTTTCCCATGGCGCTGATCGAGCAGGAGATGTCGATGGAGCGCTGGATTGACATCCCCGACGAGGTCCAGGACGTGCTGAAGATCTGGAGGCCCTCACCTCTGCATCGGGCATACCGCCTTGAAGAGGAACTCGACACGCCCGCCCGCATCTACTACAAGAACGAGTCGGTCAGCCCTCCCGGCAGTCACAAGCCCAACACCGCGGTCGCGCAGGTCTACTACAACAAGCAGGAGGGCGTCGAGCGGATCACCACTGAGACCGGCGCGGGGCAGTGGGGCTCGGCGCTGAGCTTCGTCTGCCAGATCTTCGACATGCCCTGCGAGGTCTACATGGTCCGCGTGAGCTACGAGCAGAAGCCCTACCGGCGCCTGCTCATGCAGACGTGGGGCGCCGAGTGCTACCCTTCGCCGAGCGACCGCACCGAGGCCGGCCGCGCTGTCCTCGCGGAGGATCCGGATACACCAGGCAGCCTCGGCATAGCCATCTCCGAGGCCGTCGAGCTTGCCGCGAAGGACGAGGGCACCAAGTACTCCCTCGGCAGCGTGCTCAACCACGTGCTGCTGCATCAGTCGATCACCGGCCTCGAGATGAAGAAGCAGTTCGAGATCGCCGATGACTACCCGGACGTCATCGTCGGCTGCGTCGGCGGCGGCTCCAACTTCGCCGGCTTCGCATTCCCCTTCGTGAAGGAGAAGATGGACGGAGAGCGCGACATCGATCTCATCGGCGTCGAGCCCACCGCCTGCCCGACCATGACCCGCGGGCATTTCCATTACGATTTCGGGGACACCGCCGAGATGACACCGCTGCTGAAGATGCACACACTCGGCCACAAGTTCATCCCCGCGCCCATCCACGCGGGTGGACTGCGCTACCACGGCTGCGCGCCGCAGCTTTCGCTGCTGGTCGATCAGGGCGTCATCGAGCCGCGCGCATTGCCGCAAAATGATGTCTTCGAGGGCGCGCTCATGTTCGCCCGCACCGAGGGCCACCTGCCTGCACCTGAGACCTCCCACGCCATCCGGGCGGCCATCGACGAGGCTGTCAAGTGCAGGGAGACCGGCGAAGAGAAGTGCATCTGCATCGGCTACTCCGGCCACGGCCACTTCGACCTCGGCGCCTACGAGAACTACTTCTCAGGCAACCTCGTTGACTTCGCAATGCCCCAGGAGGAACTTGAGGCCTGCCTCGATTACCTCTGCCAGTGGGAGTAAGCGCCACCTGCTCCGGACATGAATCACCAGCCGCCCCGGCATCAACCGGGGCGGCTGTCGCAACTTTCGGCCACGCATTCCCGTGTCAGTCGCTCCGGAGCTTGTCCCGCCAGCTATCCTCCTCCATCATCGGCTCGAAGAACATGATGTAAGGACCGTTGATCACGTGATCCATGACGCCGTCATCATGAATCTTGCGGATCCGGTGATTCGCCAGTGTCTTCCCGAAGCCCAGTCGGGCCAGTTCCACAGCATCCCACTCGGTGTGAATCATGTACTCCTGCGGACTCGGCCGCGCCTCCTCGGTCTTGAATGCGGGCGCCCAATTGTCAGGGGGGACGGCCCCCAGCGACTCGAGCGCCTGCGCCATGCTCTTTGCGTCGAGCCGGAAGCTGCCCAGCGGGCACACACCTATCTGCTTGAGGACCATGTATCCGAGGAAGCCCGTCGCTTCCTGCAAAAGCGCCTCCAGCGTCTCAACCACGCCGTGCTCGAAGGCCTCCTCGTGCCCGGGCTTGACGGTATGCGGCGCGCAGGCGACTCCTCGCTGCGGTGTCGCGAAACGCACAAACTCCTCGCCCTGCATCATCCTCTGCGAGGTGTCAAAGATCTGCGACATCGCCTTGATACGCGGCATTCTGGCCGCAACAACCGCGTAGACTGGCTCCCATGGGCCCTCCACGACCATCTCCATGCAACCGGTGCACAGTTCAAAGATCCGATCGAACTGCTGCTCGTGAAACTCATCGTGGTCCTGATAGCTGTCCCACATGGTGTACTGCCAGTTGCGGATGGGGTTCAGGTCGTCCATCCGCACGCTCGCGCCACCCCACCGACCGGCCATCGACAGCGCACCCACCTGCAGGTTCGCCTGAAATCCCACGAAGCCCGGGTGTTCGGCCGTCGTAATGCAGACCTTCGGGCCGATGGTGTTCATCAACTCACGGCTGCGATCGTCATTACGCACCTTCGACATGTTGATCGCAACGTGGATCGGGCTCTCGTCCTCCGGGATCAGATCCGGCATTGTCAGTCCCTGCCCCGTCATCGATACCACACTCTCCTTTGACTTTGCTCGTGCTGTCCTGCTTTTGAAACGTTTTCCGCGCGCCCGGGGTTCTCCTGCCCGGGGGCGGCTGAGAAGACACTGCCCTCAATGTCGAATTCGACCCTCCCCGACCAATTCCTCCGGCTGAACCGACCGGGCCTGCGTCCGCGGCTCTCCCGCGTCCGGATCACGGAAGGATCGCTTCACCGCTTCCGCACACGAGTTGAGCAGTTCGCGCAACGACGGCGTCCGCCCGGTCAACATCAGCCGCGTGCCGTTGGTTCGGCACAGTTGCACGAGTTCGCGTGCCTCCGCGAGTGTCCGGACCACCGGCGTCTCAACGATGATAGCCGGGATACGTTTCTCCGCGCACATTCGGGTGAACTTTGCGCGTGTGTCGAAAGCGGTGATGATGGCAATGATGTCAGGCGCCTCAACCTCCATCATCTCCATCGCCTCATAATAAGCGGTGAGTTCGAACTCCGCGGCCAGGGTGTCCGCCTGTTCGCGATCGACATCCGCGCAGGCGGCGCAACTGACTCCCCGTGCCTCCTCGAAGCCGGCCGCGAATTCCGCCGCTCGCCGGCCACAGCCGATCATCACGGCCTTCAGATCGCTCACTCGTCGGCACCTCCATGCGTGATTCTCAGCGTTTCAGCATCGCAGGGAGGATTCGCCTGCGACCCTGCGGAACACCTCCCCCGGAATGATCGTAAGCGGCGCGCGTGTCGCCGCCGATGGGGGCGACGCGCGCGCATTCGTTATGCCAGCGGCCGGTGGCTTCGCCGGCCGATTCTGTGTTATCAGTCGTTGATTCGGGAGATTCAGGTGGCCAAGCGTCTCGGACTTACATGGCGAGCAGTACTGATAGGAATTGCCGCTTCCGTGTTCCTCGGCGAGTGGAGCCAGTACGCCGAGTTGATCATCCACGGGACGCAGATTACCCTCACCTACCCGCCCATCGGCGGCTTCCTCGTCTTCATGGCCATCTACCTGCTCTTCAATGTGATACTGCGCGCGGTGCACCGCAGCTTCACGCTCACTCAGCCGGAGCTTGTCGTGGTCTTCACCATCATCGTCATGGCCTCCGGCATCGCATCAATCGATCTCGCACAGAAGCTCATCCCGATGATCGTGGGCCCCTACTACTACGCGTCGGCGGAGAATCAGTACGCCCTTTTCTTCCTGCCACACATCTCTGACTGGCTCGCACCCACAGACCCGCGCGTTGTCACCGCCCTCTTTGAAGGATGGGGCCTGGGCGTGCCGTGGCGAGCGTGGCTGATCCCGCTTGCCGCCTGGACGTCGTTCACCGTCGCCACCTACGTCCTCATGCTCTGCGTGCTCACTATCTTCCGCAAGCAGTGGATCGACCGCGAGCGCCTGCTCTTCCCTCTCGTCGCGGTGCCTTTTGAGATCACCGAACCCGCGCCCCGCCGGCGCCTGCTCAACGACTTCTTCCGCAATCCGATCCTCTGGATTGGCCTCTTCCTCGGCTTCGCGCCGCACTTTTTCAACGGTCTCAACGCCTACTATCCGTCTATCCCAGAATCGGAGATATTCCGCATCGGCGGAATCGCCGTCTCGACCTACCCGTGGGATCTGCCGTGGAGCGCGATGGGGACGCTGCGCTTCCAGGTCGCTCCACTGATCATCGGACTGAGCTTTTTGCTCACACGTGAAGTCTCATTCAGCCTCTGGGCGTTCTACTGGCTGGGCCGCCTTGAAGCGGTGCTCGGCACCGCCATCGGCCTTCGAGGTGTCAGCACCGCGGCGGGCGGCGACACATTCCCGTTTCCCGGCCATCAGACCGCAGGGGCCTACCTGGCACTCGCCGGGGTGAGCATCTGGATCGCACGCGAACCACTCAAGCGTATCTTCTACCACGGGCTCACCCTGCAAAAGCACCCCGATGAAGACGATGAGCCGATCTCCTACCGTACGGCGGTCTGGGGAGGGATAGTCTCATTCGCCTTCATGGTGACCTTTGCCAGCTATGCGGGGACACCCGTATTCGTCGCAATCCCACTGCTTCTGATCGCATTCGGCTACCTCCTGGCGATGACCCGCCTCACATCCGAGGGCGGCATGCCGTGGATGAGCGAGCCATCGTGGCGGGCCCACGACGTTATCCGCGCACTCGTTCCCTACCGCTCGATGCAGGTCTCAAACTGGGCATCGATCGCGATGATGATGACCTTCACTCACGACATGCGCGTCTCGCCGATGCCGCGGATCATGCAGTCACTGAAGCTTGCTGATGATACCGAGACAGGCAATAAGGCGATCACCTGGGCGATCATCATCGCCACCATCATCGCTATCCCGGTCTCGTACTGGGCGATGCTCGACGCGGCGTACGCAAACGGTGGCGTCGCCATCAACACCTACCGCTTCGTAAGCCTGGCGCGCCAGCCCGGCCAGTTCATGGAGCGCCTCGCAGCCAGCCCGCTGAAAAACCCCGACTGGCTGAGCGTGGCGCTCATCGGCTACGGAGCCGCAAAACTTCTCGGGCTGAGCTACATGCGGATGAACTACCTCTGGTGGCCGCTGCATCCGGTCGGCTACGCGATGAGTTATATCGTCTACGTGACGAGGGAGTGGCTCTCGATCCTCATCGGCTGGGCCTGCCAGACCGCGCTGATGCGCTACGGCGGCCACCAGGCATTCCGCAAGTACCGCCCGCTCTTCCTCGGGCTGATCCTCGGCGCCATGCTCGCAGCCGGCTTCTGGCTGGTGGTCGATGGCTTCACCGGTCTTCGCAGTCACAAGATTCTCTACTGAGGTGCCACCGGTGGCCGCCGCCAACAAATGGCGGGAGGAAATCGGCGTACGGATCGGAAATCTTCTCACACGACCGTGCAGGCGACGGTGCATACCGGCGAACCGTCCCGAAGGAGAGACCCCGTCATGGCCAACCGCAACTTCTCGATGATAGACTACTTCAATGCGCTCGCCGCCGAGCACACGCCCGAGATGCAGTTTGAGGGCGAGACACTGGAAGACTTCGAGGCCTGGCAGAGCGAGGCCCGTGACAAGTTCATCGAGCTTCTCGGCCGCTGGCCTGAGCCAGCACCGCTCAACGCCGAGGTCATCGCCTCCGTCGAGGAGGACGGGATCATCCGCGAGCGCGTGGTCTTCGACGCAGAGGAGCATATGTCGGTGCCGGCGGTTCTGCTGCGGCCCGCGGAGATGGCCGCTGATGGCTCCAACCCCGCGATCCTCTGCAGCCACGGGCACGGGGATTTCGGCAAGGAGCCTGTCGCGGGCAATCGCACCGCTCCCGGCTACGTGAATGATATTGAGCGGATGAACTACGACTACGCCTGGCAGATGGCGCAGCGCGGCTACCTGACCATCAGCCCCGACCTGCGCGTCTTCGGCGAGCGCTCCAGCGAGGGCACGATGGTCCGCGAGACTCGCGACAAGTGCAACGTTCACTTCATCCGCGGCGCGATCATGGGCATGTACACGCTCACCCTCAACATCTTCGACTTCCAGCGCTGCATCGACTACCTCGAGACGCGGCCCGAGGTGGACGCCGACCGCATCGGCATGATGGGTCTGTCGCAGGGCGGAACGCAGACCACGTTCACCACTGCCGTCGATTCGCGCATCAAAGCCGCCGACATCATCGGCTACCTCAACCCGTGGGAGGGCTTCGGCGTCAACCGCGCCAACTTCTGCGGCTCGCAGATCGTGCCGGAGATCTACCGCTACTTCGACACCCACGACATCGCGGGCCTGATCGCCCCCCGGCCCCTGCTGGTCGAGGCGGGCTACCACGACCTGTGCTTCTTCATTGAGGACCAGCTTGAGAGCATCGAAGCGATCAGGAATATCTACGCCGCGGCCGGAGCCGACGACGATCTGTGGGTGGACATCCACCCCGGCCCGCATGCGTTCGCGGGGAACCTCGCGTTCGAGTTCTTCGATAAGTATCTGTAGGGGGGGCGAGGATGGAGAAGAAGCCCAGGAGGAGTCTTCTCTGGTGGTGGCACGTGCTGGTGGTGGGCTTCGCGATCGCGTGGGGCGTAGTCATCTACTTCGCGATCAGATTTGTGCTCGATCACTCCTGATCTTTCGGTGGCTGGGACCGGAGCCTTCGAACCCGCATGACACAATGAATTGGAGGCGCGCAGGATGGAGCAGAAGCCGCTGTGGAAGATCGACTCGGGGGAGTTCGCCGGGTGGCGTCAGGGCGATGATCTCTACGATGCGAAAGGCAAGCACGTCGGCTTCTTCCGCGATGATGTCGCTTACTCTCTGAACGGCGAGTATCTCGGCGAAATCATCGACGACGAGTGGTTGGCCCGCCACGCCCATCGTGTACCTCCGCGCATCGGCGGGCGGGAGAGCCGGGGCGGGATCCGCTCGACCCCACGGGCCCGGCGCTCCGGCCGGCCGTCGAGGATGTGGGAGGACCCGGAGATCTGATCGCACGGCCTCCTACTCTGCGAGCAACTCCAGTTCGACGTCGTCCAGATAGAAGACCGCCGGTTCGGTGCCGTTGCTCACGAACCCAACCCAGCGCAGTTGTCGCCACTGTTCGTCGCGACAGGGCAGATCCGCGAACTCGTGGCGGGTGCCATCGGGCAGCGTGACCGCGAGCGTCCACGTGCCGGCATCCGCGCCGAGGGGCGCGATCACCTCAATGTGAATCCACTCCCCGATGGGCAGGTCGAGGAGTTCACCGGCATCAACGGCGATCTCGCCGTCACTCACCCTCAGCGATGGGCCGACATCGTAGGGGTGGCCATGACTGCGCCATTCATGATAGAAGACGGTCGCCTCGTCGATGAGGAGTGCGAACGCAGAGCGCGCCACGCCCTCCGTGTAGTTCGGCCGGTAGTAGAAGTGCGGATTGTAATCCTTCTCGAGGTCAGGAACGTCCTCAATCCGCAGACTTTGCCGTCCGGAGTGAGCCGCCTCATCGCTGATCGTGATCAACTCCGGTCGATCCTCCGTGTGCAGTGACGCATGCAGTGGATGTCCGCCCGGTGGCTGCGGCATATTCCCCCGCGTGTCGAAGTCGTCGTTGATGCGCAGCGGCGGCCCCTCAGTGGGCAGCGGATCATCAGGCTGGCGCTCGAAGCGGTCCGGCAACCCGACCCAGTCCGGATCCCCGTAGAGGCCGATCTCCTCGGTGGAGATCGGTTCAAAGCCAAGCTCAAGCGCGGGGGAATCGTCGACGAGGGTGAAGTCACCACTCGCGGGGTCGCGGAAGAGCGGATCGGTGACGATCGAATTCCGGTCATGTCCCATCTCGCGCCACTCCTCCAGCGTCATGCCGCAGAAGCTCAGCGGCTCGGCAGAGGTTGACCAGTAGAGGTTGCGGTCCAGATCCTCATCCTCGGTCACGCGGCGTCCGGCCATGCTGGGGTGGTCGAGATACACGATGTTGCGCTCGAAGATGAAAGAACGATGTTCCTCGGGATTCGAGAGGCTCAACCCGTGCTTCCCCGCGAATGCGAAGACGTTGTTGCGGACGATGCTGTCTTTCCCGTAGTGCACGTGAAACCCGCTGTCGGTCGTTCCGCTGACGATGTTGTGCTCAATAAGCAGGTCGGTGCTGCCCTGGTCGAGGTAGATCCCGGAGGCGTGGGAGTAGTCCGGGTAGCAGTAGATCTGCTCAAAGCGGTTGTGCCGGATGACGGTGCCCTGTGACTCGCCGAGCGTATATATGCCGCCCATGTCCGAGAGCACGCGGTGGCCGCAGTGATGCACGTAGTTGCCCTCGATGAGGTTGTCATGCGCGAGGCTCGGGCCGTAGTGCCAGCGCCAGCCCACGGAGATGCCGGTGTAGTTCATGTCGGCGATCTCGTTCCGCGTGATCTGATTGTGGGAACTCTGGCCGATCCAGACGCCGATGGCGCCGCCATGGACCTCAGTCAAGTGATGGACGAAGCAGTTGTGCACGATGTTGTGACTCGCCTCCGGCTCCACCTGCTTCCAGCCGATGTAGATTCCCCCCGCGCCCGCGTCCCAGACATGGCAGCGCTCGATGCGATTATGCCGGCAGCCGCGCTCAAACCAGATGCCGTGGGCCCCAACGTGCCGGATCTCGCAGTCCTCCAGCACGCAGTGCTCGGCGAAGCGGGCGTGGATAGCCGCGCTCTCCATCGCACTCTGCGCCTGGCGCTCGGGCCAGCCTGTCTCGGGCATAGGCCAGGTCGAGTGCTCGAAGGTAAGGCCGCGCAGGGTGATGTGGTGTACGCTCTCCCCGGCTTCCTCATCGCCGTAGAACTGCACGAGATGCTCTACCGCCGGAGCATACGCTTCGATCGTCTCAGGTGTCTCCCCGGGCATCGGCATGTAGTAGAGCGTGCCGGTCGGGCGGTCGAGGTACCACTCACCCGGCTCATCGAGTCCCTCGAAGACGTGCTCGACGTAGTAGCGCCCTCCCGCCCAGTCAAAGAGGCGAGGATCGGGGCCGGTTCGGCCGCGGAAGCGGATGATGTTCTGCTCGTCATCGATCTCGGCCACCGGCAAACGCGTCGTACTCCACGAGAACATCTTCACCATCTCAATGTCCTCGAGGTTGCGCCAGTCGGAGCTGAGGTCACGTTCGTGGAAGCGGAAGCCGGAGCGATTGACCTCGTCGGAGCGATCGAATGGGTTGATCAGTTGGTCAAGCTGCAGGTAGCCGCGGTTGGGGATGCGCGCTCGAGTCCGGCGCTCTCCGTTTACAAAGAGTTGGCGGAAGTAGCGTTCGCCCTCGGCCACGTCCGGCACCTGCGCCGTCCAGAGACCGTCCTGTGCTTCGCTCCAGCCGTCGATGTGCAAGCCACCCGAGAAGACAGGCTGCTCGCCGGGATATGCGGCGTAGGTGACAGGCGCGTCGGCGGTGCCGGAGTCACGGGGGCCGAGGGAGAATGCGCGTGGCAGTTGATAGCGGCCACCGCGTATGACAACGGTCACCGGCCCGCGTTCACCGCCGCCGCCACCCTCGCGCAATAATCGCATCCTGTCACGCGCGCCCTCCAATGAAGCGAGGGGTCCGTCAGTGCGCCCCGCGTCAGGTTCGAGCAGGCTACCGGACCACCCATCGTCTCCGTCGGTGGCGACGTAAAGCTGCGTCTCCGCCCGGGACGGACGTGAGATGGTTAGCATCAGGATCACGGTGATAGCGGCGGGCAGAAGCATCTCACTGCTCACGTCGCACCTCCGAGTGCGAATCTCAACACCGGGGAGTGCGATTCGCCGTCCTGACCGCAGCAACCTTCCCGGAGCTTCAGGCGAACGCCCACCAGGCACACGGCTGCGAAGGGTGCAAATCTCCCTTTCTCACGAAGCTCCCGGTCTTACTATGAGGTTCACACCGCCTCGATGATCATCTCCACCAGGCGGCCGAGGTTCGTCGCAGGCTCATCAGCGAGGTCAATTCGCATGACCCGCCGGTCCCGCTCCTGCAGCACAACAAGATCGCCCGCCGCCTGCGCATCCTTGAGTGTCGCGAAATCGTAGTCCGCGCCCGGCACGTCCACGTCCTCCCCGCCCTCCGCGGTGATCTGCAGGAAGACGCCCGTGTTCGGGCCGCCCTTGTGAAGCTGGCCTGTCGAGTGAAGGAAGCGCGGACCGTAGCCGAAGGTCGTCGCTACACCCTTCTCCATCGCGACGTCGCTGCGTATCTGTGCGATCGCATCTTCGACGACATCGCTCCGGTGCAGATACGCCATGATCGCGAAGTAATCACCCGGGTTGATGGACGTGATGAGATCTTCGATCGCTCCTCGCACATCCCCGTGCAGGATGCTCCCCTCGACCACATCGGCCTCCTGCTCCGGCAACGCCCCCGTCTCGGAATACTCCGCGAGGACCTCTTTTGTCTTGCCCTTCGCCTCCTGCACGTTCGGCTGGTCGAAGGGGTTGATCCCCATGATCGCTCCCGCGACCGCCGTGGCGAACTCCCAGCGGTACATCTCCGCTCCGATGCTGGACGGATCATTCACCTCGATCCGCACCACCGGGTGCCCGCGTTCGGAGAGCCGCTCGATCATCGTGTCATGGGTCCTGTCCTCGCCCATGTGAATGTAGGCGAAAACACGATCGTCACCGTATGCGCTCACTTCCAGGGGCGGCTCACCGACAATCGGGATCAGGCCCTTGCCCTCCTTGCCGGTGCTTTCGGCGAGAAGCTGCTCCGCCCAGTCGCCGAAGGTTGCGAGTTGCTTCGAGATGAGGAATGTCACCTTGTCGCGCCCCATCTCGTGGCAGCCGCCGAGGAATGCACCGAGAGCCGCCCCCGGGTTCTCCTCCGCCGGCACCTCCGGCGAGCATGCCGACGCCATCGCCTCTGCCTGCTCAACGATCATCCGCAGCGGCAGCCCCATCAGCGCCGCCGGCGTCATGCCGAAGTATGACAGGGCGGAGTAGCGCCCCCCGATGTCCTCCCAGTTCTCGAAAACGCCGCGGACATTGCGCTCATCCGCGACTTCCAGCAGCGCGGATCCCGGATCGGTCACGATCACAAAGTTCTCTCCGGGATCATCCACGGCGGTTGCGACGCGGTCGTAGAAGTAGTCGAAGAACGCGCGCGTCTCGCTGGTGGTTCCCGACTTGCTCGACACGATGAACAGGCAGTCCTCGGGAGCACTCTCGCCCGTAGCCGCGAGAACCTCGTCCGGGACGGTGCTGTCGAGCACCGTAAGCGGCGGGAAACCCTCCGGGCTGCCGAAGATGTCGGCAAAGCACCACGGCGCCAGCGAGCTTCCGCCCATGCCGAGCAGCACGATGCGTTCGAATTCCGTCCGCGCATCCTCGGCGAAGTCGGCGAGCATGCCAAGCTGAGGCATGATGCGCGTTGGGAGATGCAGCCAGCCGAGGCGGTTGCGTATCTCCTTCACATGTTCCGGCTCAGACCGCCACAGTTCGGCGTCTGCGTCCCAGATTCGCGCGATCCAGTCCTCGTCGGCCATGCGATTGAGCGCGTCACGGATCTCTGCTTCGAGATCAGCGGTCAGCATCACGGTTTGCGTGTTGATCGTATCAGCCATTGCCCGTCTCTCCTCCGATGCGTCAATTGCGCGTGCTCCCTCGGGGTGAGAGTTCGGCACGCGCCGCCGATGTGCCTGCTCGATTCTTCCAGCGCGGGCGAGGACGGGGTTCGCCTTGCAGGACCTCCCCCACTCCCCGGCGAAAGGCCGCCCGCGACAACACGTTCGTTGGCCACGGGAGGCAGTGATGATCTCCGACGACCGCAAGGCCCGCCTGGCGTTCATCGGAGCCGGCGGATTCGCGACCGGCTCGATCTACCCGAACATACACAAGGTCCCGCAGATTGATCTCCTCGCGGTGTGCGACCTCGATGAGGAGAAGGCGGCCCGCAACGCCCGCGACTTCGGCGCCCGCGAGGTCTACACCGACGCGGAGAGAATGCTCGACGAGCAGGAGCCCGACGGGGTCTTCGTCATCGGTCCCGCGCCGATGCAGTACAACGTCGCGCCGGTTGTTCTGAAGCGCGGCATCCCCGTCTATGTTGAAAAACCCTCGGCCAACACCTCCGCGGAGGCAAAGCAGCTTGCCGAGATAGCCGAGGCGAACGACACCTGGGGGCAGTGCGGCTTCATGAAACGCTTCGCGTGGGTCTACCGCATGGCGAAGCAGATCATGCAGAAGGATGAGTTCGGTGAACTCAACACGATGTCGATCCACTTCGGCCAGGGGCCCTACCCGCAGATCTGGGGCATCGATTCGGCTCGCCGCGCATTTCTTATCGGCCAGCTTTGCCACATCTTCGACCTCGCGCGGTTCCTCGGGGGCGACGTCACACGGCTTTCGGCGCTCTACCGCGAGGTCACTGACACGCAGTTCGCCTACCTGGTGAACCTCGAGTTCGCGTCCGGCGCGATCGGCCAGCTTGATCTCAATGCCCTCGAGACAAAGACGGGCTTCCGCGACATCCGCGAGTGGGTGAAGCTGGTGGGCTTCGAATCGCACCTCGAGTGTGACGGTATGCGGTCGCTCACATGGCAGCCGCGCGAGGACTGGCTCGACTTCCCCGAACACACCGGACGCTTCGTTCACCAGTACGATCCGGCGTGGACGGGAATCCGCGACACCCACGCGAACTACGGCTACCTCGGCGAGGTGCGGCACTTCGCGCTGCGCTGCCTCGGTGAAGTCGAGAGCGGCCCCGACCTGTGGGACAGCTACGAATCGCTCCGCCTCGGCGAGGCCGTCTACGAGGCGAGTGAAAGCGGCAAGATGGTGGAGCTTTGAACAATCAATGATCGATTGAGCCGATTAAGGAGGGATGAGGCGTTCGGCGCAGAAGAAGCAGGCTGACAGGGCTGGGAGGATGGATGGCGAGGGAGGACGGGAGGCCCTGGCGACATGCACCTGAGCAAACGGACGATTCTACGTAGTGGGAGGTTGGAAAGATGAGACGTGGCTTTACACTCATCGAATTGCTCGTCGTGATAGCGATCATCGCTATACTGGCGGCGATCCTGTTCCCGGTCTTCGCACGAGCGCGCGAAAAGGCGCGGCAGACAAGCTGTCTGAACAACGTCAAGCAGATCTC
>JBNJEK010000012.1:0-37134 GCA_051745855.1 Armatimonadota bacterium
GTGCTCTCAGTGCTCGACGCCCTTGTCGAGTTCTATGCGGCCCAGGGCTACGAGGTCGTGGGCTACCGTGAGTTCAAGGGCTTTGCACTGACCGACATGGACAAGGCGCTGACCTGAGACGGCGCACAAAATGCTTGCGGGCGAGCCAGGCCGGCCCGCCCGCGCACAGTCCCGGCTCGTCTGCCTCTCACTTCACTCGCACAATTTCGCTGCCTCCGAAGGCAACACCATCTGTCGTCACGCCTGTCAGGACGATCTCCGCGGTGGGAGGAGACACCAGTTCGGTGATCCGCTCGAAGGCGATCTTCGCGACGAGGTTGCCGCAGCTATCCGCAAGGACGCTGTCAGCATTGAGTCCGTTGATCTTGACACTGTCCCTCTGAACGCTCGAGTATGCGATGTCGGCGTGAATAGTTACCCAGTTGCAGGGGGCCTTGAGGACGATCGTCGCGGGGGCTACCTGGATCTCCACGGACAGGGTGGGGGCGGCCGCATGTCCAGCCATGGCGAACACTACCAGTGCACACATCACCGTCACGAGCTCACGCATGATATACCACTCCCGCAGCAGTGAACACCTCTTCTGCAGGGATAGTTCCCCTCCGCGCCTCTGCCCAAACTTCAAGCATCCGCGGCCAGTTTCGCCGAGCATTCCTCGCAGAACATGCGCCGCTTCCTGTCGGTCTCGGCGAGGCGGTTCGAGAAGTGCATTACACAGTCGGGGTCGTCGCAGTGGTGGAGGCCGAGGGTGTGGCCGAGTTCATGCACGGCCTCCTTGACCGCCCGCTCGATGAGCAGATCATGGTCGGGGTCCTCATCCCAGTCCTCCGATCGCAGCCTGGCGACGCTCATCACCGCGCGGTCGCCGGGAAGCTGCGCCTGTCCAAAGACGAAGTTCAGGTCA
Organism: Armatimonadota bacterium; assembly: GCA_051745855.1. Taxonomy (GTDB): domain Bacteria; phylum Armatimonadota; class Zipacnadia; order Zipacnadales; family UBA5352; genus UBA5352. The sequence goes on from JBNJEK010000012.1 coordinate 905, forward strand.
GGCGCGTAGAGGTCCCTGTCGGTCATCCCGAGCGTCTTCACACCCGGCTCTGACCTCGGGATGGCGCGGATCAGCGAGTTCGCCACGTACTGCCCGCGCGTGTGATCGTAGCCCCGCTCGGGAAGGTCCAGCGTCTCCTCGGCGATCTCCACCGCCGTCTCGTAGACCTCTTCGACGCCTGGCGCTATCTCCTCGACAAAGTTGCGATCGATCTCCTCGAAGAGCAGGAACCTGATCTGCTGCATTCCCTCCACCACACTCACCTCCGGAGCATCATCTGTCAGTGGCTCACCATCTCATCGCCCTGCTGGTAAGGCCTTCGATGCCACCTGCGTGAAGCCTTCCGCGGCGCCTGAGCGGAGCGACGAGGGAGACGAGGGCCGAGGTATTACGAAACAAAGACGCCTGATGATGCCCGGGCGCGAGTATCAGCGTCCCCGTCTTCGATCCCGGAAGCCTGCAGGCCCGCCTCCTGGGGGCGGGCCTGCGTGATGTCTGCTTTGACGCGCGATGGCTCAGAGACGCGCGATGATCGCGTCTGCCATCTCGGAGGTGCCGACCGCGCTCGGGTCGTCGCGTTCGGGCTTCAGATCGTACGTCACCTGGTCGCCCCCGGCGATGACTGCGGCGACGGCGTCTTCGAGGCGGTTCGCCGCGTCGTGTTCCTTCAGGTGGTGGAGCATCATGACCGCGGAGAGGATCGTGGCGGTCGGATTAACCTTGTTCTGCCCGGCGTATTTCGGCGCGCTTCCGTGGGTCGGCTCGAAGACCGCGATCTCCTCTCCGATGTTGGCCCCCGGAGCCACGCCAAGTCCTCCCACCAGTCCGCACGAGAGGTCACTGATGATGTCGCCGTAGAGGTTGGGCAGCACCATCACGTCGTAAAGGTCCGGCTTTTGCACAAGCTGCATGCACATGTTGTCAACGATGCGGTCCTCAAACTCGATTCCCGAGTCGGCGTAATCCTCGGCCACCCGGCGCGCAACCTCAAGGAAGAGTCCGTCGGAGAACTTTTGAATGTTGGCCTTGTGCACCGCGGTCACTTTCGTCCGGTTGTTCTCGATAGCGTAGTCGAAAGCGAACCGCACGATGCGCTCCGAGGCGGTCTCCGAGATCGGCTTGATCGAGATACCGGAGTCCTCGCGGATGCTTTCACCGCTCAGGCGCTCGATCTCTCCGATGATCTCCGCGCACTCATCGGTTCCGCGCTCAAATTCGATGCCCGCGTAGACGTCCTCGGTGTTCTCCCGCACAACGACGAGGTCGGCTTCGGGGTAGCGTGACTTGACGCCCTCGTAGTACTTGCTCGGACGCAGGCAGGCGTAAAGATCGAGCAGCTTGCGAAGCGCGACGTTGACAGATCGGAAGCCATGACCGACGGGAGTGGTGATCGGGCCCTTGATGGCGACCTTGTTCTTGCGGATCGAGTCGAGGACGCGGTCGGGCAGCGGTGTGCCCTCGTCCTCGATGACGTCCATCCCCGCGGTCTGAACCTCCCAGTCGATCTCAACACCCGTGGCCTCGACGCAGCGTCGCATCGCCTCAACAATTTCCGGACCGGTGCCGTCACCGGGAATTAGCGTGATTGTGTACATGTGATCTCCTCCAGACGCTCGACCGTCCTGATACGTGATCGGAGCGGGGGAGAGGCTCCCCCGCTCGCGGTGTGTTCGCAGTTGCCCCTCCGGCACGGGGGCGCCACTCCCGCAAGCCGGACGGGTTTGTCTTACGCCAGTGCGTCACTAAAGCGCGTAAGGCCCTCTTCAAGCTCCTCCATGCTGGTGGCGAAACTGATGCGGATGTAATCCTCGGCGCCGAACGCCTCCCCGGGGACCAGGCTGATCAGCCCCTCCTCCAGCAGGTACTCGGCCATGTCCAGCGAACCGCCGATGGTCTTCCCCCCGAGTTCGCGACCGTAGTGCTCGGAGACGTTCGGGAACACGTAGAACGCTCCCCGCGGGGTCGCGCAGGTGACGCCCGGGACCTCGCGCAGGCGCTGCATCACGAAGTCGCGGCGTTGCGCGAACTGCTCGGTCATATCCGCGACCGAGTCCTGCGGGCCGCTCAACGCCTCGATGGTCGCGGCCTGGGCGATGGTGTTGGGGCATGACGTCGCCTGGCCCTGAAGCGCGCCCGCGCGCTTAATCCACGCGGCGTCGCCGAGCAGCCAGCCGATGCGCCAGCCTGTCATCGCGTAGGTCTTCGCGACGCCGTCAACGATCAGCGTGCGCTCCCGGACCTCGTCCCCAAGTTGCGCCGGGCTGACGTGCTGTGCGCCATCGAAGATAATGTGCTTGTATATCTCGTCAGAGATGATGACGAGGTCGTTGTCCACCGCGATCTGCGCAAGGCCCTCGATGATCTCCGGCTCGTAGACCGCGCCCGACGGATTGCAGGGGCTGTTGATCATGATAGCCACGGTCTTATCAGTGACGGCCGCGCGCACTTCATCGAGGTCAGGCTGGAAGTCATCCTCACCGCGCGTCTCGATGGCAATTGGCTTCCCGCCCACGAATTCCGCCTGCACCGGGTAGGTCACCCAGTAGGGCGAGAAGCAGATGATCTCGTCGCCGGGATCGTACATCACCTCGGCGATGTTCATCAGCGAATGCTTCGCGCCGTTGGAGACGAGCACGTTCTCCGGCTGGTAAGCGACGCCGAGATCGGACTCGGTCTTGTCGCAGATCGCCTGCTTGAGTTCGGTGGTGCCGGATGCGGCGGTGTATTTCGTCTCACCGGCATCGAGGGCGCGTTTCGCGGCCTCGATGACGTTGGCAGGGGTGGGGAAGTCCGGCTCCCCAACCGCAAAGGACAACACGTCCCTGCCCTGCTGCTTGAGTTGATCTGCCTTAACCTTCATGCCGATGGTGGCTGATGGCTTGATGGCGTCCATCCGGCTGGCTATCTTCATGACAGTCTCCCGTGGTGTATCGCTGAGGTCTCAATGACCGTGGATCGTCGTATGATGAACTCGCTCGGCGCGAATGCCGCCAGCGCCGGAGGCGGGAGTATTCTCCCAAGCCGCCGAAGTTCCTCCCGCACCGCATCCCATCCGGGCGCGAGTTTCCGCGCCCCGTCCAGCGCATCAGTCGCTTCACCGTAGCGACCGAGACGCGCGTAGACGACGCCGAGATGGTAGAGTATCTCCGGATCTTCCCGCGGTGTATGACGCCGCGCGCGTTCGAGGTAGAAGGCCGCATCGACCAGTTCGCCCTTGCGGTAGAGAGCCCATCCGACGCTATCCACGAATGCGCCCTGAAGAGGCATCGCCTCCATCGCGGCGAGGACTGCCTCGTGCGCCCGGTCAACGTGCACATCGGCGTCCGCGAGGGTGTATCCTGCGTCATTGAGAGCGAGCGCCCACTCCGGTCGCGTCGAACCCGCTCGCTCCCGTTGCTGCATGGCCCGGTCGATGATCGCGAGGCAGATCTGCGCCCCCTCATCGGCTCGTTCGGTGTTGAGGAGGCACTGAGCGTAGGCTGTGCGGTCCTGGCGGCTGAGGTCCTCCTGTGCCTCGAAGAGCGGGATGGCCTTCTCCCAGGCGCGGGCCACGGTGTAAAAGCGCGCTGCACGGCGCTTGAGTTCCGCGTCCTCAGGCATCAGCGCAACCGCCCTGTCAAGCTCCTCGATGGCGCGCTCGGTGTCTCGCGGGAGGCTGAGAAGATTGGCCTCCGCCGCCTGCATGTATCGCATTGCGACGAACTCAGTGCGCATCTCGTCAACTGTCCCGCAACCAGCCGTCACGAGCGCCACCGCGACCACCAGCAGCGCGAGCATTCGCCTCATCATGTGAGCGCCCCCGGCTTGAACTCCTGTCCGACAAACGCGACGACGTCATAGTACTGCATGCCAAGCACGATCATCTGCTCCGCGGTGGCCGGCGAGGAGTAGACGGCGTACGATGTGGCGTAGCGCCACAGTTCCTCACCGCTCTCAAGCGACAGTGCGTAAAGCGCCCCGTCCTTCGACCCGGCGTACACGACCTCGCCGGCGATCGCGGGCGACGCGAGTATCTCGTCATCCGTCTCGAACGCCCACACCAGCGACCCGTCCTCGCGGTCGATGGCGTTCACCTTGCCGTCCATGCACCCGACCACGACGTAACGTCCCGACAGCGCCGGACAACAGCGCACTCGTCCGTCCGTTTCCGTGCGCCACAGCAACTCACCGGTCGCCGCGTCAAGTGCCGTCACGGCCTCGGCGTCCGAGCCGAAGTATACCACGCCATCCTCGAAACTGGCCGCCGCGGCGATCGGCTCCTCGGCGTCGTGGGACCAGCTCAGTTCGCCATCCGCGCGCGAGAGGGCGCGCAACACGCCGTCCCACGAGCCCGCGAAGACCGTGTCGCCGGCGATCGTGGGGGCCGCGGAGATCTCGTCGGCCGCGCGAATCTCCCAGCGCAGGCTGCCGGAGTCGCGATCCAGCGCCACCAGCCGCCCCTCCTGGTTGCCTACGAACACAGTCCGCCCCGCGACCGCGGGGGAGGACCTGCTCGGACTGCCTGTGTCATAATCCCATCGCACGTCCCCGCCGTCTGCGTCGATGCAGTATACGTGCCCGTCCCGGGAACTGACGTAGACCATGTCGTTGACGATCGCGGGGGTGGACTCCACCCGATCCTGTGTCTTTACCTCCCAGCGCATCTGCCCCGAGGCGCTGTCGAGTGCGTAGACGTAGTTGTCGCGCGAACCCACGCAGACCAGACCGGCGTCGAGTGCGGGACCGCCCACCACCGGGCCGCGCGTCTGAAAGCGCCAGCGAACCTTGAGAGGGGGACTGACCTGCTGGTCGGAGCGGCCCACCCGGGCCGCGTTGCCGTGGAAGGTCGCCCACTGCTCGAACTGACTGGCGCGTTGCTGCTGCTCGAGGACCTCCTGTCGCATCTCGCGGACGTTCTCATGGCCGACCTCGGTGGTGGCAAGCCGCTCGGACTCGTCGAGCAGATCCAGCGCCGTGGTGAAGTCGCGCCTCTGCGCATGGGCCATCGCGAGTGCAAAGGCGATCTGCGCGGAGCGCGGCTGGTTCTTACGCGCCTGCTGGATCTCACCGATTGCCCGCGTATCCTGCGCAACCCGGCCCAGCGCGTAGGCGACCGCCCACGGCGCATTCGGACTCTCGCGCAGCCGCCGCAGCAGGATCCGCGTAGTCGACTCGGCGTCCATCTCCATGAGCGCTTCGGCGACTTCGTCTCGCATCTCCTCGTCGCCGTCGCTGAGGGCCTGCGCGAGCGGTCGCAGCGCCCGCCGGCTCTCGATGCGGCCGAGCGCGTACGCGGCAAGGTGCCGCTGCTCGTCGGTGCCCCGTCCGAGGAGGTGCACCAGGTCGCGGTCGAGCCCGCGGAGGTAGTCCTCCGCCAGCTCACGTATGTCCTCCGCCTCGTCGTCGAGCAGGTCCACCAGCTCCTGCAGGTAGGCCCGTGAGACGTGCGGCCCGAGCGCGCGTAGCGCCGCTCGGCGCACATGGTCCTCGTTGTCGTGGAGCATATCCTTGATCGTCGGCTCAAGCAGCTCCTCAAGCTCCTCGACCCGCCCGAGCCAGTAGCCGACGTCCACCTGCCGGTGGACGGCGCTGCGGATGATCAGCGCCATCTCCTCAGGCGAGATCGTCAGTTCATTGCGGTGTGTGCTCAGAACTCGCAGCGCGCCTTCCTGCATAAGCAGACCGAACTTCTGATAGTTGCCAAGCTCACGGGTGAGCAGGTCCTGCACGTCCTTGACTTCGATCTGCCGCTCCGTCATCCACTCCTCGATCTTGCTCGCCATGTACTCGTGGACGACCTCATACTCGCGCTTCTCCTGCCTGCCCACGCGGCGAACGAGGCGAAGGTCTTTGAGGCGGGCGAGTATGCGCTCAACGTTCTCCTCACTCTGTCCGACTTCCGCGGCGATGCGCTCCACCGAGCGAACGGCCTTCAACTCCGAGGATTGCACCAGTTGCTTGAGGATGTTGCGCACAAGTCTGCGCTCCCACGGCGGAAGCTGCTGGAGAGCGTGCTCAAGGTAGTCTCGAAGGATTCGGTCCGCTCCCTCAAGCTGCTCGTACGCATGGGGGCTGATCACATGCTGCCGGGGCGAGAGCGTCTGATAGAGCCGATCCATCACAATCTGCAGTTCGGTGGGCTCGCAGCCGCCGTCGTGGCAGAGGTCCTCGAGAACCCGGTCTACGACCTCCTCCTCGATCGTAAGATGGAAGTTCGAGCCGGGTTTTATCGCCGCAATCTTCGCCTGCCGCTCGCTCATCTTGCGCAGGCGGTAGAGGTGATGCAGTATCTCGGGGAAATGATCCTGCAGTTCGTAGAGGCGGCCGAGGTAGTCCTCCCGGATCGACAGCAGCACACGCAGGTCCTCGCCCACGGTGTCGAGCGCCTCCGCCAGTTGCGAGGCGAACTCCTGCTGCAGACGGTCACCCGTCTTGACGAAGTACTCCTCGAACTGGTCGATCAGAAGCACAATCGGCCGCCCGGCGGTCTCCACCGCCTCCGAAAGAAGCTCAGGCAGCGCAAAATCGCCCTCAAGGCGGGCGATGTCATGTTCGATGAATGCATCGGTGACCGCATCGACCGTTCCCTCGATCGGATCGTCGCCGCACCGGACGTAGATAGGCAGCCACGGTGTGCCGTGGTTCTCATCGGCCTCCTCGGCCTCGGAGAGCATGCGCGCCATCACACCGGCCGACAGCAGGGAGGTCTTGCCCCGGCCAAGCGCCCCGAAGAGCACGGAGAGCTGATACTCACGGATCATCTCGATGACGTCGTCGGTCTCCTGCTCGCGCCCGTAGAAAAGCTCAGCGTCCTCGACACGGTAGTGCTCGAGGAAACGGAAGGGGCCGCCGGTCAGCACGCTGAGAGTCGGGCCGGACTTCTTCTGTCGCGAGGTGCTGCGCCTGTGGCGGGCCACCCGGTCCTCAAGGCCGGAGAAGAATGCGTTCGGCTCCCCCGGGTCACGGCAGATGAGATGGCGGGCTGAGGAGCGGCTGGCAAGCATCTCGGTGACGTGCGGCTGGAGCTGGTGGAAATCCACGCTGGCCGGGCTCTCCATCTTCAGTTCCTGGAAGAGATCCTCGTCATCCATCGGGATGATTCGGTTGATCCAGAATACGCGATCGCCGTCATCCGGCACGTGGGGGATGAACGCCCGATCTCGTTCGGTGTATCCAACGAAGACGGCGAGAGTCTTGAATGCTGACTCGATGACGGGTCCGACCTCATCGATCGCCGCGTCCACCTCGTCCTGAGAGAGAGGCAGGAATTCGCCCGTCGCGGAACCCGCGCACTTGACAACGACCACCCGCGTCGAGCCGGAGATCGCCAGTTCAATATCTTCAGGCGAATCCTGTCCCGCCACAAGGAGGTGATAGTCCGTCTCAGGCTCCATGTGCTGGTTGCGCAGGGAGCGTTCGAGCAGATCGGTCGGGTCGGTGATGAAGATCGCCGGGAAATAACCGTCGGAGATCATCCGTGCGAGGCGCGTGTGGGCCTCGCTCGGGCGTCGATCCGCGGTCAGCGCCCTGAGGCGCCGGCAGCGCTCGAGGTGCGATGGCACGCGCTGGGCCATCGCTTCGAGCGCCGCGCGCCCGGGTTCCTCATCCGGCAGTTCGATGTCGTGTTCACCGGCCCACTCGGTGGCCATCTCATGCAACAATGATTCAACCGTGGCCTCGTCAGGTGATGTGCGAATTGCGTGCCCGACGAAGAGAACGTGCCGGCCCAACTCGTTGCGCCTTGACTTGATATAATCCGCGATCGCAGAAAGCATAATTCCCCTGCTGCTTCTTTGCAGCGACTGGTGAAGTATCCCGTTGCGCTCAGTAGTTAAGACAGACGGGGCGGCGGTGAGCCGCCCCGGACATTGAGTTCAGTGCACCGGTTGCTCAATCATCAGACTCTCCGCCGATGGTGGCGGCGTCAAAAGATGTGATCGGTGGTGGGCCCGGCTGGACTCGAACCAGCGACCAATCGGTTATGAGCCGATTGCTCTAACCACTGAGCTACGGGCCCGGTCGCTACGCCGACACATCAATTATACTCACAACCGCAATGAGCCGTCAATTCCCGGCGCGCAGCGTCACCGCGGCGCGCCCCTGCTCACTCGAGGTAGTCTCGCAGGACCTTATTGCGGCTTGGGTGACGCAGCTTCTTCAGCGCCTTGGCCTCGATCTGCCGGATACGCTCGCGGGTAACCTCGAAGATGTGCCCGACCTCCTCGAGTGTCCGCGAGTACCCGTCCTCAAGTCCGAAACGCAACTTGAGCACCTCGCGTTCGCGCTCGGTAAGTGTGTCAAGCACCTTCTCAAGCTGCTCGCGAAGCACCGAGTTGGACGCGACATCCACCGGTGTGCCAACTTCCTCATCGGGGACAAAGTCCCCGAGATGGGAGTCCTCCTCCTCGCCGACCGGCGCCTCAAGCGACAGCGGGTCGGGAGCGATGCGCTTGATCTCCGCGACACGTTCCACGTCAAGGTCCATCTCCGCCGCGACCTCTTCGAGAGTAGGCTCCCTGCCGAGTTGCTGCAGCAGAGCGCGCGACGTCCGCACCACGCGGTTGATTGTCTCCACCATGTGGACGGGGATGCGGATGATCCGGCCCTGGTCGGCGATGGCACGCGTGATCGCCTGCCTGATCCACCATGTCGCGTACGTGCTGAACTTGTAGCCTTTCTTGTAGTCGAACTTCTCGACAGCGCGCATCAGCCCCATGTTGCCCTCCTGGATGAGATCCAGGAAGCTGAGGGTCGAGCGCCCGGCGTACTTTCGGGCGATGCTCACAACAAGCCGAAGGTTCGCATCGGCGAGCGCCTGCACCGCTTCCTCGTCCCGGAGCTTGAGGCTCTGGTCGTGGACCGAGTGCGGGTCCACCTGGCTTGAGAAATGGGCGACGACTTCCTCTCGGAGGCTCCGCTCGCGCTCCTCATCCTCAGGCTCCCGCTCGACAACGCTCGGTGTCCCGGTGCGCGCGCCCGCGGTGAACTCCAGCGTCACGTCTTCCTGCAGCGGGAATCCCGCGACACCCATGAGACCATCATCGCCCGCCGACAGGCGAACGGTGTAACGCATTCGCGAAGACCACGGCTCGTGCGGGACGATCCGAATGCAGCGTGCGATCTCGCTGTAGTGCAGTGAGCACTGAACCTGCTGGTCCATCGAGTCGGTCACGGTCACCGACTTCTTGCCGACGCTCCCGGCCGCCAGGTCGCGGTCGAAGTTCACAACGACCGCGGAAGTGGGGGCAACGCCCGTCGCGCCGTCCTCTGGTTCCGTGCTGATGACCCGCGGCGCGGCTTTCTGATTCGTGGTGGAGAAGCTGAATTCGAACGCCTTCTCAAGTCGCTTGCCGCCCTCGCTGGCCGGTCCGTCCGCGCCACCGGCGACCGTGACGACGAATGTGTTCCTGTGGAGCAGATTCTCATCAGGCCTGAAGACGATCGTATCCGGAGCGTCACCGATGGCGACTTCGCCCGTGACCGATCGCCCGCGCGTGTCCTCGACGGTGATGGTCTCCGAACCGAGCGACTCGGGCAGAATGCCGTCATTGAACCGTACCAGGATGTTGCGATGGACCTCGACGCCGTCCTCCTCGCTCCCGGGCCGCGTCTTCATAACTCCAAGTGGCGCCCCCGCCACATCGGTGACGAACGACCACGCAACGTTCTCGCCGAGTGTGCGGCCGGCGATGTCGCAAACGCCGTCGTCAGAGCCGTCGATGGTGACGGTGTAGCGTGTGCCGGGGCGCAGACGCTTCTCGGCCCGGAAGGTTATGCAGTTTCGCGCCGCGTCGAACTCGGCTTCACCTTCGCCGAGGTGGATGCGCTTGGCCAGTTCCACCTCTTCCTCCGCGTTGAGCAGCGGAACCTTGCCGATGTTACGCAGGTACATGCGTACCGAGTCGTCGACCGGCACCGAATCGGCCTCGGTGAAGTCGTCGTCTTCGTCGTCATCATCCTGGGCGGAGTCGTCATCCTCGGCGTCGTCGTCGAGCGCCTCCTCCGCCGTCTCGGCGACACGAATGTCCGCATCGCTCAGGATGGCGTAGATCTCCTCGATGTCCTGGGCGTCAAGGTCCTCCACTTCGCCGAGGCCTTCCTGAATATCCTCGTACGTGAGGTATCCCTGGTCCTGGCCTTTGTCCACCAGGCCCTTAACCTCGGCGAGATCCTTGACCTCTTCTTCCTTCCCCTTCGCCAACCAGTTCAGCTCCTTTCAACACAGGGGCGAGACGAAAGCACCGGGGGAATGCCCCGATTCTCTCGCCGTCAATCACCCGTCTTCAGAGAACGGATCGCCATCTTCCACCGCGAACGGATCATCCACAGGCGATCGATCGGGATCATCATCCGCTGCTGCCCCTGAATACCCTTCAGCAGCGCTTCCCGACGCGGCGGCGGAAGACCTCTCCAGTTCCGCAATATACTCGTCGGTGGGCGGTGTCCAGTCGTCAGTCCTGCTTCGAACACGGTCTTGCAACTGAGCATCCCCCACGAAGCCGCGTCCGGAGGAACCTCGCGCCCTTCGGCACGCCTCCCGGTATTTGACGACGATTGGGTCGTCGGGCGACAGTTCGCCGCTCTCAATCCCCTCCGCCACCAGGCGCTGCAGTTGCTGGAAATCCTCAACGAGAATGTCGTCGTCATCGTCATCGGGCAGATCGCACTCCACGAGTGGAGCGATGCCGCCCAGGCGTCTGTGTGCTCGCAGGCGGCCGATGGCCTTGAGAACCTGCGCCTCAAGGACGTCGTCATCTTCGCGCTCGACGCGCTTGACGTCCGCGACAGTCAGTTCCACGCACCGGGCCCGAGCCCCTCCTTCTTCGGGCAATGCTTGCGCAAGAGCCGCTGGATCGAGTGTCCCGGTGGCCGCGATCTGCTCCTGCAACCCCTCAACGATCGCGGCATCTGCGGGAAGAAGCATATCCTCCGGCTGGAGCCCCGCGATCACGGTGAAAGCTATCTCCTGATCGTCGAGCGCGAGTGCGAGCAGCTCCGTCTCGGCCTTGACCAGGTCGGCGCGTTCTCTGCTGAGCAGTTCCGGTATGAACGCGGTGTCACGTTCCGATGCACCGCGAGTCCGCGTCTTCCGCTCGCCGCCAGCTCTGCGACCCATCTCGAACTTGAGCACGCGAGCCATCGATTCGGTGCGACTCGGATCGCCCTGGCCCCACATATCGGCGGCGCGGGAGATGAACTCATCGCGTCTCGGCCAGTCATCCACGCGCAGCAGGATGTCCACGGCCTCACGCGCCGCATTGGCGGCCCCATCGGGCCCGCGATCCGCGTGTTCGGCAAAGACCATCCTGAGCTGATACTCGATGGGGGAGATGCGATCTTCGAGAAGTTCCCGGAAGGCGTCGGGGCCATTCTCTTGGACGAACTCGTCCGGATCGGTGTTCTCCGGAAGCACAATCAGGCTTGCCGCGATCTCCGCACCCTCGACGACTTCAAGGTTGTTCAGCGCCGCCCGGGCTCCGGCCGCGTCGGAGTCGTAGACAAGCACGACCTCGTCGGCGTAGCGGCCGAGCAGTTCGAGCTGCTGGGTGGTCAACGCCGTGCCCAGTCCGGCCACCACGTTTTCAACGCCCGCCTGGTGCAGGGAGACGACATCCGTATACCCTTCAACGATCAGGGCGCGCTTCGTGGCAGAGACGGCATCCCGGGCGACGTCCAGCGCGTAAACTGCGCGTCGCTTGTGAAAGAGCGGGGTCTCGGGCGAATTGAGGTATTTCGCCGGGTTCTCCGGGTCCATGGTGCGGCCGCCGAAGCCGACCACCCGCCCCGTGGTATCCGTGATCGGAAAGATAATGCGGTTGCGGAAGGTGTCGTAGTGCCCTCCGCGGTCGCTGGACTTGACGAGACCGGCCTCCTGCGCGACCGTCGCGTTGATGCCCTCCGCCGCGAGGGTGTTGAGCAGATCGTCCCACGAGTCAAGCGCGAATCCAAGCTTGAAGCGGTCGATCATCGCCCGGGAGAAGCCGCGGCCCGCGATGTACTTTCGCGCCGGTTCGGCGGCCGGGTGCTCGAAGAGATTGCGCCGGAAATGATCGCGCGCGATCACGTTGGCGCGTTCGAGCAACTCCCTCCGGCGGCGCTTCTCCGTCGCGAGCGGATTGTCCTCGATCTGCACGCCGGCCCGACGGGCAAGCTCCCGCAGGGCCTCGGGGAAGTTCAGGCCGTCCCGCTTCATCACAAATGAGAAGATATCTCCGCCCTCGCCGCAGCCGAAGCAGTGGTAGAAGCCGCGCTCCGGGTCCACGTTGAACGATGGCGTCTTCTCCTGGTGAAAGGGGCACAGGCCTTTGAAGCGCTGCCCGGATTTCTCAAGGCGTACATGCTCACCTATCACCTCGACGATGTCGAGGCGGCTTCGGATTTCTTCTTTCGCATCGTCAAAGTCCATGAGCGTCTCGTCCATCCGGCGTATTCAGACTGCTGCCACGAGGGCCGAAGAGGGCGGCGCCAGCAATATCAGGCGCCGCCCTCGGAAGTTCCCTGATTGCGTGGCAGTATCATCTTCGCTGCTGGTGGCCCAAGTCCTTCCTCCTGCGGCGCAAATCCCTCAGAGAAGTCAGACCACCACATGTCCGCGTGTCAGGAGCCACGTTTCGGCGCCGGCAGTGAGGAGCGCAGTGTCGTCTTCATGGCAGGAGAATTGCGGCGAGTGGGGAAAGCTTCGGTGACCGGGAGCACAGTTTACGATCCGTCAAAAAGGAGCCGATCATGAGCAGACATCCGTGGATGGGACTGAGGGCGAAGTGCAGGCTGGCGCCGATGGTCGCAGTGCTGGTGCTTCTGACAATGGCCTCGGGTGCGTGGGCGTCGCCGCAGAGCCTCACGATTCTTCACTTCAATGACTTCCACGGGAATATGTTGACGCCCGAAGGTGAAGAGGAGCTCGGCGGCCTTGCCCGCATCGCGGGCATGGTCGAGCAGGTGCGGGCTGAGAATGAGGCGGCGGGCAGTGAGACGCTGGTTTTGATCGCAGGTGACATCCTCCAGGGCACGCCGCTGTCCACGGTCTTTCACGGAGAGGCGGATTTCGCGGCACTCAACCTGATGGACATCTCGGCGATGGCCGTTGGGAATCACGAGTTCGACTACGGCATGCCGAACCTGCATAAACTCGTGGAGATGGCGAACTTCCCGATCCTCGCGGCGAACATTCGGCGGAAGGCCGACGGCAGCCTCGTCTTCGATGGCACGCGGCGCTTCATGGTCGGAGACGAGATGCTCGTGGTGGTCGGCCTCACGACGCCGGAGACGAAAGTGACCACGATGCCCTCGAACGTCGCCAACCTGACCTTCGAGGACCCCGCCGAGACGGCGGCGATGCTGGCCGACCGGATCACCAGGACGCGCGATCGAGTTGTCGTCGCGCTCACACACCTCGGGCACGAGGAGGACATTCAACTGGCGCGCGACGTTCCCGAACTGGACGTCGTCGTCGGCGGGCACAGTCATACGAAGGTTGAGGAGGCGGTGCGCGCGGGTGGAGCAGTCGTGGTGCAGGCGAGTGGCTACGGCGAGTACCTCGGGCGTCTCGATCTCGTGATCGATGGCGGGAAGGTGACGCACCACGACTACGCGCTGATTCCGATGGACGCATCGGTGCCCGAGGATCCATCCGTCGCGGCGGTCGTGGCCGATTATCAGAGCAGGCTCGATGAGGAGATCAAGCGTGTGGTCGGATTCACCGAGGTTCCGCTGAACGGCACTCGCGAGGACAATCGGTCGCGTGAGACCAACCTCGGCAACGTTATCACCGATGCGATGCGACTGGTCTCCGGCGCGCCGATCGCCCTGCACAACGGCGGCGGGATCCGCGCCTCGATCGACGAGGGCCCGATCACCCTCGAAGAAGTCATGCAGGTGCTGCCCTTCGGAAACGAGGTGGCCACGCTCGAGTTGACTGGAGCGCAACTGCGGCAGATTCTGCAGCGGAGCATCGCCGAGCCGAAGCCGTTCGGCGGCTTTCTGCACGTTTCCGGCCTCACAATCGTGGCGGAGGACGGGCAGATCACTTCGGTGATGGTCGGTGACGAAGCGCTTGATGATAGCGCGACGTACACCGTCGCCACGAACGCATTTCTCATGGAGGGCGGCGACGGCTACGAAACCTTCACCGAAGGGCAGAAGCAATACTACGTGGGAACAAAGCTGGACACCGCGTTCGTCCAGTATCTCAACGAACACGGATCGATCTCACCGGAGGTCGAAGGGAGAATCACGATCAGATGAGGTTGGGAATGACAGCAGTGGTGGTACTGATCGCAACTGTGACGGTCACGACCGCGTTTGCGCAGGGGAACCTGCCGCAACCGGTCCAGGCGGCGGTGGCTGATCTGGCGCAGCGGCTGGAAATCAATGAGGACGCCATCACCGTCGCGAGTTTCGAAGTGGTCACCTGGCCCGATGCCTCTCTGGGCAATCCTCAACCGGGACAATTGTACGCGCAGGTGCAAACGCCCGGCTACCGTGTCTTTCTGGAGGCCGAGGGCGAGCGTTACGAGTATCACACCGACCGGGCCACCCGAGTGACTCTCATCGATGGCCCTGTCGCTGCTCCCGACAGGCAGGAGGAGCAGTCGGTCGAGCAGGAGACGCAAACGAGACTGGCGATCATCTCGCAGGCGAGACAGCATCTCGCACAACGCCTCGGGATTGAGCCGCGTGACATCTACGTCGGCGCGGTCGAGGAGCGGGAGTGGCCCAGCAGCGCGCTGGGCGTAGAAGAGGCCGGGGGGATGTACGCGCAGGTCATGACTCCGGGCTACCGGATGGTCCTTGAGGCCGATGGAGAGTTGTACGACTATCACACCGATATGTCGGGGCAGGTCAAGCCGGCCGGGACCGTCGTTCCCTCCGCTCCGGCTGAGGGCGACGAGATCGGACAGGCAGACCGATCTCCCGCCGTCGAGGCCGCGGTGAACGACCTTGCGTACCGCCTGAACCTTCAGGCCGATGAGATCACAGTGGCGGACGTGGAGCAGGTCGAGTGGCCGAACGGCTCGCTCGGGCTTCCCGAACCGGGCATGATGTACACGATGATGCTCGTTCCGGGCGAACGCATCCACCTTCAGGCGAAGGGCCGCACCTTCGAGTACCGTGCTGGCGACGGCGAATCGGTACGCTACGCGGGCGTAGCATATCCTGACGACGCCGATCTCTCGATTCTGGCAATGAGCCGCACTGAGCCTGCGGATGGAAACAACCTCTTCCACCTTGACAGGATCGAACCTGATACGCAGCAGCGTGAGACCGCGGTCGAGTTTGTGGCCGGGTTCGTCGCGACACCCGACGGTCGCGACATCATCATCAAGCGGCGGACCTCGCGATCAAGTCATATGATCGCGCACGCTGACGACGAAGGCAATGTCACTGAACTGGACGGCGGGTTCGACTTCGGCAGGATGGCCGTTCGTCACGATGGTGAGATGCTGGCGTACTGGGTGCAGCCCTCGCTGATGGATCGGGACTCGCGCCTGCAGATCCGGATCGGGCCATCCACCGAAAATCGCGTCGTGGAACCGGCGATCCCGGGGGTGTCACCCGGCGATTTCCGTCCCGGTGAGCTTGCATGGACGAACGACGGCCTCGCCTTCACCGTGCGCGATGACAGAGGCGCACGCAGCTTCTACTGGACGCCCGATGGTGGCGTCGAGGAACTCGGCTGGTTTGCTGTGATGGGCTGGATTCCACAGACTCGCGCATTGCTGATCCGCCGGGCGCAGGACAATCGCGAGGTGCTCGCCACCTTCATCCCCGGACAGGGCGAGACCGCGGTTCTCGCTGAGGTCCCGTCCATGCAGTCGGCGGACGCGCCGCAGGGCCAGCAGTGGGTGGTGGCGGCAATCAGTCACGGCGGCGCCCCACAGATCCAGCGGATCAACTGGGGCGGCAATGCCAGCACGCGCTACGATCTGCGGAACACCGACAGTGCGACTGTCCGGGTCTCACCACTCGGTGATGCGGTGGTCGTTGAGTACCGCCGGAATGACGCGACGGTGGTTGATGTCGTGTCTCTCGAGGGCGGCCTCGACACGCAGCGGCTTGATGACGCGGCGGGGTCGGTGCCGATCGTGGACTAACCCCTGCGAAGTTCCAGCAGGAGGTCGTACATGTCGTTCCTGGCGCGGCCGGTCAGCTCACTGAGCAGATCGGCCGCGTCGCGTGTACTTGCGCCCATCGCCACCAGTCGCTGCGCCGCGGCATGCACCTGCTCGTCAGAGGGGCCCTCAGGAGATGCAGAAGCGTCGCCCGGAGGCAGGAGAATCACGAATTCACCGAGCGGCTCGTTCACGGAGAAGTGCTCCGCGGCATCGCCGGCGGTCGTGCGGAGGATTTCCTCATACAACTTGGTCAACTCGCGACAGATCACCATCCGCTGGGCAGGGCCGGCCACGGCGGTGAGGTCGTCGAGACAGTCGCCGACGCGATGCGGGGTCTCGTAGAAGACGCTGGTGACAGGGGAGAGGACCAGTGCGGAGAGGAACTCACGACGCTCGGGCCCGCGACGGGGGGCGTAACCCGCGAACTCGAAACGATCGCCCCGCAGGCCGGATACGCTCAATGCGGTGGTGACGGCGCTCGGGCCGGGGACGGGGATGATCTCCGCGCCTGCCTCCGCGGCTTCGGCGACAAGCGTCGCACCCGGATCGGCGATCACCGGTGTCCCGGCGTCGCTCGCGAGCGCCATCACCGATCCCGCCGCCAGTCTGCGGACGAGCCGGGCGCGCTTGTCAGCGACCGTGTCGCCATGATAGCTCTCCACGGGCGTGTTCAGGCCGAGGGCGCCCAGCAGCCTGCCAACTCGCCGCGTGTCCTCGGCAAGCACAAGCTCGACTTCGCCAAGAACGCGCCGGGCGCGTTCGCTGAGGTCCTCGAGGTTGCCGATCGGGGTCGCGACGACATACAACGTGCCTTGCATTACGAGGCCTCCGGTCCGGGTGGTCGGGGGACGGCTGTCCCGAGGATCGCGGCGGCCACCGCACTCTCAGCGCCGACGCCCGGGCAGCAGGTCTCTAAGGCCCGGCGCGGGTGGCATCTGCCGCTTGAAGGCGCTCGCATGCATCATTGCCTGCACGCGAGCGACGATCTCTTCGTCGAACCCCTCCGCCGCGATCTCCTCGACGGTCTTGCGATCGTCGGTCAGGCGTGCGAGTATGCGGTCGGCCTCGTCGTACGTGAAGCCGAGTTCGCCCTCGTCGGTCTGTCCCTCCCAGAGATCGGCGGTCGGCGGCCTGATGCGGACCGGCTCCGGCACGCCGAGATGGGCCGCGAGGCGCCGCACCTGCGTCTTGTAAAGATCGCCGATGGGGTCGAATGCGCACGCCATGTCGCCCCAGAGCGTCGTGTATCCCAGCAGCGCCTCGGTGAGATTCCCGGTGCCGACCACCAGGGATTCGAGTCGCTCGGATTGATCGTAAAGGACCGCCATCCGCTGCCGGGCCATCATGTTGGCGCGCCGCATCCGCGACGCATCCGGGTAAAGCTCGAAGTACGCATCGACCATCGGTGTTATCTCGATGATCTCGCATCTGACCTCAAGCGCATCGGCGACAAGGCGCGCATCGACAAGCGAACGCTCGCTGGAGGTGCGGCAGGGGAGCATGAACGCAGTGAGTCTGTCCGCGCCAAGCGCCCGAACCGTCAGGAACGCCGAGAGCGCAGAGTCGATGCCGCCGGAGAGGCCGATCACGGCCGCATCGCGACGGGCCGCGGCCATCCGTTCACGGATGAATGCCGCGGCCTCGTCGGCTACGCGTTCCCAGTCAAGCTCGAAGCGGTCCATCTCGCCTCCCCCTACTCGCTGTCCTCTGCGCCGCCATCGACCTCGATCGGCTGGATGTTGCCGCCAGCGCCCCCCATCCCGCTCTGCTGATCGCTCATGAACGCATCGATCCACTCCTGCTCGCGCTCGGCCAGGTCGGGCCGCTCGAGTTCCTCGAAGGCCTGCTGGATCTGCATGTGCAGGAAGTAGTTCTGATAGTCGAAGCCCTGGGCATATTCGGAGGCCTGCTGGTAGTGCTCGATGGCCTCCTCAGTCTGCCCGGCCTCCTGCTTCAGAGAGGCCAGTTCCGCATGTGGATAGGGCGAGTTCGAGCCCTGGCGGGTCTCGGCCAGTTCGTCGAGCACGGCGATCGCCTCGTCCGTGCGCCCGGCCTGCTTGAGGATATTTGCGAGGCTAAAGCGCGCTGAGGCGTTGTAAGGATCGCCCTCGGCGGCCGATGCGAGTAGCTCCGCGGCCTGCGGAGCATTGCGTTCGGGGTCCTCCTCGAGCAACTCGTACGCCTGGAGTTCCGGGTCCACGATCTCGATCTCCGCGGCGGCCCGCAGTCGGTCCTGGTACTCCTGCCATGCGCGCTGCGTTCGCTGCTCGATCAGTTCCTCGCGCTGCGCCTCAAGTTCCGCCTCATCACTGGGAACGTCGTGGCGGCGGTCCTCGACCTTTATAATGTGCAGCCCGAAGTCAGTCTGCACGATGTCGCTGACCTCTCCCGGCTCAAGCTCAAACGCAACCTCCTCGAACTCCGGCACCATCTGGCCGGGCCCGAACCATCCGAGATCGCCCCCATCGGGCGCGCTGGGCCCCATGGAGTGCTCCTCGGCGAGCGTCGCGAAGTCAGCGCCGGCCTCCGCCTGCTGCTTGATCTCCGTCAGAAGCTCGCGGGCCTGCTGCTCGGCTTCCTCAGGTGACATCGTGGCTTCGAGATCGCTCGCGTCGGCCTCCTCGGCTTCGTCCGCCTCTTCCTGCTGCTCCATCATAAGCTGCTGGGGATCGATGAGGATGTGCCGGGCCTTGACCTCCGCGTAGCTCTCCCTGACGTCCTCATCGGTGACCGTTACGCTCTGCTCAACACGCTCCTGGATCTTCTCGAAAAGCAGATTCGTCCGGATCTCCTCATCTTCGGGCAGTCGCTCGCGCAAAACGCGGTCCTTGAACTGCTCGAGTGACATATCCTCGCGCTCAAGCGCATCCCGCAGAACACGTCGATCGGAGTACCGGTACTCGATGATCTCATCGAGCATCTCGGTCTTCTCTGCCTCAATCTCCTCGTCGCTGACCTGAATGCCCTCAGCCCGTGCGGCCTCGATGAGCAGATGGTTGTTGATCATCGAGTCGAGCACCGCCATCTTCATCTCGCGCATCTGCGGAAGCGGCGTGTGCTGACCGCTCTCCGCCCACTGCAGGCGGTAGTCGTAGTCGGTGCGGCCGATATGATCGCCGTTGACCGTCGCCACGACCGGAGTGACCTCCCGCTGTCCGCCCTGCGGCCCGGCCACACCTCCGCCGCCGCCACCGCCGTACATGTAGTATGCGCTGACAAAGAAGATGATCACAATGATCCAGAAGATGATCGCCATCGGCGAGCCAAGCTCAATCGTGCGACCGAAGAGCTTGATCTTGAGCTGCTTCCGGACCATCTTTCGCATCTTGACAATTGACATCGGTTAATCCCCTTCGTGGTGTCGAAAGTCCGGCCGGCCTCATCGACGCAGTGCGGTACCAGATGGTCCGCCTGGCTCAGCCGACATGTTCCTGCCAGCACTTCTCTACGTAATCACCCAACTGTTGTTTGAACCGCTCGATGCTGAATCGAAGTGCGTTTCCCCGGCAGTCCTCCGCATTGAACTGACCGGCATCGAAATCCTCGAGGACGGCGGCCAGTGAGTCAACCGTCTGCTCCTCGAAGAATCGACACGTTACGCCTTCCACCATCGTCTCCGTCGCGCCCCCGCCCCGGAACGCCACAACCGGCCTGCCGCACGCGTTGGCCTCAAGCGGTGTAAGACCGAAGTCCTCGATCTGCGGCATGATAAACGCTTTGCAGTCCTGATAGTACCCGACGATCTCCTCGTCCGGAACTCGACCGACCATCTCCACGGTCGGACCGGCCATCTCACAGAGGCGCTCGAATTCCTCGCCATCGCCGACCACTTTGAGCGGCAGCCCCAGACGGTTGCACGCCGCAACGGCCAGGTCCACCCGCTTGTATGCGTTGAGGGCCGAAACGACGAGGTAGTAATCGCCCGCTCCTGCCTGCCCGGGAACAAACTTGTCCGTGTTCGCGGGCGGGTAGATGATCGTGTCGGGCTCCCGCTGGTAGGCGTCGATCATCCGCGCATGCGTCGTCTCTGAGATCGCGATCATGTGCTGCGGGCGCTGTGCCGTCCGCCGATCCCACTCCCGCAGCGGCGGGAGCGTCGCCCTGACCACGGCCTTCGTCACCGGGTTGACCTTCAGTGATTCAATGTACTCATCCGCCCAGAACCAGAGGAACCGCGCGGGACTGTAGCAGTACGCGATGTGCAGCGCATCTTCGGCCTGTGGTGCTGATTTGCTCCAGCCGCAGCTTGAACTGATGACCAGGTCGAACTCGTCGAGCGGCAGATGATCGATCGCCATCGGCATCAGGAAGTAGAGCTTCTTATAAAGGGACAGCGATCCCGGAATGTCCTGGAGCATCGAAGGGCGGATATCCCATTCGCGCAGACGATCCTCCATGCGGTCCGGATCGTACATGAGCGTGAACATCGGTGCGTCCGGGTACATCTCGTGTAGCACATCGACTACTCGCTCCGCGCCACGAATGCCCTGAACGAGATAGTCATGTACTAATGCGAGCTTCACTCGCCGGACTCCTTCATCTTCCTTCCGGCGCGGACCGAGCAGAACTTGCCGCACATCGAGCAGGCCGCGTCATCGGAGGTAGGTCGGTCGCCGCGGGTGAGGCGCACCCGGCCCGGATCCATCGCCAGGTCCTCCATCGCTTCCCAGTCGAGGTCGCAGCGGGCGCGGGACATCCGATCATCCCACTCGCGCGCGCCGGGTACGCCCTTGATCATGTCTCCTGCGTGGGCGGCGATGCGCGAGGCCATCACGCCCTCGATTACGTCATCGAGCTTCGGCAGGCCGAGGTGCTCGGCGGGTGTCACGTAGCACAAAAAGTCCGCGCCGGCGGCCGCGCAGACCGCGCCGCCGATGGCGCCGGTGATGTGGTCGTAGCCGGGGGCAACATCGGTGACCAGCGGCCCCAGCACATAGAAGGGCGCCCCGTCGCACAGGCGCTTTTGCAACACCACGTTCGCCTCGATCTGATCGAGCGGAACGTGTCCGGGGCCTTCCACGAATGCCTGCACACCCGCTTCACGTGCGCGCAGCACCAGTTCGCCAAGCACCTGCGTCTCCGCGACCTGTCCCGCGTCGGTCGCATCCGCCGTTGCGCCCGGTCGGAGCCCGTCGCCGAGGCTGATGGCCACGTTGTATTCCTTCAGAATCGCCAACACGTCGTCATACTGTGCGTAGAGCGGATTCTCAGTGTCATTCTCCCGCATCCACGCCGCGAGCAGGCTCCCGCCGCGGCTGACGATGCCGCCGATGCGTGGCTGCGTCTTGAGCGCCGCGACCGTGTCACGAGTGACGCCGCAGTGCAGCGTCATGAAATCCACGTTGTCCGCGCCGTTACGCTCGATGACGTCGAGCAGGTCATCGGCGGTCATACTGAGCATCTCGCCGCGGTCACGGTCGGCCTCCGCGAAGGCCTGGTAGACAGGCACCGTCCCAAGCACCACGGGGCACTCGGCGCGAATTGCACGGCGCGTCTCGTCGAGGTCTCCGCCGGTAGAGAGATCCATCACCGCATCGGCCCCCGCCGCAACGGCGGCGTGGAGCTTCTCAAGCTCGGTCTCAAGCTCGGGATAATCAGGCGAGGTGCCGATGTTCGCGTTGATCTTGGTGCGCAGACCCTCGCCGATGCCGAAGGCTTTCACGCCCTCGCCACCCATCGCGACGACGGTGCCGCGGTTGATGCGGTCGGTCAGCACATCTTCATCGACGCCTTCATCGCGGGCTATCTGCGCGATGAGGCCCTTATCAACGTCGAAGCCCGACTGCTGCGGGCTCATGACAATCGTCTCCCAGCGTTACTGCGAATCCGTCAGAAAGGGTCGCGCGCTGCGACGCCGTGTCACCAGGTCAAACGATGCAAACTGACAGAGCCCACGCACTCCGACCCGTGGGCACCGCGTCATTATACACGACGAGCGCAGCGGCCACAAGTTCGCCCCTGGCAGTGCAACGCCGTCGCTTCAGTGGAGTGCAGACCGCGCTGCTGCTTGAACTATCTCCGAGACGGCTCCGGCGGTGCTTGCCCGCGCCGGCTTTATTGTGCTATCATCGCCTCGTCTGGGAGGAGGCCTCGATGGCTCGATGGTTCGCCGCGATACTCGGCTTGCTGGCCCTTGCGTTGCTCGTGCGACTCTTCCTCGAGTGGCGGCGTTACGTCACCGGCCGGCATGTCATCGGGCGGCGACAGATGACCCTTCGCGTCGTGTCAGCCCTGGACCTTGTCGTCCTGCTGGCGCTCGTGCTCACAGGCGCCAGACTCGACTTCCCCACCGCGACAAGCGCGTTCGTCTACTGGGCGGTGTGCCTGGTGCTGGCGCTCGCAGCCATGATCATGGCGATCGCCGACCTTGGCATGCTCAGGAGAACACACGAAGAGCGTCGGGCCGAGAGCTACCGGAAACTTAGCATGTACATTCGCCGCCTCGAGCAGAGTCGTGAGAGAAGGGCTATCCGAGGTGAATGAGGCCGAAAAGCGCTTCATGCAACGCGCCCTCGAACTGGCCGAGCGCGGACTGGGCAGGACGTCGCCCAACCCCGCGGTCGGATCAGTGGTTGTCCGCGACGGCGTCATCGTTGGCGAGGGCTACCACCTGCGCGCAGGCGGCCCGCACGCAGAGCGGATAGCGCTCGCCAACGCTGGTGACGCGGCGAGTGGTGCGGATATCTATGTATCACTCGAGCCATGCTGCCATCACGGCCGCACGCCGCCCTGCACCGACGCGATCATCGAGGCGGGCATCGAGCGCGTATTCTACGCGATGGGGGATCCCGACCCACGGTGCGCAGGCGGGGGAGAGGCGGCCCTGACGCAGGCCGGGGTTGAGGTCCGGGGCGGACTGCTGCGGGATAAGGCGCGGCGGATGCTTGCCGGATACATCAGCCATCGGCTCACCGGACGACCGCTGGTGACCGTGAAGCTGGCGATGAGCCTTGACGGGCGGATCGCCACACGCTCGGGCGACTCGCAGTGGATCAGCGGCGAGCAGTCCCGGCGGAGCGTACATGAAATGCGCAACCGCTGTGACGCCGTGTTGGTCGGCGTGGGGACGGTGCTGGCCGACGATCCCGCGTTGACCACCCGCAATGTGCCCGACGGCCGCGACGCGTTGCGTGTGATCGTTGACAGTCGAGCGCGCACTCCCGCCGATGCGCAGGTAATCCACGAGAAGAGCGATGCCGGCTGTGTGATCGCCTGCACCGCCAGCGCGCCCCCCGATCGCGTCAGCATTCTGCGCGATGCAGGCGCCGAGGTGCGTGTGCTGGCTGAGCGGGGCGGCCACGTCGACCTTGCCGCGCTGATGGATGCGCTTGGCGAGCGTGGCGTGCTGAGTGTGCTGATCGAAGGCGGGGGGGAACTCGTCGCGGGGGCGCTGGAGGCCGACGTCGTGGACCGCATGATGCTCTTCTACGCGCCGCTTATCATCGGCGGACGCGACGCGGTCCCGGGCGTTGGCGGCACCGGCGCGGAGCAGGTGGCGGATGCAGTGAGATTACACGATGTCTCGACGCGGCAGATTGGCGCTGACATGCTGGTCACGGGCTCTGTCGCCCGGGAAGCGGAGTAAGACATGTTCACCGGACTGATCCAGGAGGTCGGCAGTGTTCGGTCGATGCGCGCCGGTGGTGGGGGAGCGGACCTTGAGATAGCCGCGCCGGCGATTGGCCCTGAGGCCGTCATCGGTGAAAGCATCGCGGTCAACGGGACCTGCCTGACCGTCGAGCGAGCCGGGGAGTGGGGCTTCACCGCTCACGCCGGTGCGGAGACGCTTGAACGAACGACCATCGGGGGGCTGAAGGTCGGCTGGGCGGTGAACCTCGAGCGTGCCCTCGCCGTGGGCGATCGCCTCGGCGGGCATTTCGTGCAGGGGCACGTGGACTGCGTGGGGGAGATCATCTCTCGCGCCGATGAAGGCACGACAGTACGCATACACGTTCAGATGCCGGGCGACTACGCCGCCTACGTCGTCGAAAAAGGCAGTATTGCCATCGACGGCATCAGTCTCACGGTCACGGAGATCGAGGCGCGCACATTCGGCCTCGCGGTCATCCCGCACACGCTGGAGAGCACCACGCTCGAGCACGCCCGTCGCGGGCAACTGGTCAACATCGAGACGGATATCCTGGCGAAATACGTGATGCGCCTGCTCGGCAGGCACGATTCCGAGGACGGCATCTCGCGCGACATGCTGGCCGAGCACGGCTTCATCTGACACGCGGAAATGAGCGTATCTGACATGGCACTTGCAACAACCGAGGAGGCAATTGAGCGAATCGGCAAGGGCGAGATGGTGATCGTCGTCGATGATGACGGTGACACCGCGACCGGGGACCTTGTGCTCGCCGCCGAATTCGCTGAGAGCGACGCGATCAACCGCATGATGAGGATTGCGCGCGGAACCATGTGCGTCGCCCTCACCCCCGATCGCGTGGAAGAACTGCGCCTCACGCCGATGTCACCCGACGGCTGGGGCGGAGGTAAGACCGCATTCGCGGTGTCCGTCGACGCTCGCTGGGGCATGGAGACCGGCGACACCGCGCGGGACCGTGCCCTCACGATTCAGACGCTGATCGACCCGGATGCGCGCCCGGAGTATCTCATCCGCCCCGGCCACGTCTTCCCGATCCGAGCGGCCGAGGGCGGGGTGCTCAAGCGCGTGGGGCACACCGAGGCCGCCGTGGACTTCGCAAGACTCGCCGGCCTCACACCCGCCGGTGTCACCGCGCAGATCCTCCGCGAGGACGGCTCTGCGGCAAACATGGAGGAACTGCTGGAACTTGGCGACGAACTCGGCATCGCGGTCACCACGATCGCGGACCTGATCCGCCATCGCTCAAAGACTGAACGGCTCATCAGTCGCGAGGCGGAGGCGTCGCTGCCGACACTCTGGGGCGACTTCCGCGCGATCATCTACGTGTCAGAGGTCGATCAGGCGGACTTTGTCGCGGTCGTCAGCGGCGACCTCTCGGAGGTCGATGCCCCGCTGGTGCGCGTGCACTCCGGCTGCGTCACCGGCGACATACTCGGTTCGCTCAAGTGCGACTGCGGCTGGCAGCTTCACTCCGCACTCGAGCGGATCGGCGCCGAACCGCCCGGCGTGGTGCTTTACATCGCCAGCCACGAGGGCCGCGGGATCGGACTGGTCAACAAGATCCGCGCTTACCACCTTCAGGACTGCGGCCTCGACACCGTCGAGGCCAACGAGGCGCTGGGCTTCCCCGCCGACCGTCGCGACTACGGCATCGGGGCGCAGGTCCTTCGCGACCTCGGCATCTCGAAGATGCGCCTGATGAGCAATAACCCGAGCAAATTCACCGCGATGGAGGCGTACGAGTTGGAGGTCGTCGAGCGGGTGCCGCTGGAGGCCCCGCAGCACGGAACCTACGAGCACTATCTGTGCACCAAGCGGGACAAGATGGGGCACATGATCCGGCGGCGGGACGACGAGGACCACGCTGTCGAGGGCAGAGGTGACGATGATGAAGACGCATGAGGGACAACTGGATGGAAGCGCACTGAAGTTCGGCCTGGTGATCTCACGCTTCAACGACTTCATCACCGGGCGGCTGGTCGAGGGATGCATGGATGCGCTCAAGCGCAACGGCGTGTCCGAAGAGGACGTCGAGGCTGCGTACGTGCCGGGAGCGTTCGAGATCCCCGTGGTGGCGCAGAAGATGGCGCGCAGCGGCAAGTTCGACGCGGTCATCACCCTCGGCGCGGTCATCCGCGGCTCCACCTCCCACTTCGACTACGTGGCCGGCCAGGTCGCTCGCGGCGTCTCGACCGCGTCGATGGAGACAGGAGTCCCCATCCTCTTCGGCGTAATTACTACTGAGACCATCGAGCAGGCCATCGAGCGCGCCGGAACGCGTCTGACCAACCGCGGCTTCGAAGCCGGGCAGGCGGCAATTGAGACGGTGCGCGTGATGCAGAAACTGGACGAGGAATGAGGGCGGATTCATGCGGAGTGAATCGAACGCGGGATTGATCGTTACTGTCGTGATTGTGTCGCTGATCGTGGGTGTCGTGGGGGGCATCGGCGGAGCATATTTGTTCATGCCCGATGAACCTGCAACCGACACCGGGACGGTCGTCACACCACCACGCGACGATGCGGGGGAGGATGTCCAGGTGATTACTGACGAAGACGCGATCGTGCAGGCGGTGGACAGAGCGGATCCGGCGGTCGTTAAGATCGTCGCCACCACCACCGCTCAGCCTGCGGATCCCTTCGAGTACTTCTTCGGCGGCGAGCCCCGGGTGCAGCAGGGAATCGGTAGCGGATTCGTCTTCGAGTACGACGGCCGCAAGCTCGTGCTGACCAACAGCCATGTTGTCGGTGAGGCCCAGCAGATCACCGTTCAGACACGCGAGGGTCACGAGTTCACCGGAAGGATCCTCGGCGTTGATCCCGCCTCCGACGTTGCCGTGCTCGAACTCGAAGGCGACATCAACGACATCCCGACGCTGGCGCTCGGCGATTCCGATCAGCTTTCGATCGGCGAGTGGGTCGTCGCGATCGGCCATCCCTTCGCATTCGATCACACCGTCACAGTGGGCGTCGTAAGCGCCCAGGGGCAGCGCTCGCCCGGACCGCAGATGCCCGCGCGCAACATGATTCAGACCGATGCCGCGATCAACCAGGGCAACTCCGGCGGGCCGCTTGTCAACCTCGCAGGCGATGTCATCGGGATCAATTCGATGATCTTCAGTCCCACCGGAGCCACCGTCGGCATCGGCTTCGCCATCCCCATCAACGATGTCAAGCAGATCGTTCACTTTCTGATGGAGCGCGGTCCGTGGGTCGGCGTCCAGACGCAGCCCAACAGTGAGGGCCTGGCCCGCTACCTCGGCCTCCAGACCGACGAGGGTGTCGTGGTACTCGGAGTGGAGCCGGACAGCCCGGCGGCCAAGGCCGGCTTGCGGCAGGGCGATGTCATTCTCAGCGTCGGAGGTACCGAGGTCGAGGGCGGTGAGGACCTGCGCGCTGCGATCTTTGCTTTCGACATCGGCGACACGATCCCGTTCACGATCCAGCGCGGGCCCGACCGAACTGAGGTCGAGGTCACTGCGGGTAGAATCCCCGAAGGCTACTTCGAGTGAACGCGCTTATTATGGCCGCGGCCGCCATCCTGGTGGCGGCCGCGTTGAGCGGCGGGGATCAGCTGCTGCCCGATGTAGATGGCATCTCACTGACTGAGACCACCGTCACCTCAAGCCTCGACGGCACTGAGCAGCCTGTCATCATCGGCGTCCCGGACGGCTACCGGGCCGGGACGCCGACGCCGCTGCTGGTCGGGTTACACACGTGGTCGGGCGACTACCGCCAGCGGGCAATGGCGTACGGTCGGCAGGCCGCCATGAGACAGTGGTTGCTCTTGCTGCCGAACTTCCGCGGGCCCAACAAGGCCGCCAACCCCAACGGCGCACAGGCCGGCGGCTCACTTTTGGCGCAGCATGACATCGTCGATGCCCGGGCGCGCATGATCGAGCGCTTCGATGTTGACGAGGAGCGCATCTACATCACCGGCGACTCGGGCGGCGGACACATGGCCCTGCTGATGGGCGGCAAGTGGCCCGACCTCTGGGCGGCGGCCGCAGCGTGGGTCCCGGTGACCGACCTCCGCGAGTGGTGGGAGGTGCAGAACGGCTATGCCGCGGATATCGTCGCGATGACGGGGGGCGAACCGGGTGACAGTCCCGAAGTCGATTTCGAGTACGCCCGACGCTCGCCACGAACCTTCATCACCAACCTCGCCCACCTGCCCGTCCTGCTCGGCCACGGTGACAGTGATCCCACGATCCCCGTGGAGCAGAGCTGGCGCACATTCCGTCAACTGCGCGATCTGCCCGCACACAACACACTCTTCCATGTCTTCAGCGGCGGACACACCGGCCTGCAGACTTTTGGCCTCGACTGGTGCGTCGAGCACACAGGCTCGGCGGCGCCTGCCCGCGAACTGCACCTGGTGACCGACGAAAGCAAGTCGTATTACTGGGCGGACCTCGCGGTCGCAGATCAGACGCGCCTCGCGACGGCCGACGTGGTGCCGGGCGAGGATGTGCTGTCTGTCGCGACCACCAACCTTGAGGCGCTTACTCTCGACCTCAGTGAGCTGCCTCCGCCCGCGGAGGGCATGATGCTGGCGGCTCGCAACGACCTCCCGCTCCGTCTGGAACTGGCCGGCCTCCCGAGCACCGCGCAGATGACCTGTGAGGGAGAGTGGGCCACCGTCGTCGAGCAGTCCGAGACCGCGCTGACTCTTTCCATCGAGCAGTCCGAGATCACGCGCTCATTCTTACTGACCTGGCAATAGCTTACCTGTGATGCTCTGATCACCATCACCTCACAGTGTCAGGGCCAGGCGCCGGCGGCGGACCTTCATTGTCGTGGTTAGCATCATTATTGTTAGACAATCGTGAGCTTTTGCGGCAAAAGTGTCTCCTGAAACTCCACATCGGCTCACAATTGCCCGCAGCGGTTGACATTCGGCCGACGACGACGCACAATGTCGGCCGAGTAATGCCATGTCATCCAGCAACTTCGTGAGACAGGGAGAGCAATGAGACGAGTTTCGTGGCTGGTTACCGCAATACTACTGACAGTCTCGCCGTCATATGCCGACCTTCTCGGCGACCGCTTCGGCGTCGAACTTGAGGTCACGTGGTCCCCCGACGACGCGACCTATCTTTTCTCGCACGATTGGACGCCGACCGGCTCGCCCACCGCAAACTGGAGTGTGCACGACTACCGGGGTGAGTGGTCGGCAACCTCCATCGAACAGAACGATGAGATCACTGGAGGCGAACCCTACGACGTCGAGGCGGCGTATATGGACGATGACCTCGAAAACCTCTACGTATCAATCGTGACGTCATTCCCATCACCGGAACCGGATGGTGGGTACTTCGATGAACGCCTCCGCGACGGGGTCCTCGTGCACGCCGGCGATCTCGCTCTTGATTTCGGGATCAATGGCGCGATCAGCGCCAGTGACCCTTTCAGCTATGACTGGGGCGTCAACATAAACAACGAAGAGCGTACGGGACCGGGAAGCGCCGACATCGGCGACCCTCCGACGCTTGGCGGAGACGTTTACAAGACTGCGAACAGTCACTGGTATGTGTCAAACGAAGCCGATGCGGCGACCACGAGCCGCAGCGAGATGACTAACTTCGACCCGGACTTTAGCAGCAGCGAATCCCGCGGGACCGCCGAGGTCTACTACTACCTTGTCGATTTCGGATTGGACCCGCTGGGTGATCCGAAACTGGAGAATGGCGCTGAGACCTGGGTACTCGAAGCGACGATTCCCTTTTCGGCTCTCCCGCCTACCCTCGGGCCTGGAGATCGGGTTTCCGCACAGTGGGTCATGGGCTGCCGAAACGATGCCGGGGCCGAAAATAACGTGCTCCGGGTTGATCACACCGTCACGCCCGAACCCGGAACGCTCGCACTCTGCGCGCTCGGCATCGCGGCGCTCGTCGGTGTGAGACGCCGCGACACCACCTCCTGATCACCTGCGTCCTCAGGACATCATCATCGCGGGCCCCTGCAATCAGGGGCCCGCGATTTGTTTGACTTCCTACCTCTCGTGTCGCTCTCGGATTCGCTGCCGACGTTGAGAAACAAGCTCCCAAAAAATCGTGAGCATAGCCAGAGGTCACCTTGAGCGTCGCTTAACCAGACTTCTGTATTATGTATCCACCGCCCGGCTGCAATGTCGCAAGCAGCGTGAGCAGCTGTTCGCTCGAGGTTTCATCTCAGTGAAACGCAGCAGATTATGGGGTTGTGCTCACGTTGCTAAGGGAGTTGGAGGACGAATGACGCGTATGCGGTCACTGCTTTTCGTGACGACTGTCGTGCTGTACATCGCCTGCAGTGGCGTCGCCTTCGGACTGATGGGGGACGACGGCGACTTCGAGTTCACCAAGAGCGTGGACAAAATCGCAGCGGTATGGGGCGACGAGGTCACTTACACCTATACTGTGTCGAACGACAATGAGGTTGATCTCTACAACATCACGATCACCGACGACAACGGGACGCCGGACGACCCGAGTGACGACTTCACCCTCGGCCCGATCGACAAACTCTCGCCCGGCGAGAGCGAACAACTCACCGCAACGGTGCCGCTTACTCCAATGTGCGGTGACCAGGAGAAGGCCCGCGTCGATCTGATCGCCGGACAGCAGTACCTCGCGGGTGAGATAGTCGCGTACGTCAAGGACGACCAACTGCGCGTGCTCATCACGACGCAGGATGGCTGGAAACTGGTGGAGACCCACCTCTACGTCAATGTGGGGTCGGAGTGCAAACCGCCGGCAAAGGCTGCTCCGGGCAGGTTCACATTCAAGCACGACGAGCTTAACCGGGCAACGTCCGACGAATACGTCATCGACCTGCCCGACCTCGAGCCCGGCGACGTGGTGACCCTTGCGGTGCACGCCGTCGTTGAGAAACTGTTCATTGACGACGACGACATCTCCCACTACCAGGAAGAGACGGCCTGGGGCGAGGGTGAGCCGTTGGGTACTGCGTGGGGCATGTACTTCTGCTTTGAGATCTGCCCTCCGGAACCCTGCGAACGGTGTGTCACAAACACCGCTGTCGTCAGCGCTTACAGGCCTGACGCCAGCGGCGAACAGCAGCTTTACTGGCAGGACAGCGACACCGCGACGGTGTGCGTGTTCCTGAGTGGGGACGTCTACGACGTGTCGGGCACGGTGAGACTGGATCAGAGCGTCTTCGGCATAACGGAGTCCAGCCCACGAGCGAACGTCCCAGTTGACTTGTTCACGACCGACGGGACACTGCTCGCATCGGTGGCCACGGATGCAGCGGGCAACTACACTTTCGAGGGCGCCCCCCCGAAAGATCTCATCGTGCGCGTGCCGCTCAACATCTTTATCCGTGGGAGAGCCGTCTACCCCCTCACGTCGCCGGATGCCGCTGTCAGCGTCGTTGATGAAGATGTCACCGACGTTGATTTCCTCTACGCGTTCTTGAACAGTCAACTGGGGTATGAGGTCGAGTTTGCCGAGAGCGAGCCAGTCTCCGGAGACGACCCCGACTGCGACGGAGGCTACGGTGAGAGCCAGGAGGACGAACCCGTACTCACGGATGAGCCCGACGATGCCCTCGATCGCCCCGGCCCGGGAAACGGCAATGGCAACGACCGGGGCAGGGGAAATCGCCGGTAGGGTCGGTGACCCACATACATGACAATCCCTCGCGGCCGGACCACCGTGGTCCGGCCGCTTTTCTATGTACGCGCTTAACACATCCATACACCTTCTCCGTTACTTAATGGGCCTGACTGGGTATACCCTTCACAAGCGGGGGTGGGGGAGGTCAGGCAGGAGGTGCTGGAATGCGAACTCTCGGCAGGAAATTGTCCGTGCCGGAAGTGCCCGAGCAACTGGCGGACGAGACCGCATGGGCGATCCTGCTTCCGCGTAAGAGGACGCGCTGGCTCTACAGAATCTTCGCCGTCCTTGTTGGCGTGGCGGCGGGATTGGCCTACGCGCATTTTGCTGTGGATGATCCGGGCATCCTCTGGACAGTTGCCCTTGCTGCCCTTGGTGCCGTTGTCGGGTACATCTTTGTGCTGATGCCGGCGGTGGTTGTGCACCAGATCCGCCGGCTTTTCACCTCGCTGGCTGTTCGACGCAGAGCGCGAGGCCTCCAGCGGATGATCCGGCGGGTGACACGAAGCGCCCGGCGCGATATCGAGGAGGATGAAGAGGACAGGCAGGCGTGGGAACGCCTCGGCGCCGCGGCGCTGCTGGCCGGCGAAGATCAGAAGGCGGCGACGGCGTTTGAGAAGGCGCAGGCCTCTTCCAGCAACGGGCGTGGCAGTATCAACCTCGCGGTGGCGCTCGCCGAGACACACGACCTTGACACCGCGGCCGACCTGCTGCTCGAGACCGCTGCCGATCCCGAGACGGCGTCTGAGGCCCATCACAACCTCGGCGTGCTGCTGTCGAGAACACCCCGCCAGGATCTGATCGAGCGCATCCTCAAAGGTCTCAACGGATTGCACTCCCCGTCGATCCTGGCGAACATCGGCGCCTGGGAAATTGCACGAGGCGACATCGAGCTTGCCGAGCGCTACCTCGAACGCGCACTGCAGGAGGATCCGGCCGCGGTTGCCCCGAGAGCAAACCTCGGGCTGATCGCGTTCAGGAGGGGCGACCTGGAAGAGGCCGTCAGGCAGTTACATGAGGCGGCCTACCTCGACCCGATGAACCCCACAGTCGTCAATGACCTCGGCGCGGCCCTGACCGCCGCCGGCAGGCCGCTGGTGGCGGCCCGCGCGCTCAGTCGCGCCGCACTGCTGGCGCCGACGAGTCCCGCGGTCGAACTCAACCGCGGGAGTATCCACCTCGCCCTCGGCAGGTACGGCGAAGCCCTTGAGAGCTTCACCGAACCGACGGTTCGCGACAGGTATCCGGTCCTCGCTGCTCATAACGCGGCGCTCGCGCTGATCGCGCTCGAGCGCCCGGAGGCTGCACGAGAGGATCTGGAGTGGGGGCTGGAACGCGCGCCTGAGGACGCGGGGCTGCTCAACAACCTCGGGTGCCTGGCATGGGAGGAGGGGGACGACGCGAGGATGGTTCAGGTTATGTCCAAACTCGACGAGGGCGCCGACCTGGGGGTGACGCTCAACCTGGCGTCGGCGCGCATAAACGCCGGCGCTCCGGATGAAGCGCTCGAGATGCTCGAACGCCTCCGCAAACGGGGCATTCGCGATCCGATGGTGAGCTTCTACCGCGGCCTGGCGCTCCTCACGAAGGCGCTTGAGTTCTATCAGCCGGCGATGTCTCGCCGCCAGCGCGAGAGATTCTTCGAGGCACTGCACCGGTGCGTGAAGCCTTTCAACGCGATCGCCTCGTCGGACACGACGGGCTCAATCGAGGCGCGGATGAACCTCGCGCTCTACCGTTATCTCCGCCTCGATTTCGCAGAGGCCTCGGATGGCTTCATTGAGGTGACGAAACACTTCCCCAGGAACGGTTTCGCGCACTTCTGCGCCGGCACGGCCCTCGCCGACGAGGCCCGACGGATCCAGGAGGAGCATGAGGCTGGCGACGAACTCGTAGGGCGGGCGCGGGACTTGCTCAAACGCGCGCGCAAGCACCTGCAAACGGCGGTCGAATGCGATGAGGTCACGGCCGACGTCTTCTGCAATCTCGGCATGTGTGCGTATGACCTCGGCGACATAGAGGGTGCTCTTGCGGCATTCAAGCGGATGACCCAACTTGAGGACAGCGCCGATTCGAACAACAATCTCGCGATCGTGCACGCGCGGCAGGGCCAGGAACTGCAGCAGGCCGCGCGTGGGGCGAGCCTGGTCAGCCGCGATCGCGAGCGGGATATGCTCAACCGCGCGCAAACGCACCTCTCGACCGCGCTGCATTACTTCATGCAGGCTCTTGAGCACGCGCGCGAGGACCCCACGCTACATGCGAACATCGGCCTCGCATTCATGCTCCGCAACCGCGGTGACGACGTGGAGGCGGCGCTGCGCCACTGGCAGCGCATGCTCAAGCTCGGTGGAGAGCAGGCAGGAAAGCGGTACGAAGAGCTGAGTGCGATGGCCTACGGGGACGAATCGAAGCGCGCGCAATTTGACGAGGCGCTCATGGAGTTTCGCTCGCTCGATCCGCACCGCTGCATGGTGGTCGTGCCGCCCCGCCTGTCGGGCGCTCGCTATGCGCTGCAGACGATCACGGAGGACATGGACTGGCAACTCGCGAGCGATGATGAAACCGTCCGCGATCTGCTCCGGAAGAGAGATCGGCTTGCCGGGTTGAAAAAGCGCCTCGCGCGACTCTCGATCGGATGACGTGCAAGCCTGGGTGAGGTGTGCTGATCAGGCGCGCATTTGCTCGATGCGCTCAACATACGCGTCGATGTCGAACTTGCGCTCCAGCCCGCCCGCGCTCATCCAGCGCACCTTCCCCACGATCTCACGCTCCTGCCACGCCTGGTCGTGTTTCCCCAGCACCCACGCGAAGTTGCTCCACGAGACCGGATCTCGGCCGTCGAGTTCGTACTTGTTGTTCAGCCACGCCATGATCGCGTGGGCATCGGATGCGTCCTCGGTCCACTCCAGGATCTTCTTCCCCCAGTACATTCGCATGTAGTTGTGCATCTTGCCGGTCAGGACCATCTCCATCTGCGCTGCGTTCCAGTACGCGTCATGGGTCTCCGCGCGCTCGAACTGCTCGGCGGAGTAGACGTAGGGTCGCTCATCACCCGCGTGTTCGGCGAGCGTGGTCAGCGCCCAGTCGGGCAACGCCTCGATCGAGTCGTAGCGCGGGTTGAAGTGGCAGAAGTTCATCGCAAGCTCGCGCCGCACGATCAACTCCTCGAGGTAGGCCTCGTCGCCTTCGTGACCGGAGACCTGCGACGCCACATAGACGGGTGAAATCTGCCCGAAGTGCAGGTAGGGGCTCATGTGCGAGACCCAGTTGTCGACAGGCTCATTGCGGCGTTCGTCGTAGTCGGCGAGGCGGTCGGTGATGAACTCGTCAAGCAGACGCTCCGCCTCTCCCGTGCCGCCGACATAGTCATTCACGGGAGCGACCGAGCGATCCACGTCCAGCCGATCGAGCGCCGCCTGCCAGTCGCTCACCTCCGCGGAGTTGAAGCCCAGATCCAGCGAATCACGCTCCGGCCCGTCCTGCTGCAGGTCCACGAGGTAATCATCGATGTGCTCGTGCAGCTTCGGGCGGATCGTGCGCGCGGCATATTCCTCTTTGTCTGACGCCACCTCCACCGGGACGACCACGTCCGCCTCCACCTGCACCACCCGGCAGTCCGCCTCCCTGGCG
Organism: Armatimonadota bacterium; assembly: GCA_051745855.1. Taxonomy (GTDB): domain Bacteria; phylum Armatimonadota; class Zipacnadia; order Zipacnadales; family UBA5352; genus UBA5352. Next base: position 35,860 of record JBNJEK010000012.1, read on the forward strand.
ACACGCTCGCGCCAATGCTTCTGATGACGCAGGTAGCCGCGGTCGCAGACCACCATGCATGCGCGATGAGAGAATTCCACGGCGGCCTTGTGGGGCGGGTGCTTGCGCACGGCAAGCTTGATGCCACGCTCCTGCAGGGCCGCCGCGGTCTCCTGCAGGCCCTGCAGCATGAACGCGAAATGCCGCGCGTTCGCCTCCTGATAGTCCTCGTCCAGGCCGAAGCCGACAACGAGCGGCACCTGCAGCTTATCCGCCTGCCGGGCCGCGTACTCCAGCGCGTGGTTGAAGCGCGCCCTTTGCGAGGCCTGCATCCAGTAGAGCACGAATTCGCGATCGCGAACGGGCGCGTCTGAGAGCTTTTGAATTCGCGTGTCGTGTATCATCTCTGATCGCCCCAGTCATCGTCATTCGGAGGGACGCATCTTCAGATGTGTCCGCCGTTTGCCTTCGCGGTCCGTCGCGGGATGCTTCTCATCCACACAAATCCTTCCGCAACTGCTCCGTATCCCGCTTGATCCGCTTCATCTCCACGTCCTCGATCCGGTCGAGGTTCCGCGTCTGCAGGTTCATGCGCGGGATCTCCTCAAGCTGCTCGTGGTGACGCCAGAGGAAATGCCAGTAGAGCGTGGTGAACGGACACGCATCGTCCCCTGTGCGCTCCTCCGGATCAAAACGACAGTTCGCGCAGTAGTTACTCATGCGGTTGATGTACTTCCCGGTCGAGATGTAGGGCTTGCTCGCCATAATCCCCCCGTCTGCGAACTGGCTCATCCCGAGTACATTGGGCATCTCCACCCACTCGACCGCGTCACAGTAGATCGCGAGATACCACTCGTGGATCTCCCGCGGGTCAACGCCGAGCAGCGTCGCGAACTGCCCGGTGACCATCAGGCGCTGGATGTGGTGGGCGTAGCCGAGGTTCAGCGTCTGCTCGATACATTCGCGCATGCAGGCCATCTCCGTCTCGCCGGACCAGTAAAGCCACGGAAGCGGCAGATCCGCGCCAAAGTGGTTGAGACTCGCGTATTCGGGCATGTGCTGCCAGTAGACCCCCCGCACGTATTCCCGCCACCCAAGTATCTGCCGAACGAAACCCTCCACCGAGTTGATCGGCGCGTTTCCGTCCTCGTATGCGGTCACCGCGGCCTCGATGCAGTCGCGAGGATCGAGGAGCTTGAGATTCAGAGCGGGGGAGAGGCGCGAGTGGTAGACGTATGGCTCTCCCGTCCACATCGCATCCTCCCACGTCCCGAAGTCACGGAGACGATGCCTGAC
>JBNJEK010000013.1:0-36541 GCA_051745855.1 Armatimonadota bacterium
GCGCGAGCTTGAAGTTATTCAGCGTTCCATTGCCGTAGTAGTTCCAGGAGTAGTTGAGACCCGACGCATCCAGTGCGGCAAGGTCTGGCGGGTTGTAGTCCGCGCTCGGGCAGGAGTAGACCTGCACGTTGTTGACGTAGGGGTAGATCTTGATCGTCCACCTGGGGAAGCCGTGCCTCGGCAGGCGCTCGTCGTAATCCTGTGCGTACATCTGCACGCCGATCATCAGCTGCTTGACGTTACTGAGACAACTCGTCTGCCGTGCCTTCTCCCGCGCCCGGGCGAAGACCGGGAACAGGATCGCCGCGAGAATCGCGATGATCGCGATCACTACCAGCAATTCGATGAGCGTAAAGCCAGTGCGCCGCATAGTGCCACATCAGCCTCTCTCGTCTATCTGTGGTCTTGTGGTGCTGCGGGCCTACTATACCACAAATCCGCCTCTGTGGCACAAGCGGGATTTCGGCGGGTGTAGACGCAGACTGTCGGTGGATGACCCCAGTTACGTGTTCGAGGGAACCTTCGCCCCGTGTCTGGAGTCCAGGCGCCCTCGCCTGGACGCCGTTTCCGCCTCAACGCCGACCTGAGACGACTCTCCGGGCGAGGGCGCCCGGAGTCCGGGTTCTTTGCTGAACGCTGCTGCTGCGCCGACAATCTCAGGATACACCCATTTCGGCCTCGGGGCGTAGGAGCAAAGTGATAATGTCCGGTTCGGGCACTCCAGACGTTTCTCAAAGCATCCGAAACTGCCGGCTCAGTGCACCCCGCGCGAAATTCGCCTCCCAGAACACGCAAAGCAATATGGGAAGATTGCAGCAGCCGCTCCCGGGAATGCAACATTGAACAGGAGGGATGACCCCGCGCGACGCTGAATCCCTGAACGGACGGGCAGTGAAATGTAACCCGAAGCAGCCAGGAGAGGTCTGACTATGCACAATCGCATCTGGTGGCTGACACTCCTGCGAGGCACCCTCGCCATCGTATTCGGAATACTCCTGCTCGCATGGCCCGATAAGAGCGTGCAGGCCGTCATCATGGTCATTGGCGCATTCGCACTGCTCACAGGTCTGGTCAGCACCATACATGCCTCCTCAGCCCGATACCCGCTTTGGGGCGCGTCCATCTTCGGCGGGCTGATCACTCTCGCCCTCGGCCTCATCGCCCTCTTCTGGCCGGGCATCACCGCCACGATGCTGATCTACTTCATCGCCGCGTGGGCCCTGGTCTTTGGCCTTATCGAAATTCTCGGCGGTCTCACCGTCGGGGCCGGCTCACCGCCAGGCGCGCTTGCCACAGGCGTAGGTCTAATCACAGTGGTACTCGCGATCCTTCTTTTCTCCATGCCGGAGGCCGGAGTTGTCGCAGCGGCCTGGCTGATCGGCGTCTACTTCCTCGCAAGCGGCGGGCTCACGATCTACCACGCAGTTGAAACGCGCCGCTTACGCAGCCGGACCCATGTCACATGATCCGAACGATAGATCCAACTTCACACGAGGCACAATGTCATTTGAGCTGGCCGGGTATGCCTTTGACGGACCGTTCGACGACATCGACGATACGCAGGACCAACCGGGCGTTTTCGCAGTCGTGTGGGGGCGGTTGAGCCACAGGTCCACGTCGTGGACGTCGGCCAGGCGGACAAAATCCGTGTCCGCCTGCAGTCTCACGAACACATCCCCTGCTGGGAGCGCGACTGTGCTGAGATCCGCTATCTGGCGCACTACGCGCCCAATATTGACGCGGAGGAGCGCCGTAAGATCGAAGCCGCCATCCGCGAGGAGTACGACCCAGTCTGCGGCTCGACGGCGGAGGATGCGTCAGACGACTTCACTCGCCGAAAGCCCGGCGGTCCAACAGGGGCCACGCCGTGACGGCGGTTCGTCTTGCAGGAATGCTTTCGCTTGCGCGTGCGACAGTGGTCTGGTATAATCATTTTCAACATAATGTTGAGGCAATGATGGGGACGAGTAGGCGTCGATCATCCTGGAGGCCGTGTGCTTAGCGCATGCGCTCCGAGCGAGCCGGGGATGGTGAGAGTCCGGCAGGCCATGGCGACGGCGAAAATCACCCCTGAGCCGCGGTCTGAATGGCCGCAGCGCAGAAGCAAGCGTTGCAGCGTAGTAGGCTCCGCCGGGTCACCTCCGTTATCAGGTAGACGGCATCGGCGCGCCGGATCGGCCGCTCGTGCCGGAAGAGCGGGTCTCCCTCAACGCTCGAGAAGCAACGCGTGGGAGGACCAATCAGAGTGGTACCGCGGATCACACCATGAGTCCGCCTCTGAGGAGAGGTGGACTTTTCACGTTCTCCAACCCGCTCGCACCGGCTCGGTAGTCGGCAGCCCAAGCGCCCGTGCACCACAAACAAAGGGTGAGGACAGATGCGAAAGGTTCAGGTCTACGACACCACGCTCCGCGACGGTTGTCAGGCTGAGAAGATCTCATTCAGCGTGGACGACAAGCTGCGAATCGCGCGCCGCCTCGACGAGATGGGGTTCGACTACATCGAGGGCGGGTGGCCCAACGAGACCAGCCCGCGCGACCGTGAAGTCTTCGAGCGCGCCCGGGAGATGGACTGGAAGAACGCGAAGTTCGCCGCATTCGGCAGCACACGGCGTCCGGGCGTCGCTCCCGAGGAAGATGGTCAACTGCGCTTCCTCGTGGACAGCGGCGCGCCAACCATCACGATCTTCGGCAAAAGCTGGGACCTGCATGTCACCGAGGTGCTCGGTACGACCACGGACGAGAACTTGCAGATGATCGAGGATAGCTGTGCATTCCTCAAGGCCAGCGGCGCGGAGGTCCTCTTCGACGCAGAACACTTCTTCGACGGCTACCGGGCCGACCCCGAGTTCGCCATGGCGTGCCTTGAGGCCGCACAGCGCGGCGGCGCCGAGGCCCTCGTGCTGTGTGACACCAACGGGGGATCGATGCCGCTTTTCATCCATGAAGTCACGAAGGAGGCCGTGGGCCGCTTCGATGTGCCGATCGGCATCCACTGTCACAATGACTCCGGGATGGCTGTGGCAAACACGCAGATCGCGGTGGATGCGGGTGCGAGCCATGTTCAGGGCACTATCAACGGCTACGGCGAGCGCTCCGGAAATGCGAACCTGTGCACGGTGGTCCCGAACCTCGAGTTGAAGGCGGGTGTGCGCGCATTGCCCGAGGGCCGTCTGCACGAGATCACGGAGCTTTCGCGCTGGGTCGATGAGGTGGCGCTGGTGCGCCCCGATGAGCGCGCCCCCTACGTCGGGCAGTCGGCGTTTGCGCACAAGGGCGGCATGCACGTGAACGCGGTCCTGAAGAACCCGACGTCCTTCGAACACGTGGAGCCGGAGGTCGTTGGTAATGAGCGCCGGATCCTCGTCTCCGACTACTCCGGCGGAAGCACAATCACCCACAAGCTTGAGCACATCTACCCCGAGGCCGACCGCAAGGATCGGCGAATGCGCGAGGTGCTCACCGAGGTCAAGGAGCGCGAGCATCGCGGCTATCAGTACGAGGCCGCGGAGGCGTCGTTCGAACTGCTGGCCCGCCGCATCTTCGGCGAGCAGTATGAACTCTTCGAACTCCAGGGCTTCCGCGTCATCATGGGCAAGCACCACGAGGATGAGGAGCCGTTCGCCGAGGCGACCGTGCAGCTCAAGCTGCCTCATTCGGCTGCGTCGGTACACACCGCGGCGATGGGCGATGGCCCGGTTAACGCGCTTGATACCGCGCTTCGAAAGGCGCTGCGCGACGAGTATCCGGAGATCTCGGATATGCGCCTTGTTGACTACAAGGTGCGCGTGCTCGACGCGACCGAAGGCACCAGCGGCGCGGTGCGCGTGCTCATCCAGACGGCGAACAACGGCGACAGTTGGGGCACGGTCGGAGTGCACGAGAACATCATCGAGGCAAGCTGGCAGGCCCTGACCGACAGCATCATCTACGGGATCATTCAGGCGAGGGGGCGCGATTTGCGCTCTGATGCGAGCTGAGAGGCCGCCGAAAGTAAGCTACGCGGTGCACTTTCGCACCTCACGCGGCGCGGGCGGTGTTGAGCATGAGACCGCCCGCGCCGAACTGCTTGCGGCCGCCCGCAAGCTTCCACTGACCGTTATCGACGAGCACCCCCCGTTGAACCGCGTCTTCGTACACGTGCCGCCTCATGCGAATGGTGACCTCATCGGGCTTATGCCGCGCCTCGGATACGCTGAGGCCCTTACGCGCATCACCCGCGAATTCGGCGCCGGGCGCGGCATGGAGCACCGAGAGGCGAAGAAGATCGACCGCTGGCTGGTGGGAGAGTACCGCCGGGACGAGGATCGCGTGGTGCATGAGCTGATCTGGCGCGCCGACGACGAGGCGCGGATGGAGCGGTCACCCCATCGCCGGCCTTTCAAGATGCGCATCGACGGCGAGGTTGAGGCAACACTCTCCCGCCGTCAGCGACGCCGCCTGTCATGCTGTGACTCGATGGCAATGCTCAACCTCGCGCGTGTTGACCGGGCCGACCTGGTCGTGGATCCCTTCGCAGGCATCGGCGGGATCGTGATGGAGGCGCGGAGGATGGGGCTCGAGGCGGTCTGCGGGGACATCGCGCCCGCACTGGCGCCGGGGCTGCGGGAGGTCAGCGGCGGCCTCGCGGCGATCTGGGACGCGCGCAGCCTGCCACTTCCCGATGATTGTGCCGCGGCGGTGGTCACCGAGCCGCCCTACTCGGACGAGGCGCACGCAGATGTGCTGGCGGCGATGCCCGAGATTACGAGGGTCATGGCCCCCGACGCGAGGGCCGTCATTCTGATCGATGAGGAGATGGCGGCTGACGTTCTGACGGCGGCCGAGACGGCGGGATTGCACGCTCAGGAGCATTACACCGTTCACCGGGCGGGCAGTATGACGGCGAGGCTGGTGGTCCTGACGAGTTGACGGCTCGTAAAGCCGCGGGTAGAATCATCCCACCAGCGGCAGGCCGAGGAGGTGCGTCGATGGCGGGTACAGCGGTGACGGAGGAGCAGATCAGGGAGATCGCCCGGAAGATCGGCGAACAACCGGGCGTGGTGCAGGTGTGGCTGTTCGGCTCACACGCGACCGGGACCGCGGGCCCGGACAGTGACGTGGACCTGCTCGCCGTGTACGAGGATGAGCCGGAAGACCGATTGAAGAAGATGCTGGAGTTGAGTGATCTCATCCGGCCGCGACCGTTTCCGCTGGATATTCTCGTTATTTCGCGCGACTGGTTCGCGGCTTCACAGGATGTCCCGGGGGGGTTAGCTTACATTGCCAAGAAGCAGGGACGAATCGTCTATGACCGAGCCTCATGAGAATGTCGTCACTCAACTTGTGCGGGCCTGGATGCATAAGGGCGATCAGGACCTGAAGACCTCGCGTGTTCTTCTTGAGCAGGAGGCGTCACTCGTCGAGCCCATCGGCTTCCACCTCCAGCAGGCGATTGAAAAGTATCTGAAAGCATTCCTCACGGCAAGCGGCGTCCATCCGCCCAGGACACACGACCTTACTGATCTGCTTCAAATTGTTGGCAAGCACGACCCAGCTCTGGCACAGGCTGGCGAGCCAGCCCGCATACTGGACCCGTACGCAGTCATCGCGCGGTATCCCGAAGAGACTCCGCTTCCTCAGACAGTGGACATGCCGACCGCGCTCGACCACGTAGAGCGGGTGAGGCGCCTGGTCGCAGCCCGCGTGTCCACGCGCGCTGCAGGTGGCCCCCTCGCCTACGTCATCACCACCTCCAGGCGAACCGACGCAGAACTGACCGAGCGGGCGCGGCGCTGGGCCGCGCGTCTCGGGCGGCCGCTGGTCGAGCGCAGCGATCGCAGCATCGCGCGGGTCTGCGAGGACGAGGGGGTGGAGGCGGTGCTGACGGTGACCTCAGAGCGCGTCGGACTGGTCTTTCCCGCCGATGATGTCGAATACTTCTTCCACCCGAGCATGGCGCGCACCCGGATCCGCAATATCAAGGAGGGCTTCGGCGACCCGATGGTCGCGGCGATGGCGCTGGAGCCGGGCGACAGCGTGCTCGACTGCACCCTCGGCCGCGCCACCGACGCCACGGTCGCGTCATGGGCGGTCGGCGAAGAGGGCCGGGTGGTCGGCTACGAGGCGAACCCGCTACTGGCGGCGCTGACGATCGACGGGCTTGCGCAGTACGAGATCGACGGCGCCGGCGTGCAGGAGGCGATGCGCCGAATCGAGGCCCATCAGGGAGACTGTCGCGAACTGCTTCCGACGATGGACACGTGCAGCTTCGACGTGGTGTACTTCGATCCATTCTTCGGACAGATGCTGCAAAAGTCGCAGGCGATGAAGCCGCTGCGACGAATCGGCCTGCATGAGCCGATCGGGCGCGAGACGTACGAGGAGGCGCGTCGCGTCGCCTCGCGCTCGGTTGTCATCAAGCAGCGCAGGGGCGAGGAGTTACCGCACGTACCCGAACCCGACCGCGCCGTCTCCGGTGGCGGGAGCCGGGTTGAGTATCTCGTACTGCAACCCGGATCGTAGCCCCCGCTCACGCAGGAAGCCGCCCTCTGTGTGACGAAATGCCCTCCCGACCTGACATGACGTAGCCGGGAGGGCGCAGATATGACCACCACCGCAGGAAAGAAGATCCCCGAACTCGGGGTCGGCATAGTCGGCTTCGGCTTCATCGGCAAGGTGCACGCATACGGCTATCAGAACCAGTCACTCTTCTACGATCCGCCACCGGCGCGGCCGCGACTCGTTGGCGTCTGCACCTCGCGGGAGGAGACCGCGAAGGCCGCGAAGGAGGTCGGCGGCTTCGAGTTCGGCACCACGCGCTTCGAGGACCTGCTGGAGCGCGACGACATCCACGTGATCGACGTGGCCACGCCTAACGCCCTGCACCGCGACCAGGTCATCGCGGCGCTCGATGCGGGCAAGCACGTGTACTGCGACAAGCCGCTGGCAGTCTCGCTCGGTGAGGCCCGCGAGATGGCCGCAGCAGCGGAAGAGAACCCGCAGTTGCAGACCGGAATGGCGTTTCAAATGCGCTTCGCCCCGGCGACCATGCGCGCGCGTCAGCTCATCGCCGACGGCTTCCTGGGCGGGGTCTACCACTTCCGCGCCTCATACCTGCATGCGGGATACACCGATCCTGAGCGCCCGATGAGCTGGCGACTCGGGCCCGATGGAGGCTGCCTGGCCGATCTCGGCTCACATGTGATCGACCTCATGCGCTATCTGCTCGGGGACTACGCTTCGGTACGGGGCACGCTTGAGCGCTGGATCGATGAACGGCCGAAGGAATCCGGCTCCGACGAGATGGTGCCGGTCGAGGTCGATGACTACTGCTGCCTGCAGGCACGGATGCAGTCGGGAGCGCTGGGTTTCATCGAGGCATCGCGCTTCGCGACAGGCACACAGGATGACGCGACCTTCGAGATTTACGGCGAGAAGGGGGCATTGCGCTGGAGCATGATGGACCCGAACTACCTTGACGCGTGGGACGAGGGTGCGCCTGGCGATCGAAAGGGCTTCACACGCATCGCGACCGTGCAGCACTATCCGGGGACGAGTGCCCTGCCCTCCCCGAAGCTGCCCGTGGGATGGATGCGCTTTCACATGCACTCCTTGCATGACTTCCTGCGCTCGGTGGCCGATGAGCAGCAGGGGATCGCCACTGTTCGCGACGGCGCGATGACCCAGGCGGTCGATGAGGCGGTGCGTCTCTCCGATGAGTCCGGTGGCTGGGAGGACGTGCCGTCGATCTGAGTGAGCGCTTAAACCGACGCGGCCGGTCCCTGTCGGACCGGCCGCGCGATGCCCTTACCACGGGGTTTCTGTCGGCACAAAACCTGCGCGCGTCAATCAGTCAACCGCCACGCCCCACCAGCGGAGCAGGCGCGCGGCCTCTGCTTTGACCTCCGCGGAGGCCTCCTCGGACGCGTGTACCGTCTGCAGCATCCCGATCCCGCTGTCGCCCTCGCCGCGCTGCAGCCACACATACCCGAGCTTCAGCCGCGCATCCCACTGCCAGCCGGCACCATCGGCGACCTTCAACGCATCCACCAGCGGCTGCTGCGCCTGGCCGGGCTCTCCAGCGTCCGTCAGCGCCGCGCCGAGGATGTACTGCGCCTCGGCTCTACGCGCACTTTCCTGCTCGGCAAGTTCAACGGCTGCCCGCGCCCAGCGGGCCGCCTGCTGGTACTGGCGCGCCGCGTGGAAGTCGCGGGCGATGGCAAGCGCGCTCTCAGCGTTTCCGGGGCCCTCCGCGGCATCTGCAGCCGATCGTGCCCTCTGAAGAGCCGCGTGGGCGTCGAGTGCGTGATCCATCACGCTCAGGAACTTTGACGCCTCCACGAAGCCCTGGGTGTCGTGCACTGCCTCGCCCCGCGCGTCGAGGAACTTGACTGTCGGGTAGAATGACACGAGGTATTCCGTCGCGAGGTCAGGCTGCTGGATGGCGTTCACTCGCACGGCCTCGAATCGTTCGGCAATGACCGCCGTGACCCTGGGGTCGCCGAGGGTCTCGTCCTCCATGCGGGCACAGGGACCGCAGCCGACACTGTGAAACGCCGCGAGGATCGGTCTGTCACTACTCGCGGCCGCCTGCTTTGCTGCCGCGAAGTCCTCATGCCAGCGCGCATTCTCCTCCGCCCACGCTGAACTCGCAATCAGCGTGACAGCACAGATGGCGACAATCATCCTCAGTGATCGCTTGTAGGTCATACCAACCATGCAGACGCTTGCGCGCACTGCGAAGTTCCCGTCCGCGGCCGCAAGGAGTTCACCGGCCTCGCCGCGAAGACACTTCATGCCGTGCCACCACGTTCCTCGGGGCGATGCCACCGTGAAGCTGATACACGCCGCCGACGTACACCTTGACGCGCCGACGCGATCGCTGGGCAGACAGGGCGCCGACCTGCGCCGGCGCACATGGGAGGCCTGGGAGCGGGCCGTCGAAGCAGCCATCGAACGCAAGGTTCAGCTTGTGATCGTCGCCGGCGATCTCTTCGACGAGCGCAATCCCGCCCGCGCGACACTCGAGCGCGCTTTCCGCGGCATCGAGCGCCTCGCCGAGTGCGCACCTCCGATCGAGGTGGTGCTCCTTCCGGGCACACATGACTGCTGGGCGGAGGCGACACTGTGGGATTCGCCGCGCGTGAGGGCGCTGCCCGACCGCGCGCATGTACTCGCCGGTCCCGAGGCGACATCGCTGCCCATCCCCCACCTCGATGTGGTGGTCCACGGCTGCGCGCACCGGTGCGACGTCGCCGGCCAGCGACCTCTGTGCGATCTGCGGGCCGACCCCGACGCAAAAATCAACATCGGCGTCGCGCACGCCTCGCTCGACCGCGGCGATGTCGAGGACGATGCGCTCTTCAGCGACGCCGAGATTGAAGCGACCGGGATGGATTACGTCGCTCTCGGCCACTGGCACACATGGCAGGATGTCTCGGCAGGCGACATCACGGCGCTTTTGCCCGGCAGCATCGAGGTCCCGGGGTTCGGTGACTGGCAGACCGGCTCGGTGGCGCTGGTCACGCTGGGTGAGGGCGCGACGCGCGTCGAGCGGCTTGAGGTTGGCTCGCTGCGGGCCTGCGCCCTTGCGATCGACGCGGGCGACCTTTCGGGCACCGAAGACCTGATCGCGCGCCTTGAGGAGCGGGCTGACCCCGACCTTCTGCTGGAGGTCCGCCTGACGGGGCTGGCGGCCCCCGGCGTCGTGCTTGACGTGGAGACAGTGATCGAGCGGCTTGAGGGCGCATTCTTCGCGCTCCGCGTCGCCGACCGCTCGCATCCGGCGCTGGATGATCTCGACGCGCAGCACCTTGAGGGCCGGCTGACACTCGGTCGCTTCACGGAGCTTGCTCGGACGCGAGTTGATGCGGCGACGGATGAGCGTGAAAGACGTGTTGCTGAACGCGCGCTGCAAATCGGTGTATCAATGTTGCGCTCGGGGGACGAGCAATGATTCTGCGAAGGCTGCATCTCGAACGCTTCGGACGGTTCGCCGATTCGGAGTGGGACTTCGCTCCCGGTCTCACGGTGCTTCGAGGGCCCAACGAAGCCGGCAAGTCCACGATCCGCGAGGCGATCGTCCGCCTGTTGCTCACCGACCGGAAGGTTGACACGCGAAGCGGTGAATACATGGCGCTCACGACCTGGGGCACCGACAGACGGTTCTCCCTCGTCTGCGAGTTTGAAGCGCGGGGCGAGACGTACGAGCTGACACGAAACTTCGACGCCGAACGCGTGGCGCTGCACTGCCTCGGATCCGGTGAAATGCTCACCGATGAGCCGGCGGTGGCCGAGCGCATGTGGGAGCTGCTCGGGGTATCCTCACGTGAAGTGTATGAGACAACCGCGTGTCTCGCGCAGCAGGAGTTCGTCCGGCTCGAAGCGGGAAGAAAGGTGGCCGAGCTTCTGCAGCAGACTGTCGTCGGAGCGGGCGGAGGCAGCGGTGCGCAGAGCGTGCTGAGCGAACTCGACGGCCAGATCAGCTCACTGGCGAGAGGCCTTGAGCGCCATGCGAAGAACCCGGGCGCGGTCCGGGCGACGATGGACCGCATCGAGGCGCTCGAGGAGGAGATCAGCCGATTGCGGCCGATCGTGGCGCGCGCAACCGACGCCGCCGACCGCATCGAGCGTGCGCGGGAGCGGTTGGCGGAGGTCGAGCAACAGTTGCAGCAGGCCCTGCGCATACGCGAGCGCGCGGAGGAGAGACGGAGGCTCGAGGAGCAGCTTGAGACCGTGAGCAAGGAGTTCCGCGCGCTGGATACTCGCGCACGGGAGGCGCGCGGGCTTCAGGAGCAGATCGCAGCGGTCGAAGAAAAACTCGAGGAACTCCCCGCGATGACTCGAGAGCAGGTCGAGGAGGTCGCGAAGCTGATCGATGCCGCGCAACTGGCGGAGGAACGCGTGCCGGAAGCCGAGGAAGAGGCGCGGTCCGCGGCCGAGGCGGCCGAGCGGGCGGAGAGGGAGGTTGCCAGGGCGGAGGACGCTCTGCCCGACGAGACGGAGGTTGCGCGGGTGCAGGGGCTTGAGCGCGACATCGAGGAGCTTGAGGCCGATGTGCAGCAGGCCACGGAGATCGCGGAAAGGGCCGAGCAGGACCTCGGCTCGTCACGCCAGGCCAGGCGGGCGCAGCGATCGTGGCTGGTGGCGGCCGGTGTGCTGATCGCCGCGGGCGCCGGGATAGGGCTGGCGCTGGGTCAGGCGTGGCCGTGGATCATCGCCGGAGTCGGCGTCGTGGTCGGGGTCATGGGAAGCCTCCGCGGCCCCAGGATCGCCGTCGATGAGGCCGAGCGCCGTCATCAGGAGGCCGCGGCCACCGTCGAGGAGCAGCGGGCGAAGCTCTCGGCGATGCGCGAAGAACTGGCCGGGTTACTGAAGCGGGCGGATGCTGCTGGCGCCGAGGAACTCGCGGAGCGGCTCAGTGAGGCCCGCGAGCATGTGAAGCAGTGCCGCGAGCAGCAGGCCGCCGCCGCCGCTGTCGCGAAGAACGCCATCGAGCAGGCGGACAGGGCCCGCCAGCAGGCCGAGATCACGCGGGCGCGGCTGGACCATCGGCTCGAGCAATTCGAAGTCGGGAGCCCGGACGAGTTCCTGACAACGGCGCGAGCGCTTTTTGAGCTGCGAGAGCGGCGCGAGAGCCTCCGCTCACGCCTCGAAGGCGTCCTCGGAGGGCAGACGCAGGAGGAGATCGACGTCGCGCTGAGTGAACTCAGCGGCGATCGGATGGGCCTGCAGCAACGTCTCGATTCGGAGGAGATGGCGTGGGCGGCGCTTGACGCGGAGAGGTTCGAAGAGTTGCAGTCGCGGATCACCAATCTTGAGGCCGAGCGCGAGAAGCTTCGCCTGCAGATCGACGACGCGCGCGGAGCCGCGGACCATCCGGAGGCCGATCCGGAGCACCTCCGACGACTGGAGGAGCAGGCTGCTGCAGAGCGGGAGCGGCTCGAACGCGTCCGGGAGCGGCTCGACGCGTTGGTGCTTGCCCGCGAACTGCTCGCGCAAGCCCACGAGGAGACACTGGAGGGCGCGATCGATGTGCTTGAGCCGCTGAGCTCGGAGTTGCTGGAGGACATCACCGACGGCCGCTACTGCGCGGTCCAGTTCGACCGCAGCACCCTCGACCCGTCCGTGCACAGTGCGGAGAAGGGCGAGGCCGTCGATCCCGATGACACCCTGAGTTGTGCCACTCGCGAGCAGGTCTACCTCGCCGCCCGGCTTGCTCTCACCGAACTTCTGTGGCCGGACGAGTGCCCGCCCATAATGCTCGATGATCCCTTCGTCAATTTCGATCCTCAGCGAAGGGAGGCGGCGCTACGCATCATCAGAAAGATGGCGGATCGGCGACAGATCCTGCTCTTCACCTGCGAGCAGCACTACGATCAGGCCGCGGACAGCGTCGTTGAACTGGCCGCTCCCTGAATGCGCAATCTCAATACCGTCGCCCGGCTCACGCGGATTAAGATCACGAGCCTGTTGCGCGAGCTTAGGGGGGACAATTGGCCATGAGGCGCCCGTGGCAGAGATGGCCCGATGCGCGTCTCCGGGGAGTCGGAACGTACCGGAGGCGGCTTCTCAGCGCGAAGGCCGGTCGGCTGGCTCAGGACACGCCGGAATCGGGCGTGAAGAATGCCGGGCGACCACGTCGAACGCGGTATCAGAGCACTGCCGCCAACCGAACCTCATAGAGGACCCACCAATCGCAGCAAACCCAATTACTGCGTTTACTTGACGCTCATAGGCCGCTAAGTTATACTGCGGGGCAACTCAACGATTCTCGCTCGGCGGCAATGCAGCAGACACTGTTGGAGGTGTTGGGCGTGCGCGCTCAGCTTATCGCAGTATCTCTCGCACTTCTGGTCGTTTCCGTCCCCGCATGTTTCGCTCAGGGCTGGGACGGCGGCGGGTACCTCTGGGACGCTCAGGCGGTTCAGGCGACGCCGACGCAAAGCTGGTTCGGCGGCACTGGCATGATCGTCATCCCGACCGCCCACACGATACCGCAGAAGGACCTCAATGCTCACCTGCACGTAATCGACGCTGATGCAACCGATGACTGGGAGGTTGTCTCGGGTCTCACCACGAGCATCTACCCGGGCGTTGAGGTAGGTCTCACCCACCTTAGCGACGCATTCACCGGAACAGACGACAACGAACTGGTCTACCACGCCAAGTTCGGAGCGAACCTCGACGATCTCCTGAAGCTTGGACCGGAATCGCCCGATATCGGCATTGGCGTGCGCGACTTCACCGACAAGGTCAATGAGACGTGGTTCGTGGTGCTGAGCAAGGACTTCGAACTCGACGAGACCACCGGGAACACAGTCGGTGTCTCACTGGGCCTTGGCAATGGCGACGTCGATGATGCTCCGCTGGACGGCTTCTTCGCGGGCGTAGACTTCACGCCCTTCGACTTCGCCCGCATGCAGGTCGAGTATGACAGCGAGAACGTCAACGCCTCTCTCCGCTACTGGTGGAGTGAGTGGGCCATCACAGAAGTCGGAATTCTTGACGGCCAGCTCAGCGGTGGCGTCAGCGTCCACACCGGCTGGTAAATCTCGAGCGTAAGACGTAGCTACTACGGCGTGAGCACTGCCGGCGGTCGTTGCGGTCTCCGGTGTGCTCACGCTTTCGTGTACCAGCATCCGGAACAGCCTGCATCCGCGTCCCCTCCGGCGCCACGGTGGCTGCGAGAGGAATATCACCGGCGCGCCCCGAATCTCTAAACGACAGTCCAGATACTGGCGTGAGGGGATGAATTGCAGATGAATGACTTCGTGAAGAATGCAGTCAGCACCATGAGCATTGACGCGGACACCGCCCGGTCGGCCACGGGCGCGCTACTCAAGGCTGCGCGCGAGAATCTCAGTGCGGACGACTACGCGAAGATCGCAGAAAACGTTGATGGAGTGGACGAGTTGATCGCAGAGTCGCCGCAGGAAAAGAAGCCTGAGGAGGGCATCAAGGAGGCCGCCCAGGGCCTGCTGGGCCGGGCGACGGAGGCACTCGGGGCCGAGACGGAAGGCTCGGTCGGCGTCGGCGCGCTGCTCGGCGCGGCGGGGCTGGCGCCCGAGCAGATGCCGCGTTTCGTGGACATGTTCGTCGAATACATGCGCGAGAAGGTCGGCTCCGACGTCACCGGCAATATGCTCTCGAAGATGTCGGGCCTGCTCGACCTCAAGAGCGGCGAGGCGACCGTCTGAGGTCCGCATGTCGCCTGCTCGTAAGAACGAAGGCTCCTCCGGCGCCGGCCGGAGGAGCCTTCGCGCAATTGCACCGTCGGGACACTGGCAGGTGAGGACGCCCACCCGATTCCCGAAATGCGATCTCCCCGACTGTTCGATTGGCAATGAACTCTGCGCGCGCTCCAGCTTCCCTCCCCGGCAGCGATCATTTCATACTACCCGCCTCGACGAACAGCAGATAGTCCACGTTCATCCCGTTGCCGTCCGCGTTCTGCATGCGCACCGTGTGCTCCCCGGCTGAAAGCTCCAGCAACACCGGCTGCCCGTCCGCCCCCCGCACCACCTCGTGGACCCAGTCGCTCGTTCCTGAACTGAAGCCGCCGGTCGATGGGAAGCTGAACTCGCCCACCTGCTCCCCATCGACGCTCACCACTCGCAGCGGGCTCTCCATCGCGCAGTAGCGCACTACCAGCGCGTGGCGGCCATCTTCGGGCACCTCAAGGGTCCACTCGACCCAGTGGCCCGCGTCATCCCAGTGTGAGAACGAGTTGCCGTCCGCGCCGACCTTGTCATCGCGGATCATGACCTCACCGCCGTCCTGTGCGGCGATCTCCTCGGCCTGCGTCCGCGTTCGCCCGGCCAGAGGCGTGTCCAGCGGCCGCAGGGTCAGCGCGGCCTCCAGCACAATATCGCCCTCAAGCTGCGCGCTGAGCGTCCGCTCGTCGCCACGAGCGATCGGCAGGCCCTCGTCTTTCAGTGTGACGGCCAGCGGGTAGCGCCGCATCTCCCCCGCCGGCGCCTCGACCTCCACCTCATCGGCCGCAAGCTCCACATCGTCGCCCGCCTCCAGCCGCACCGTGCCGGAGATCGCCTGCTCGGTCGGAGCGGTCACCACGACCTCCACCGTCGCCTCCTCGCCGGCGGCAATCCGCGGAGCGGAGGAGACCAGTGAGAGGTTCGCCTCGCCGGACGCGAAGCAGCGCGAGGTCATCGGGCACTGCGTGTACCCCATCGCCTGGATGCACACATCGTTGCGGTAGAGCGGGTCCTGCATGAGCGTCACGCGCCGATCGTCGGCGGGGATAGTGGTCGTGTATATGCGCAACTGGCCCGGCACACTGACGATGATCTCCTCGCGCCAGTCGCCGATGACGTCCGCGAAGCCGATCGCGCGCCCCTCGATCGCCGAGGTATGCACCTCGCCGCGGAAGTCCATGATGCGGGAGCCCCGCAGCAGTTCGCGCTGCAGGTCGGCGTCCCAGTAGACGGTGCGGGGACTGAGACCACCGATGTCCGTCATCTCGATCAACTCACCCTGCGCCGACCACAGCCACTTCTTCTCCGGGAAGTCGCGCTCGCCCGAGTAGCACTCCATCCCCGGATAGCGCGGATCGATGTCCGCGCACATGCCGGTGGCGTGCACGTGCGTGGTCGGCTCATCGAGCCCCCACAGCCACTCGCCGGTGCGCGCGTCGAACATCGAGCAGCCGTCCGAAGCGGCGCGGGTCTCGATCCCGTAGTACACCTCGAGACCCGGGCGCGTCGGGTCGATCTCCCCGACGTAGTGATGGTCGGGGTGCCCGAGACCCGTCGTCCACAGCCCCACGCCGTTGTCGTCGAGGACCGAGGAGCCGAGGAAGACCTCATCGCGGCCGTCGCCATCGACGTCCACCGCGTGCATCGAATGCGCGCCCTGTCCGCGCCAGAGCCCCCCGAGGCCCTCGTTGTTCCACGCCCAGACCTGCTCGAGTTCGCCGTCGCGAAGCTGCCACGCGTGGACCTTCATCAGCGAGTAGGTCCCGCGATCGACCACGATGCACGGCGTCTTCCCGTCGAGGTAGGCGATGCACATCAGATTCCGCGAGGCGAGGTTGTATGAGCGGTAGCCCTCGCGTGACGGCCAGTCAGTCCGCGCGATCTCATCGCCGGTCATCCCGTCGAAGACCGCAAGCCACTCGGGCCCGGTCTGCACCTTGCCCTCCTCGTCGCGGAGATCCTCGTCCGGGGCGGTCTTCAGGATGACCTCGGCCCGGCCGTCGCCATCGAGGTCGCGCACGAGCATCGGCGAGTACCACACGCCCTGCTCGATCGACCACCCAAGGTCGCGACTCCACAGGAAGGTCCCGTCGGCGAGATAGGCCTCGACGGTGTATGTGCCCTCGCTGGGCCTCCAGTACATCGTGCCCGGGTCAACATTCTCGTTCGGCTGCTTGATAACGTAGTCGTACTCGCCATCGCCGTTGAGATCGCCGATGCCCACGCGCTGGAAGGTGTGCTCGCCCGCGAGCGGGATCGAGAGGTAGCTCCGCCCCTCCTCTGAAGGCGTGGCGGTCGCCTCCGCCGACGACCGGCCCAGTGTTCCCGCGACGACGGTCCTCACGACGTAGTGATTCTGCTCACCGGCCACCGGATTCTCGTCGACGAAGTCGCAGGTCTGCGTGATCGGCTCCTCGTTGAGCAGTTCGGGTATCTCTTCACCGGTTCGGCGGTAGACGTTGAATCCCACGTCCGCGGGGTCCTCCTGCAGCAGCCGCCAGCCGAGGTACACCTGCCCGCCCTCCATCGGCATCGCGACCACGCCTCGCCCGAGCGGCTCCTCCACGCGCTCGGCTGCCCAGCCCTCCACAGGCGGCCGGTCGGGGCGTTCCGCCGGCTCGGGCCAGCCGCGCTGGACGGCCACGCCGTCGATCCACGCGCGCACCTCACCGCTGCCGGTGAAGCGCACGTAGACCTCATCGATGTTGCGGCGCACCATCGCCATGGCTTCGAGGCGCGTCCAGTCGGTGTCGCCGCGCGCATCGGCCGAGCCGATGTTCCACGCGACGACCTCGTCATCGGTGACTGCAACGAATGCCAGCGTCAGGGTCCCCTCGCCCTCGGTGCGCACCCAGGCGGTGGCGGTCAGCTTGTCCCGCGGCTCCACCGGCAGGCGGCCGCGGTTGCTGAAGGCGAAGTCGCGCTCACCGGTGTGCTCGATGTACGCGGCGCGCTCGCCCTCGCGTGCGCCCTCGGTCACAAGCTCCGCCTTGCCCGCCCCCTCCTCGCGCTGCCACCATGTCCAGCCGGGGATGCCCTCCTCGCCCTCAAGCGTGAACTCAAAGTCCCCGTTCGTCACGCCATTGGCTGAAGCGATGGTTGGCGTGAACTCGAGGTAGTCGAAGTAACATGATCCGGGATTCGTCTCTGCGGCGTAGCGGTCATCCACCCACAGCTCGAAGCGACCGTCGGTGATCTCAAATACGCCCAGCAAGCCTGACTTCTGCTTCTGCCAGCTTTCACCGTCGAATGAG
Source organism: Armatimonadota bacterium (assembly GCA_051745855.1). Classification (GTDB taxonomy): domain Bacteria; phylum Armatimonadota; class Zipacnadia; order Zipacnadales; family UBA5352; genus UBA5352. Next base: position 17,452 of record JBNJEK010000013.1, read on the forward strand.
ACCCCCATCGGCCGCCCAATCTTCCCCAGCGTGACTTCCCATGTGCCCTCGGGAATCCCGGTGACCGTGGCGTGCAGCGGGGGAGCGCCGTCCTCGGGGCTCTCACGATCCTCCAGCACCTCGGGAGAGCGCAGCACGATCCCCTCCGACCACTTCTCCTCGGCATTCTGATCGGTGGACCAGAGATTCCAGTGATCGTCGCCATGCGTGTTAATCTGCCACGCGTCAGTTGGCTCGGAGATATCCTCAGCCTCAAAGCGCAACACTTCGCCCTGTGCGAGAGCGACGAATGCTGTGAGGAGAAGCAGAGCTACGACACCGGCAGCGCCACGAATCGCGCGAGTCATGATTACGACCTCCCGAATATGCGTGAAGCCGCGCCGGCACGATGGCCGGCGCGGCTTCATGTGCAGAGATGAGTGGCCATCCTCAGGCGGCCACTTCCACGGTCGGCGCGTTTACCCCTCCAACTCGTTGAGCCAGTTGATCACCATGGTTCGCGCCGCTCCGCCCTCAGCCTCAAGCGCGCCGTCGGGACCGAATATCTTAAAGTGCGGAACCCCGCGGATGCCGTGTTGCTGAGCGACCGGCGACTGCCAGTCGATGCCCTGCACGTCCGGCCGGTTGATGTCAACCTTCACGAGCACGATGTCCTCACGCTCGGTTGCCAGCCGTTCCAAACTCGGAGCGATCGCCTCGCAGGGCGGGCAGTACTTGCTGGTGAAGTCGAAGAGGACCGTCTTGCCATCGACGAGGTAATCCTCAAGCTCGACACGCTCGCCGTGGCTGACGGTGCGGATATCGGCGTCAGCCGTCGATCCACGAACCGCCTCCATCACCCGGGACACAAACTCGGCCCGGTCACCCTCGACGCCCTCGGCCACGCCGTCCAGCACCTCCGCCGCCATATACGCGTGCGCGAGGCCGATGAAGTACTGATGCTCCGCGCTCAGCGTCGAAAGGTCATCCGGCTGCGCAGCGACGATTACCTGCGCATGCTCGTACGCCGCGGCCCAGTCGCCCTGCGCGGCGGCGCTTTCCATGTCCTTCCCTACATTTGTGAAGTCACATGCTTCCTGTGCCACGGCCATCGTCCCGGCCAGCAGTACGACGATGCTGATCGTAAGAACCAGGTGGAGCTTCATTCACACTACCCCTCTCGCCTCTTGCGTCGGAAGTAAGCTCAACCCCCTCTTGGCTTCTTCGACAGACGAGAGCAATACTCCTGCGGTTCACTGAGGATTTCATCCAGGCGCCGACTACACGGCAAAGCCGCGTCGGCCTCGGAGGCCGACGCGGCGTTTTTGCGCAACTCGATCGGCGGCATCAAACGCCGCCCGCGGGGCTTCAAGGTTGCTGTTGCTGCTGTTGCTGCTGTTGCTGCTGTTGCTGCTGTTGCTGTTGTTGCTGTTGTTGCTCCTGGTGCTGTGCCTGCAGTTCCTGCAGCCACCCGATGACCGTGTCCTGGGCCTCTTCGCCCTCAGCCATCATCTCTCCCTCGGGTCCGTAGATCTTGAAATGCGGGAGCGCCTCGATGTCGTACTGCTGGGCGACCGGCGAAGTCAGATCGACCTGCTCGACGTCGGGGCGGTCGATGTTGACCTTGACCAGCGCAATGTCGTCACGCGCCCGAGTAAGGGCCTCCACAGCCGGGCCAATCTGCATCGAAGGGCCGGAGAAGCTGCTGAAGAACTCGAAGATCACGATCTTACCGTCGATCAGGTAATCCTCCAGTTCAACTTCCTCACCGCGAGCGATTATCCGCACATCGGGATTGAGAATCCACTCACTCATCCCGTCAGCGAATTGCACCTGGCCCTCATCGGTCAGGTCGTCCTTCGCCATCTGAAGGTACTGCGCCATCTTGATTTTGTGTGCGTTCCCGACCCAGTACTGCTGCTCAGCCGAAAGCTCGGACGGGTCGTCAGGCTGAGCTTCGATGATTGTGTCGGCCATGGAGAACGCATCGTTGAAGTTGCCCTCTTCGGCGGCGATCTCCATGCTCTCACCGAGTGCCTCAATCTCCGCGGCCTCCTGCGCAAACGCGGCGGTGCAACCGACTACCGCGATGACGCAGACCATAGCGGTCGTGCGCATCAACATTTTCATCCACGAACATCCTTTCACGGCCTCCTGCTCACAGGGGGAAATCCCCGGTCTGTATCTCTGCAAACACGTTGCCGGTGTTCAAAGTTCCGGAGAAATCTTTGACAGCACTCCGCGCAGGTACTCCATCCCCCGTCGAGTCGCCTCCGTGTGATCCTCGACGCCCTCGTACTCGAAGGCGAGATAGCCGTCGTAGCCGATCTCCGCGAGTCCGGCGAGAATCGCCTCGTGGTCGAGTACGCCCTGCCCATGCAGGCCGCCGCGCAGCCACCGGCCGTCCGGCGTGTGTATCCTCGACTCGTTCGGGTCCGGTTCCCACTCCTTGATGTGCGCGTTGACGATGTCGTCGGCGAAGGCATGCAGCGCCTCGACCGGATCGTCCCCGCCCACGACCCAGTTGCCGCAGTCGTAGGTGAGCTTCAGTCCCGGCGCGGCCTCCAGCAGATAGCGCACCTGGTCGATCGACGCGTACGGCGCCAGCGGATTCGGGAAATCCTCGATCGTCACCGTCACGCCCTGCCCGCTCGCGTACGCAACGGCCTCCTTCAACCCCTCCGCGATGCGATCGGCGGCGCGTGGGAGGTCTTCCTCGGATTCTGCGCGCCCCGGGATCAGCATGATCACGGGGCAGTCCATCGCGGCGGCGGCGTCAGTCAACGCGCGCGCCTCCTCCAGTCCGGCCTCGAAGGCCGCGTCGTCAGCGGCGGAGAGGTCGGACGGGCCGTTTATGCATGAGATTGAGAGCCCGCGCGCGCCGCAGATCTCCGCGATCTTCTCCGGGGTGTTGGCGTTGAGGTCGCGCGCGGAAAGCTCCAGCGCATCGAAGTCCACATCCTGTGCGAAATCCGCAATCTCGGCGAGTGTCTGAAGCCCGCCGGGCTGTCCGGCATGGACGGTGTAGGTCATCAGTGAGAAGTTCACGAGAGCTGCCTCCAGTCGGATATTGTCGTGGCGTTGTGGCTCATTCGCCTTTGATCTGCCGGTGGCCTCCATCAGATGGCGCGTCGCCTCGCAGGCGGAGGACATTTCTACTTTGCCCACACCGGACATTATCACTTCGCTCCTACACGATGGGACCTCGTGGCTTGACAGGGGCGAATCATGCTGGTACTCTTCTTGGTGGGGCGATGCAGGATAGCTGCACCCCCTTGAACGCTCCTGCCATGCCTGCATTTCACGGGGAGGTGGCCGTGGTGGGGGACCTGACGGAAAGACAACAGGCAATCGCGACCGCCGTGGTGGCGGAGCACATACGCACCGCGCAGCCGGTGGGGTCGGCGAAACTGTGTACGCTGCGAGAGATCGAATGCAGCCCGGCGACGGTTCGCAGCGAGATGGCGCGCCTCGAGGAGTGGGGGTATCTTCATCAGCCTCACACCTCGGCAGGGCGAGTGCCACTGTCGCCGGCGTACCGGCTTTACGTCAACGAATTGCGCACCGCGGGCGGGCGCCTGGACCGGGACATCACCTGGATTCAGGGGGAACTGCGGCGGGTGGCGGGCCGGCCGGAGACGGCTTTGCGGCTGGGATCGGCCATCCTCTCTCGGATCACGCATTATCCCGCGATCGTCATCTCACCGCGCGGTCGTGGACCGCGGATCATCGATCTGTCTCTGACACCCATCAGCGCCACAAACGTCCTTGTCTCATGGCTCGACGACCGCGGAAACAGCGAGGAGACGTTGATCGAGATAGGCTCACCGATTCGCGCCGACCGTGTCATGGAGCTTGAGTCGGCGCTTCGTGAGGAACTTCTGGGGAAGTCTCCCGCCGAGCCTCTTGAAGCGGAGGCCGAGGAGGAGCCCGCCCGTGAACTTCTCGAAGGTGTGCACGACGCGCTTGAGGAGGCAGGGAGCGGGCGCGTGTATGTCGAGGGGACGACGTACATTCTGGATCAGCCGGAATTCGAGGAGCTTCACCGACTCCGGCGAGTCATCGGGACTTTGAGTCAGTCGCCGGTGATGCGCAGGGCGCTGACAGTTGCCGCGGGCAGTGCCGTCCGGAAGGACAGGCCGGCCTCGGCGAGCATCGGTGAGGAGCACGGTGTCAAGCCGCTGCAGGATTGTTCGGTGGTCGCCGCATCGTACTCGGTCGATGACCGGCGCAGCGGGACGGTCGGAGTTCTCGGCCCGATGAGGATGGACTACTCGCTGGCGCTGGAGATGGTCGGGACGATTGCGCGAAATCTCGGGCAGGCACTTGCGCGCGAGAGGGAAAGGTAGAGATAGAAGGCGTGGATGAGCTCAGGAGATCCCGCCCCCACTGAGGCGCGTCGCGCCCTGGCGGGTGTTTTGAGACAGGAGGACGCAAACGAGCATGCCTGACGGACCACGGAAGATAGAGATCGAAGGAGACGAGCCGGAAGCGGCGAATGAACCTGCTGATGACAACGAGGAGCCAGTGAACGAGGGGCAAGTGACCGAGGAGGCGGATGCCGAGGAGGAAGAGGCGACGGTTGAGGAGCTTCGCGCGGAGGTAGAGCGGCTTTCGCAGGCGCTGGAGGAGGAGCATGAGCGGCACCTGCGCGCTGTGGCCGAACTGCAGAATTACAAGAAGCGCACAGCACGGGAGCAGCGCGAGCGGCAGCAGTATGCGGGACAGAGCGTGCTTTCGGCGATTCTGCCGGTGATGGACAACTTGCGGCGGGTGCTTGAGCACCAGGCGGAGGCGGGGACGGAGGACTTCGCGAAGGGTGTGGAGATGACGGTCGAGGAATTCTTCCGGGTGCTCAGTCAGTTCGGCGTGACCATCATCGACTGCGAGGGCGAGGCGTTCGATCCGAACATGCACGAGGCTGTGGCGCGTGTTGAGACCGACGAGTTGCCGGAGGGGACGGTCGTCGCGGTGGACACGCCCGGCTACTGCCTGCACGACCGCTGCCTCCGCCCGGCGCGCGTGGTCGTGGCCGCCGAAGGGACGTCCGAGAGCGAAAGTGACTGAGGGCGTGGGTTGTTCGGTGTTTGCCGCCGCTGCCGTGCGCCGAAGTTCGCCGACGTGTGCGGCCGTCGGGCGCCGTTTCTTGACATGGCAATCGGCCGGGGCTTATAATCGACCGAGTTTGGGAGGCAGTTCATGGATTCAGGGCAGCAGTTCCCCAAGGAGGGAGCGTCCAGCATGCTGAGGCCGGGCGTTGAAGAGTATGCCAAGATCCGCGTCGTCGGTGTCGGCGGCGGCGGGTCCAACGCCGTCGATCGCATGATCGAGGCCGGCCTGATGGGCGTCGAGTACCTGACTATCAACACTGATAAGCAGGTGCTGGACCTCTCGGCCGCTGACAAGAAGCTCCAGATCGGCGAGCAGCTCACACGCGGACTCGGCACGGGCGGCGACCCGGAACTTGGCCGGCAGGCTGCCGAGGAGAGTCGTCAGGAGATCCTGATGGCGCTTGACGGCGCCGACATGATCTTTCTCACCGCCGGGATGGGCGGTGGGACGGGCACCGGCGCAAGCCCGGTCATTGCCGAGATCTCCCGCGAACTCGGGGCGCTCACGGTGGCAGTGGTCACCCGCCCGTTCTCGGTCGAGGGCAAAAAGCGCGCCGAACTCGCCGAGGAGGGAATCGAGCGGCTCAAGGAGCAGGTGGACACCCTGATCGTGATCCCCAACGACCGCCTCCTGACACTCACGGAGGAGGACCTGACACTCCAGCAGGCGTTCGCGCTGGCCGATCAGATCCTCCAGCAGGGAGTGCAGGGGATCTCGGAGGTCATCGTGGTCCCGGGACTTGTGAATCTCGACTTCAACGACGTCCGCGCGGTCATGAAGGACGCCGGCACGGCGATGATGGGCATCGGCGAGGCGACCGGCGAGGGCAGGGCGACGGATGCCGCCGACCAGGCGATCTCAAGCCCGCTGCTCGAGACCGGCATCCAGGGCGCTCGCGCGGTGCTGCTGAACATCACCGGTGGCCCGGACATGACGCTCACCGAGGTTCACGAGGCATCCAAGATCGTGCAGGAGGCGGCGCAGGGTGACGAGGGCTCCGACCTCACGCTCGGCGCGGTCATTGACGAGAAGATCGAGGGCACCATCCGGGTGACGGTCCTCGCCACGGGCTTCCAGCCGGACTATCACTCGCGGGAGCGCGAGGAGGCCATCAAGCGCGAGGTTCGCGGCGCTGAGGAAGAAGAGCGGCGCCCGGCGAGTCGAGCGGAGCAGCGTGAGGCGCCGCAACGTGAACGGCCCGAGGAGGAAGAGCGCCCGGCGGCGGCCGAGGCGTTCGAGGAAGAGGAACTGCCGACCTACGACGAGGACGACATCGACATCCCGGCGTTCCTTCGCCGGAGATAGTCGGCGAACATGAGCAAACTGAGAAATCTCGCGACGCCTCTGGCGCCCCCTGACCGCTGCGCGGTCTTGAGCGGGCGAAAGGGGCGTCGTGTTGTACATGGACGATGACGAGTCGCAGGACGTGAAGGTAGCGCCGAAGATGCCGTGACAGAGCACCAACGCTTTCGGAGATGCCGGCGCCGGTCCGTGGCGCTCCTACCACTTTCACTGAACCTCACTTGACTCGACCTTCGGCAGCCGGCGGCCCGCTTCGGGTCGCCGGCTGTGTCGTATACGCTCGGCGTCAATGCAGTCAACAGGAGCCTCCCATGATCACCATCGATGACATTCGTGCCGCCGCAAAGCGCCTTGAGGGCATCGCCAGGCACACTCCGCTGCTTCCGAGCGACCGTCTGAGCGAGCGCCTCGGCTGCGAGGTGCTGCTCAAGTGCGAGAATCTGCAGGTGACCGGAGCGTTCAAGATCCGGGGGGCTTCCAACTGTATCCTGCAGCTGAGCGAGGATGAGCGCGCGCACGGTGTCATCACGGCCTCGGCGGGGAACCACGCGCAGGGCGTCGCGGTGGCCGCCGCTGCGGCGGATGCGCCCGCGACGATCGTCATGCCGGAGATTACGCCCGTGACGAAGGTGCAGCGGACCGAGGACCTCGGCGCGCATGTGATCCTGCACGGCGAGACGTTCGACGAGGCCGAGCGCGAGGCGTACCGCCTCGCCGATGAATCCGGCGCGTACTTCGTGCACCCCTTCAACGACGCGCGCGTCATTGCCGGGCAGGGCACGATCGGGCTTGAGGTCGCCGAGGATTGCGCGCCGGACTGCGTGATTGTGCCGGTCGGCGGGGGCGGGCTGATTTCCGGCATCTCCACCGCCATCAAGGCGCTTTGCCCCGAGGCGAGGGTCATCGGCGTGCAGGCGGAGAATGCGCCGTCGATGTACCGAAGCTGCGAGTTCGGCGAGTTGACCGCAGCGCCGGTCACGGGGACCATCGCGGAGGGGATCGCGGTGGGCGAGGCGTGCTCGCTGACATTCGGCATCATCGAGGAGCGCGTGGATGACGTACTGACCGTGGCCGAGCGCGACATCGCGCGGGCGATGCTGGAGCTGCTGGAGCATCACAAGCTGGTGGCCGAAGGCGCAGGCGCGACGCCGATCCCCGCGCTTGAGCATCTGAGAGAAGGTGTGTGCGGAAAGACGGTCGTGCTGGTCATCTCGGGCGGAAATGCGGACGTCACCACGCTTGCGGCGATCATCGACCGGGGCCTGGTGGAGGCCGGGCGCGCGGTGCGGATGCAGGTGACGCTGACGGACAGGCCGGGAGCGCTGGCGCGACTGGCCGCGGAGATCGCGGAGGCCGGAGCGAACATCGTGGAGATCTTCCACGATCGGCTCAGCATGGACCTCGAACTCGGGCAGGCGGAGGTGGAGATCGTGCTGGGCACCCGCGGTCACGAGCATGTTGCCGAGGTGCTCGCCCACCTGACAGAGAAGGGCTACGATGCCCGGCGGATGGACTGAGCGCAGGAGACGGCCGCGGGGCGCAGATGGCCCCACCCCGGCATGTTCGAGGAGAGAATGCGATCGATGTACGACCTCAGACCCGGAGCTATCTACGCCCTCGACGGCGCGTTGCGTGATGAGCGGTGCGCGGCGCGGATCGATCGCATGATGGACGCGATCGGCCGGAGTCGGTCGGACATCCTCGTCATCAGCGCGGCCGACATCCCGCGCGTGGCGCGAGACCGCCGATGGCGTGAGGCGCGTCGCAAGCAGGGCGAGCATGAGCGGCACACCGAGCCGGACCTGATCTTCACGCGGTGGCTGCCTGAGTGCGCGCCCGACGCCGGGCCGGTGCTGGAGCGCTGCCCCGAGGGGACGCCCGCGTCGGTGGTGCGCAGAGTGCTGGGCCACGGCGGCCCGCAGCAGCACCACGAGCGGGTGGACTCGGACCGAATCTGCCGCTCGCGCTGGCAGTTTGACACGATCTACGGCTGCCCGCACGGCTGCGCGTACTGCAGCGGCGGGAGGGTCGCGACGATCTTCGCGAATGTTGAGGAGTACATCGAAAAGGCGGTGGCGCCGACGGTGGCGGCGGCCCCGTGGCAGAAGGTCTTCATGTTCAACTCCTGCCTGACGGACATCCTCGCATTCGAGCCGGAGTATGAGTTGGTGGCGCGCCTCGCATCGTTTTTCGACGGGACGCGCGACCGGTGGCAGCTTATACACACGAAGAGCGCGAACGTGGAGTTCCTCGCGCAGGAGCCTCTCCCCCGCACCATCTGCCTGTGGAGTATGACCTCCGCCACCGTGAGTCGCGAGATCGAGCCCGGGTCGGCCACGACCGAGGAGCGGATCGCGGCGGCGCGGCACTGTCGTGAGGCGGACTACCCGGTGCGCGTGAAGTTCAAGCCGATCGTGCCGGTTCGAGGCTGGCGGGACGAGGCGCGGGAGATGATCCGCGGCGTGATGAATGAGGTGCGGCCGGAGACGATCGGCCTGTGCTTCGTCGCGTGGATGCCGGCCGGGGAGATGGAGCGAAGCATCGACGCGAATATGCTCGACCCGCGTTTCGTGGAGGGCATGCGCGGGGCGGCCGATGAGTTGCGCAACTTCCGGCCGGGGCCGTTCCCGCACGATCTCCGCGCGGAGGTATATGACTTCTATCTGAGCGAGATCCGGCGGTATGACGCGGAGGTGCCGGTCTTCCTCTGCACCGAGTCGCGGGAGATGTGGCGGGAGTTCGCACCGAAGCTGGGCTTCGGTCCGCGCGACTACCCGTGCGGCTGCGGACCGCAGTGCCCGCCAGGCACCCGGCGGGTGGAGACGCCGATGGTGCCCGAGGGCTGCGACGTGCTGGTCTGATGGATGCCGGCTGAGGAGAGATCAGGATGCGACGAACCACGGTTGCGATCATCATCGCCACGCTTGCGACCGCGCAGTTCGGATGGGGGCAGGGGCTGAGCGAGGAGGGACTCGAGGCTCGTGGCGTCACCTTCCACGCACCCTTCGACGAGAGCGTCACCGCCGCTCATGCCCGCGGCAATCCTGAGCCGACGAACCTGATCAATGCGCAACTCGTGGAGGGCATCCGCGGACAGGCGGTGTTTACTCAGAAGGACAAAGAGCGCGAACTCGGCAAGGTGGCCGGACGCGCGACTTCGCTGAACTACGACGCCGCGGGGCACCTGCACGGGGAACGCGGGACGCTCGCGTACTGGTTTCAGCCGCACTACGACCTCGACGACCCGGAGATACGCTCGGGCAGCAACTCCACCGGCCCCTACCTCGTCAACGTCTCGTCAGTCGAGGATACGTATTACCAGCAGTTTATCCGTGCGAACATTAAAGCCGGCTCGTTTTACATGTGGCTGGTTGATCGCGACGGGGGCCAGCATGGCGCCAACTACGGCGAGGGCGTTCGCACGTGGAAAGCCGGCCAGTGGCATCACATTGTCATGACCTGGGATGCGTCGGAGGGGATGCGCTTTTACGCTGATGGCGAGCTTGAGCACTCGACGTGGGGCGATGGCGCGTTTCCACCGGCGACGCCGCTTGGTATAGGCGTCGGAGGCACCGCACCGACATCCCGCCCCGGCTGGACTCGGGCAGGCGACGCGGCGTTCGACGAACTGGTGATGCTCGACCGCGCGGTTAGCGACGAGGAGGTCATCGCGCTGATGGAGGGGCGGCTTGCCGACCTCGGGGCGTCGGAAAAAGTTGCGTATTCGGAGGTCCAGCTCGATGGTCGGCGGCGGAGCTTGCTCATCGAAGACGATCCCGACCGCATTACGATCGTGGCCGAAGATGGCGAAGCCGCGGTGACGGTGAGCAGTCTTCAGCCCACAGAGATCGAGATGCGTTACATCAAGTCAGCGCTTTTCGCCGACGGGCGGTTCGAGCCGGCCGTCAGGTTCGAGCAGGGGGGCGTTGTGATGCAGCGCGAGGCATCAGTCAACTTTGCTGATGACGCGGAGGCGAATTACGCGACGATCATCGGCCGTCCACCCGACGGCGCTCAGTTTCAGTTCCCGGAGCAGCGCCTGTCGCCGCAGACGACCCCGGCGGGCGCGGCGCGCGCGGCGCTTAACGATGCCGCGAATCCACGCTTGCTGATCCCCGGGAGCGCCACCGTGGGCGAAGTGCAGTTCTTCGATGTGCAGGAGAACGCGCCGACCGAGCGCATGACGACGTGGCGGCTCGCCGGACGGGGCTCGGCGCAGGACCTCGCCTCTCCCCGAGAGACGCCCGAGGGACTGACCGCAGAGCAGGAGGATTACCCGGAGATCGTCGCGCAGATCACGGAGCAGACAGGTCTCCTCCTGCAGAAGCTCGACCCGGATGACCGTCGGCTGCTGCTCCCCGCGGAGGGCGAGGCGCCAGCGCTGGAGGTCGGCGCGACGCGGCGGATCTATCTTGCAGGCGAGGTGATGGAGGCAGACAACGCGACACGCGCGCTGCGTGTGCGCATGCCGATCGCCGGCGACGCCGACGCGCAGGTCTTCCGCGTGACCGTCCCTCACCCCTACGAGCCGAACGCGTTCTACGCCACCGCCGACGTGCAGGTGCAATGGCAGGGCGCGGGCGAACGCGTCCTCGACCTGACACTCAGGGCGCCGGGGATGATCTTCCCGGCCGGGAGTCGTCCGCTCGCGGAGATCGTGTCCTCTGAGGATTTCTCACTGGCCGAGACGCCGGAGCTTTCCGCGCAGATCGTGCCCGCTGCAGAGGAGAGCGAGGCATTCGCGCTGCAGTATACCCGGCTTGTGAATGAGGAGTACACGTCGCGGATGGGGGTCAACTTCAAGTTCTACCTGCGCGGAGAGGATCGCGACAGCGCACTGACGCGTGGCGTCTTCCGCGCGCTTTACTTCGACCCGGATAATCAGCGTGCACTCGACATGGCGCGGTGGGCGAAGTTCCGGCCGTGGCCGGAGTGGACGGAGCTGCCCTCGGGGCCGAGTGATTTCCCACTGGTGGCGAAATATGCCCGCGAGGCGGCGGTCTCGGCGCGGGACACCATCCACTGGTGGATCGATGAGCGGCAGGACGCGTCCGGGTACATGGTGGGGCGCGCGGACAGGTGGAATGATGACACGAAGCTCTTCAACGAGTACTCGTTCCTGTGGCTGCTCACAGGCGACGAGAAGCTCGCCGAGGCGATGGAGCAGTATCTCGCCGCACACTGGGCGAGCGGGCGGATGCTCAACGGCTGGAGCGAGCCCTTCACGGACATCGTGCACTCCGCCGAGGAGGCGAGTTACCTCGAGCCGACGATGGCGCTGGTGCGCTACGGCGACCCGCTGCACATCGAGCAGATCATGCAGACAGCATCGAACATCGACTACTGGACGGGCATGACCGGGCCGAACCATCGGCACTTCAGAAGCAACTTCTTCACCGCCGAGCAGATGAAGACCGAGGGGCATTTCGGCCACGACGTCGGCCTCAACGCCACAGCGATGGTCTCGTCGATGTGGCTCGCGTGGTACAACGCCCATCCGGTCGCCTCGCGGCATATGACCGAGTGGATGCAGGCGTGGGTTGAGGACGCGCTGGCCGAGGCCGAGGACAAGCCTGCGGGCGTCATCCCCGCGTGGGTGGACTTCGAGACACACGAGATCGGTCCCGCCCGGGAGACGTACATCTCGCAACTTACGATGATGATGAACGCAGCGTACCAGCACACGGGTGACGCCTGGTTCCTCCAGCCGCTGCGGGGATATGTTCAGCGTGAGTACGACCGCTGGCCGCAGGTGCTGAACATGGCGGCGGTGGACTTGCGGCGCGCCATCGGCGACGGACCGTGGGACGAACTGCTGCTGGCAGGCGCGGATGCGCGACAGCAGCGCATCGAAGATGACGAGTTCTTCCAGCGCGGTCTCTACTACGATGAACTCCCGGGCGTCCTCGGATGGATGATCACCGGCGACATCGGCTACCTCGAGGCCGTCTGCCTCAACGCGTGGCGCAACAACGAGCGGGCGTTGCCGATTTACACCGAGGTCGATGCACACAAGGACCGCGTTTATCCGTGGGCGCGCTACGCTCTCCCATGGATGTACTGCGGCGGGAACGCGCTCAATGATCGCGGCAGCGCGCCGTGGCCGACGATCGCGGTAAGCTGGGATGCGGGCTACGACTTCGCGGCACTCGTCCGCGAGTGGGAGCCCGGGCATCTGAGGATCAGCGCGTGGAACTTCGAGGACGCGCGCGAGGTTGGGATGCGCCCCTGGGGCTTGCAGCCGGGGACATGGCAACTCACGGTGGGCGACACGGAGCCTCTCGAGGTGAGCATTGAGCGCGGAATCGCGCTCCCGATCGCCCTTCCTGCACGCGCCGAGTTGGAGATTACGCTGGAGCTTGTCGAGGCCGACGACTGGTCGCCGCTGCGGCCTGACATTGCGCTCTCAGCGACTGAGGGCGCGCGCTACGAGGACGGGAGGCTGACGGTGATCGCGCACAACATCGGCTCACGGGACGCGCCTGCCTGCACGGCCACGCTCAGCGCCGGTGGCGAGACGATCGCCGAGGCGCAGGTGCCTGCGATCCCCGCGCCGCTGGACTTCCAGCCGAAGAAGGCGGACGTGAGCTTCGAACTGCCCGCGAACGCAAGCGGCGAGATGACCGTGACACTCGACTCCGCGGACATCATCGCGGAAGTCACGGAAATCAACAATGCGATGGTGGTTGAGGTGCAGTGAGGGGGCTTCCGTTTCGCTTCCCGTGCGATGGGCGCCTCGCCCGTAGGCGAAGCGCTGACTATCATGGATGAACACGAGGCCTCTATTCGACAGGCCATATTCACTAAGGAGACACAGACCAGAGGCCTCCGCAGGCTGGCGGTGGCGATGCTGGCCCTGAGTCCGATTGTGGCCGTCGGATGGCGGCCGGATCAGCCGCTGCACTACCTGATTGGAGCATTCTGGGCGCTTGCCGTGATGCTACCCGCGGGCTGGTGGTTCCTGCGCGGGCACGCAACGCACGCGGTCGAGGTGATCGTCGGAGATCCGGAGACGTACGTCCGGACGCAGCAGCGACCCGCGATGCTCCTGCTGGCTGGCGAAGCTGGCCTCTGTCTGATGCCAGGCTTCTGGCTGTCAATCGCCTCACTAACCACTCTCGTGGCACCCATGCTCGCGCTGGTCGTGCTCACAGGTGCAGCTTCAACCGCGTTTCTTTTCACTTTCATCTTCGGTTCCGGCCTCCAGGCCCTTTGCGATGCGGAGGTCTGGCGGAGATACGGACATCGAGGCATCATGGAGGAATCGGGAATCGACCCAGCCGAGGTCATGGCTGAGCGCGGGTACCGCTGGACGTGGTGGGCGGGTTGGCTTCAATCCAATGGTCCGGACGGTCTCCATGGCGGTGCGAAAAGTGGTTGACTCGTTGGTCGGCCTCCACGACGTCACCGCGGAGGTGGACGAGCGCCTGCTCGCGGCCATCGGCGAATTCTTCGGCGAGGATTTCAGCGGTGTGCGCTTCCTGCAGATGCGCGCGGGGTCGCTCGCGGACCGGATTGCGCGGGCATACTCGCTGCGGGCGCGAGCGTTCGCGTGGGGGCGGAACGTGCTCTTTCCCGCCGGGCGCGAGGTCATCTGGCGCGATCCGTGGCGCCGGGAGAACGCGCGGACCATCGCGCATGAGTTGTGGCATGTTCGGGAGCTTCGGCAGCTCGGGCTGATCCGATGGTGCTGGCTCTTCCTGCGCGAGTGGCGCCGCCACGGCCTGCGCGGGATGCGCCTCGCCGACCACGAAATCCGGGCGCGGGAAGCGGCGGAGGCGTTTGTTGCGTCGGCGGCATATCAGGAGGAAGGGAGAGACAGGACATGAGAGACTTCGCCGCCGTGGCCATCGGTCTCGTCACTGTGATTTGCGTAGGATGCCCGCCGCGCGAAGCGCCACGTGAGACAGCATCGCCGACGGTTTTCGAGGCGCCACCCCGAATCGAGGTTCCGCCGCGGTATTCGGACATGCCACCCCTGCACCAGACCGCCGCGCTGGGACAGACTCACCATGTGAGCGACCTACTCGATGGAGGGGATAATCCGAGTGCGCCTGCCGGTGGGCTGGATATGACACCGCTGCATGTTGCGGCGGCGGAAGGCCATGCGGATGTCGCTGAGCTTCTCATCGAGCATGGTGCTGAGGTGGATGCCACCCTCCGCGGCGATGGCAACACCCCGCTGCACCTCGCCGCGGCGGCCGGCCATGCTGACGTGGTAGACGCGCTGATTGCGGCGGGCGCGAACGTAGCTGTCGTCGCGAAGACCAATGCCACGCCAGCGGAGGCCGCCGCCATCATGGGGCACGCCGAGATAACGAGGGCCCTGATCGAGGCAGGCGCACCGATGACCTTGCACCTGGCATCGGCCCTTGGCGACACGGATACTGTGAAGAAGCTGCTCGAGGAAGGGGCGTCGGTTCACGAACTGGATCTTCGCAGCACACAGCCGCTGCACTATGCTGCCGCGACAGGGCAGATCGAAACCGCCGGGCTGCTGATGGACCGAGGCGCCGACGTCGATGGAGGTGCAATATCGAGCACGACGCCGCTGTTCGTCGCGGCGCAGCAGGGGCAGCTTGAGATGGTCGATCTGCTGATCGAAGCCGGGGCAAATGTGAATGCTCGCGCGTGGGGCACCGAGGAAACGCCGCTGCACGCAGCGGTGGGTTCCGACAACCCGAAAATCGCGCGCTATCTCATCGAAGCAGGTGCGGACGTGAACGCGCAGGACATCAACCCTCGGGTGCCTCTGCACCTCGCGATCCGGGAGGGTAGTCCCGAGATGGTCGAGATGCTCCTCGATTCGGGCGCCGAGCCTGAAGTTGTGGACCCGTGGGGGCGGACCCCGCTGGAGGCTGCGCAAATCCACGGGCACGACGACATCGCGCGACTGCTGGAGAAGGCCGAGGCCGCGGGCGGTGAACGTGATGGAGAACCGCATCCTGACCGTTGACCCTCAAGACGTCTATGAGATGCTGTCTCTGACTGACGAGGAGGCGAAGACGCTTCGGCGGCTGTGCAGAAGCGAGGATGACGCCGACAAGGTGCTGTTCCTCGAGTGGGTCGGGGTGTACTCGTTGGGCGGGAAGTATGGGCCACTGTTCGTTCCTCTGCTTGAGGAGCTTGCGCCACACGAAGTGGAGGACATCGGGCACCGGGCGCTGATGTACCTCGGCGATTATACCGAATGGGAGCCTACACTTGTCTGGGAAGTCATGTTGCGGTTGATGGACAACGACGACCTCTTCCCGCTTCTTTCGGCCTTCATCCTCGAAGTACTCCTCAGCTACCATGCTGAGGAGTACCTGGCCCGAGTGCGGGAACGCATCGTGTCAGGCGACCGGCAGTGGTGGCTGCTGCTGAGGGGCTGCTATTTCATGCGCCAGATGGAGGGGCGGGAGGATGAGGTCATAGCGCTGCTGGCGGAGTACGAGCAGGAGCAGTGAGTTCGTCGTTACGCCGAACGGCGGGCCGGCATGGAAGCTGCTGCCTCGCAAACGACACTCGGCAGCACTTTCCCGCCGCCGGGGACGGCGTCGGAAAAGCGGCCCCTCCGGACGGCTCACGGGAACACTTCCCGTTGGGCGTGATCTTCTCGGGAACGTGCGTGGAAGCCCGCCCCACATCGACATGTGAAAGCGCCGCCGCCGTCTCGCGATCTATGCATTACGCACATCTCCGGATGGGGGACGTAGAGCCGTCTCTCGTCCGGAGGGGCCGCCGCTCGCGTCCGCTGCTCCCGCCCCTGGGCGGGACGGCGCGAGCGGTGATCCCGCCTGTCGTTTGGGCGGGATCAGTCGCCGGGAGTTCGGAGCGGTTGGTTCTGTGCAGGCATTAGCCTACTTGTCGCTCAGATCGACGCCGAGTTCCTCAGCCATCTCGGTGACCTCTTCCGCGCCGTCCGCGAGCAACTCTTCCTCATCATCAAGAAGGATGTTGAGCAGGCGCTGGAACTCCCCGACGTGCTCGCGCTCCTCATCGGCGATGTCCAGCAACACGGCCTTCGCCAGTTCGTTGTCCGTGGCGTCGGCGTGCGCGGTGTAAAGGTGGATGGCCTCCTGCTCGGCGGCGAGGTTCAGTCGGATTGCGCGAATCAGCTCGTTGAAAGTCAGCTTGCGGTCGGGTGTCTTACCACTGAAAGGGTCGGGGAAGTCAGGCATTTCGCGTCGCCCTCCTGATTCGAACTTGCATTTACCCCGCGATGGGGCTACCACTCAAGGCGATTCGACGCGCTGTTGAAGAATCCTCGTGGAATTGAGGCAACATTCGCCGGAACGCGTTGCGGCGGGCAGTCAGCGTCCGAGCAGTTCGTCGTAGATCTCCCCCACCTGCCGGGCGACGCGCCGCACGTCAAAGCGTTCCACCGCGCGCCTGCGCCCCGCCTCGCCCATCGCGTCAGCGGTCGCAGGGTTGGCGAGGACCTCCGCGATCGCGTCACTCATCGGCCCGGACTGCTCCGGGGGCACCAGAAGCCCCGTCTCGCCCTCGACCACGATCTCCGGCACGCCACCCGAAGCCGTCGCGACCACCGGCAACCCTGCAGCCATCCCCTCGATCACCACCCGGCCGAAGGGCTCGTCGGTTGAGGCGAGCACCAGCAGGTCCACCAGCCGCAGCAGGTCCGGCACATCGTCCCGGAAGCCCGCCCACGTCACGCTCCCGGCGATCCCAAGCTCCTCGGCCAGCGACCGCAGTTCATCGGCGTAGTCATCCTCCCAGAAAGCTACTTCGCCAACGATCAGCAGATGCGCCTCGGGGATGCGCGCCAGTACCATCGGCCACGCGCGCAGCAGCGTCCGGTGGCCCTTCCACGGAGTCAGGCGCCCGACCACACACGCGACCGGCGCCTCCGCAGGCAGGCTCAGTTCATCGCGCAGACCTTCGGGAGGCGGCCCCGGCGCAAAGCGCTCGATGGGGATGCCGTTGGGCACCACCCGCACGGTGCAGGGCATGCCCTCGAACTGCGCCGCCACGGCCTCGGAGATGGCAATGACCTCCGGCCTTATGCGCCGGACCGCGCGTTTGAGCCACGCCCGGGCGCCTGAGTCGGTCATCAGGTCGCGCATATGCCAGAGCACGGGGAGCCGGCGCAGACGCGCCGCCGCCCCGGCGATCAGGTGCATCTTCGCGGAATTGGTGTGCACGATCGCGGGGCCGACCGCGCCGAATTCCCGGTGGAGCGCGGCCACCGGCGGCAACGCACCGAGCATTCGCCTGACGCCCGCCACGGCGCCTCCGCCGAGTTCGCTGCGCTTCGCGTCGTAGAGATCGCTCTCGGGGATCGCGGGGCGCAGTTCGGCATCGGCGCCCTCGGCGTATTTCAGCCAGTCAGCGCCGGGCCGGTGGATCACGACCGGCGCGAAGCGGTCTCGGTCGAGGTGGGCGATCAACTCACAGAGGCTTTTCTCAGCGCCACCGACCTCGTCGGCATGGTCCACGTACGCGATTGTGCGCGGTCCGCCGACGCTCATTGCTCACCGCCGCTCTCAAGCGCATCCAGATGCTCGAGGAAGCGTTCGGCGACGCGCGTCCACGTGAACTCATCGCGGACCCGCTCCCTGGCGGCCCGCCCCATCGCCGTCCGCCGCTCATCATCCTCGAGCAACTCCGCAATCGCGGCCGCAAGCGCCTCGGGATCGTCAGGCTCGACCAGCAGGCCGGTCTCACCGTCCACGATCGCGTCGGGAATTCCGCCGAAGTCCGTTGCCACACTCGGCGTACCTGCCGCCGCGGCTTCGAGGTAGACCAGCCCCAGGCCCTCGGCCAGCTTTCCCCGCACCGGGCGGGCCGGCATCACGTAGAGATCGGCCACCGCGTAGAGGGCCGCAAGGCGTTCGCGTTCGACGCGTCCGACCAAACGCACGGAGTCGGCCACGCCCAGCGCCTGTACCTGCGCGGAAAGCTGCTCCTCGAGCGGCCCTTCCCCGGTGACCACCCAGACGAGGCCCGGGAAGCGCTGGAGCAGATCGGGGAGGGCCTGCAGGACCGTGTCATGCCCCTTGCGCTCCACAATCCGCGACGCCGTGACCAGAAGCGGCCCGTCGCCGAGGCCCATCTCCTCGCGAAGCCGGGCCACCCGCTGCTGCGGGACATCGTAGTCCTGCACCCGGACGCCTCCGTAGATGATGCCGAGTCGGTCGTCCGGAATGCCCGCCTCCCGGAAAAGCCCTGCGGTGTAGTGGCTGTTCGCAAGGCACAGGTGCATCCGCTTGAGGACGACCTTCTGCGTCAGCCACTTGAGGAGACTGCGGCTGCTGAGGCTGAACTCGCCTCCGTGACCGATCAGTACGAGAGGGCACTGCAGGTTCCCGTATGCGAGGATCGCGGCGGGGCCCTCGGGCGACCACTTCGTCGCCACCACGCAGCGAGGAGGCGTCTCCGCCAGCGTCGCGCCAGCCTGCTGCGCCCCCGCCGAGAGGTTCATCGCGGCCATCGGGTAGCTGCCGCCGGTCGGCACGCGGATGATCGTGAAGGGCAGGTCGGCATCGACAGACTCGGTCTCATCCTGGCGGCTCGCAACGACAACGACCTCCTCCCCAAGCTCTGCCGTCGCGCGCGCAAGTTCGCAGGAGAATGTCTGAATTCCACCCAGTTCGGGCGGAAAGTCGTCGGCGAGAAAGATGATGCTCATTACTTCCTCCAGGCGCGGCGGCTCCCACACGGCAGGAGGTAATCCAGCCCGCGACAGAGAACG